>NZ_SMOA01000158.1 GCF_004353985.1 Paracraurococcus ruber | reverse complement strand
CGCCCTCGCTGCCCACAGGCCCATCATCTGCTTTCCGATCTTCGATCTCGTTCATGCCGCACATCATCGTTCCGGGTTCGCCTTGGGCAAAAGGGTGTCCAGGGAAACCGGGTGCAGCTCAAGCGCGGTCGTTGGTAGCGATGCGCGAGACATTTGTGGACGACTGAAACAGCGAGAAGCGGCCGTCCGAGCTAAAGATTATGATGCCCCTTGGGCTTGCCCCAAACGGCTCGGCCCGCGTTCCGTCGTCGCTCTGGCTCACCACTGAGACGAAAGCCCAAGCGCCGACGAGCCCATCCTTCACAGGGGTCGCCTGAGCCCACGCGGTTAACGGCGCAAAGCACGCAAAGACAAGGAACATAGCGAGGCTTGCGCGACGCATGTCGGCTTCTCCCATTTGACAGGTGAAGGATATGCAATGTTGCGTCGACAAGGCAAAAATGTTTTTGCTCGTTCGGAGTGCGCGTCAGCAGCAAACGAGGGATATTTGTCCTGCGCGGGGACGTATGCTCCCGCGGAGGGCTGCCTTCCGCCTTTCTGCGACGACGACGCTTGGTACTAGAACACGAGCTGCCAGGTCGACCCGGAGCGAACAGTGGCGCGCGAGCCGTCGCGCTGATACCGCGAAATGGTCCAGCATCGGGGAGTGCTCGATGGCTCGACATCGACGCCGACCAGCTCGCCCCGCCGTAGCGCCCCGGCATAGCCCAGCAGCAGCAGGGCGCGGTCGCGCAGGCCGGCGAGGTTGGGGCCGCAGCTGCGGACCAGGCTGCGGATCTCGGCGGTGGTCAGCGCCGCCGCCTGTCGGGCCGGGCGAGCATGCTCGCGGGCGATGCCGCGCAGCGCATTGCGGATCGCCGGGTCGCGGCTGTCGAAGGCGTGCCTGGCCTCTCGGTGCGCCCGGGCAATGGAGGCCAGCTGTCGGCGCAGCGTCGCCAGGCCATGCAGCCCGGCATGGGCGGCGAGGTAGGCGGCGATGATGGCCGGGGCGGCGGGCAGCGGCGCCAAGCCGGTCTGCCGGCACCACCCGCAGAAATGGCGCCAGTCGCCTGCATAGGCCCGGCGGGTCTCGGCGGCATCGGCGCGGGCGATGTAGCCGAGGGCGTCCCGCAGCGCCCGCTCGCCCTCCGGCGTCGGGCGGTCCGCGACGGCGGCTGCCGGTGCCGTCACCAAGTCCCTGCTCATCGCCCCCTACCCTTCTCCGCCCAGGGGTCGAGGCCCTCCAGCGACACCTCGAGGCCGAGATGCGCGGCGACGGCTTTCAGGGCGATGACATCGCCCTCGCGCCACTGCCGGTGGGAGAGCAGCCGGGCGGCCACTGCCGGCGGCAGGCCGGTCGCGGCGCCGATCGCCGCCGGTGTGGTGATGTCCTGGTCCTCGAGATGGGTGTTGATGGTGAAGCGCAGGCGGATGGCCTGCAGCCGTTCGGCCTGTTGCTCCCGCTTCACGGTGTCCGGCATGCGCCTGCCCGCTGTGCTGGCGGCCAGGATAGCATGGCGAGGGGCCAAGGTGAGGGTTCTGACTTTTGGTAAGTCCGCTTATCAGAGGTAAGACGCGACTGCCGCAGAGCGCAAAAAAAGGCCCCGGCAGGTGTGCGGTGCCCCGGGGCCGAAGTTGAGGAGATTCCTCTTGTGCGCCTGGATGAGCAACCAGCGCGGCAGCACGCTGCCGTTAACGCCCGCGCTTAGTCCACAAATCCATTCCGGTATCGCGAAACAGTGCTTGCACTAGAATGTAACCGCAAAAAGCACTTTTGCGAGTCAGCATGGAGACTGCGCAAAGAGCTGCATGCCGCAGGCAAGCGGCGGTTGCCCCACGCGCGCAAAAATAAGGCCCCGCGACTGTCCGGGCCGCGGAGCCAAAGTCATGGAAATGGGTTTGTTCCAGACGCGCCCTGCGGAGGCATGCGAGGGCGCCCGATAAGGTTGCCCGCAGCCGCGCCGCCGTGTCAGCAGCTATGGCGTGATCGTCACGTGGAAGTGTGTGCTACGACATAGGGTTCCCACGCACGGAAATCCTGAAATTTCTAGGCTCTATTGCAGAATCTAACCGGCAACGAATTGTCACGTTTCGCAGAGCCGTGTAGCGTCGCACCATGGCTGGCTATGTGGATGCGACGATCGAGGGCGTTGTTGCATGGATCGCTTGGTCTGGAGCTGGCGGGTAAGCTGGCAAGGAGGGCGAGCCCTCGACTGTCGGGGATGGACCCACCTTGCCGTTCAAGGCCAACGCTGAGCGTAGGCACCACATCCCGCGGCAGCGCCACCGGGTGACGAACTGGGCGGAGTACGACGCGGGCCTGCGCGCTCGGGGCAGCCTGACCGTGTGGTTCTCCGAGGCGGCGGTCGAGAACTGGCGTGCCGAGGCCCGCACTGGCCGGGGCGGACAGCCGGAGTATTCGGCCCTGGCGATCGCAACTGCCCTGACGCTGCGGGCCGTGTTCCGCCTGGTGCTGCGCCAGACCGAGCCTGATCGGCTCCATTCTGCAGTTGCTTGGCCTCCACCTCGCCGTGCCGGACCACTCGACCCTGAGCCGCCGGGCGGAGGCGCTGGAGGTGGCGCGGCCGCGCTGTGGCGGCGAGCCGGGGCACCTGCTGGTGGACAGCACCGGTTTGCAGCTACGTGGTCCCGGTGGCTGGTTGGAGGAGAAGCACGGCACCAAGCGTCGCCGGGCCTGGAAGGTGCTCCACCTCGCCACCGACGCCGACACCGGTCAGGTTGTCGCCTCGTTGCTGACCGGCAGGGATGCCGATGACGGCTCGCAGGTCGACCCCTTGCTCGAGCGGGTCGACGGTTCCGTGACGTCCCTCACGGGCGACGGCGCTTACGACCGGGACGATGTCTATGCCGCGGTCGCGGCGCGGCACCCCAATGCCGCCGTCGTCGTCCCACCGTGCGCGAGCGCGGTGCCGAGTGCGGCGGCCGAGACCGCGCCGACGCAGCGGGATGCGCATTTGCGCTGTGTTGCCGAACGCGGCCGGATGGGCTGGCAGCGCGCGTCGGGCTACAACTGGCGTGCCTTGGTGGAAGCCGACGTCTCACGGTGGAAGCGCGTCATCGGCGGCGGGCTGCGCTCGCAAACGGACGGGCGCCAGGCGACCGAGGTGGCCATCGCCGCCAACGTGCTGAACCGAATGCTCGAGCTTGGGCGGCCGGAATACGTCCGCATCGCATGATCCCATACGCGGGCAGGGATCTATGCGTCCACGCCGCTGACCCATGCAACACGATGACCCAGTGCGGCAGCCCGCCACACTGCTGCCTTGTGGGTTCACGGGTCGATCTGCCTGCCTCTGGTTCGACTGGACGCCTGGTACCCGCAACGACCTATGTGTACGGGTACGAGCACCGTAGTCTCCTCGTTTCAGAACTTGTCTTCAGTCGATGTGGCCCCTTGGAAACCACCGGAGAGATGTGCAGCTGCGATCTTCCTCTGCTCAGCTCATTTGGTGCAGCAACATCTGAATAGCAGTAACACCTATTCAGCTCTCAAGACATTCATACTTGTTCGTTGATTCGGCGTGCGTCCAATAGCGCGGTAACGCTCGGTGCGCAGCGCAAAGGCGGAAACCATGGATGAGCGAAGCATTGACGGCTGGGGTAACAGCGCCACGCTGTCGACAGCGAACGCAGCCGGCACTGCATTCTTGCGTCTCTTTCCCGCCCGATATGCAGACAACGTGTCCGTGCCCATGGATGGGCCTAACCCGAGGGTCGTCAGCAATCTCGTCGTGGGCGAGGGCGATGCCAACGTGGGGAATGAGCGTGGTCTGTCCGGAATGCTCTATGCCTGGGGCCAGTTCATCGACCATGATCTGAGCCGCACACCAATCGATCGCAGCCAAGTCTTCAACATCCTTGTTCCTGATGGCGATCCAGCATTCGCGCCGGGAAGCGTCATCTCCGCCGGCCGCGCGGTCACCGATGCAGCAACCGGAGGCATGACAGACCTTCCTGCGACTGCAGTGAACGCGGTCACCGGCTGGCTTGACGCGTCCATGGTCTACGGCTCCGACCCGGAGACGGCAGCGCGACTACGCTTGCCCAATGGACACATGCGCATGTCCGAGGGCAGAAACCTACCAGTGGAGGAGGATCGCTTTCTGGCAGGCGATGTGCGCGCGATGGAGAATCCGTCCCTCACTGCGCTGCAGACGCTGTTTGTCCGTGAACACAATTGGTGGGTTGATCGGCTTGCCGACGCAGATCCCTACGCCAGTGGCGATGCGCTCTTCGGCAAGGCACGCGGTATCGTGGCGGCCGAAATTGCTCAGGTGACCTATGGCGAGTTCCTGCCGCACCTGCTCGGACCGGACGCCATTCCATCCTACACCGGGTACGATCCGACCGTTGATCCGCGCATCTCGCTGGAGTTCGCCGGTGCTGCTTATCGTTGGGGTCATTCCACCGTCTCGCCAGTGACCGAGCGCAAAGATGAGCAGGGTGTGGTCCAGGGGGGTGAGATGGCCCTGCACGATGCTTTCTTCCTATCGCCAAACACCTTCGTGCAGGATGGCGGCGCGGATGCGTTCCTTCGCCATCTCGCCTCCGATGTTTCGCAGGCCATGGATGCACGCATTGTCGAGGATCTGCGCAACCTTCTCGTGGATCCGCCCGTCGCGCAGGACCTCGCCGCCATCAACATTCAACGCGGGCGCGATCTGGGCTTGCCGACGCTGAACGAAGTGCGCACCGCGCTCGGACTGGCGCCGTATGTCCGTTTCGAGGAACTCACCGACGATACCGGCACCGCCGCTGGTCTAGCCGCCGCTTTCGGCAGCACAGAGTTGCTTGATCTCTGGACTGGCGGGTTGGCTGAGCAGCCCCGTGCCGAAGCATTCATCGGCGAGACCTTCGCACGCATCCTTACCGACCAGTTTACCCGGTTGCGAGACGGAGATCCCTTCTGGCACCAAGCAGGCAGCCTGGATTCGGCCCTGCTGGCTGAGATCTCGTCAACGCGCCTGAGCGACATCATTCTTCGCAACACTGACATCCATTGGCTACAAGACGATGCCTTTCTGTTTGCAGAGCGACGCGCGGCTGACGCGGTATCGGAGGAAGCGACAGCACCGCAACTCGTGATTGGCACTGATGAAGACGAAGTCCTGGCAGGTGGCCCGGCTGACGACATCCTTGTCGGCGCCGGCGGTGATGACCTCGCGCTCTACCCGGCGACGTTCGCTGAGGTCGAGTTGATACGTCGTGACAGAGATGGCTGGCTATTGACCGGACCAGCAGGGACGGACCAGCTGATCGGGATCGAGCGGCTGCGCCTGGAAGATGTTGAGCTTCGGCTTGATACATTCGATTGGCCACTTTGAGCTATTCTTGGCGATCATCGGATGACGGCGGCATAGCGCGACGTTCGATGGAAGCCGGGGGCCCTGCGGGTCTGATAGCTGGGCAGGACTCCTGCCAGTTCACACGGCGAGAGTAAGGCCTATACCGGCCCTTTGGACCGAGTTGATGCGTTCGGGCCCTTTGCTGATGCACCTTACAGGGTGGTCTGCGACGCACGGTCGCCGGTCAGTTCACGCACATCGGTGAATCGCCCGGTGATCGCGGCTGCAACGGCCGTGGCTGGGGAGACGAGGTGGGTTCGCGCACCCGGTCCCTGACGCCCCTCAAAGTTTCGGTTCGAGGTGCTGGCACAGCGCTGCCCCGGTGCAACGCGATCCGCGTTCATGGCAATGCACATGGAGCAGCCCGGCTCGCGCCACTCGAAGCCGGCCTCCAGGAGAATACGATCGAGTCCCTCCTGCTCCGCCTGCGCCTTCACCGCCCCCGATCCAGGCACCACCAGCGCCCGCACGCTCGGCGCAACCCGCCCCCCGCGCGCGATCGTCGCGGCTTCGCGTAGATCTTCGATCCGCCCGTTCGCGCAGGAGCCGATGAACACCACGTCCACCGTGAGGTCGGCAATCCGCTGACCAGGCTTGAGACCCATGTAGTCCAGCATCCGGCGGCGCCGCACGCGTTCTATCTGGTCAGGTGCGTCGTCGGGGTCCGGCACAACACCCGTAACTGGCACCGCTGTTTCCGGTCCGGTGCCCCAGGTCACCAGCGGCGCGACGCGGGCGGCATCCAAGGCGATCACACGGTCGAAGGTCGCGCCCGGGTCGGACCGCAGGCCACGCCAGGCGGCGACAGCTCGCTCGAAAGCTGCGCCGACGGGCGCACGCTCGCGGCCGCGGAGGAAGTCGAAAGTCGTATCGTCAGGCGCGACCAGGGCGGTGCGAGCCCCGGCCTCCACGGCAAGGTTGCACAGTGTCATACGGCCGGCGATGCCAAGCGCCCACACGGCGTCGCCGCAGAACTCCACCACGTGCCCCAGAGCTCCGGCGGGACCAAGCGCGGCGACCACCGCCAGCGCCAGGTCCTTGGCCGAAACGCCGGGGGCGGGCGCGCCGGCGACCTCCACGGCCATCGTCCGCGGCCTCGGCAGCAGCAGCGTCTGCGTGGCCAGCACCTGCTCGATCTCGCTCGCGCCGACGCCGAAGGCGAGTGCGCCGAGCGCGCCGTGGGTCGAGGCGTGGGAGTCGCCGCTGGCGATCGTCAGCCCCGGCAGCGAAAGCCCCAACTCCGGCCCCACCACATGAACAATGCCCTGGCGGGGGTCCCCGAACGGAATCAGTGGCACGCCAGCCCATCGCGCATCGGCCGCAAGGGTTTCGATCAGCCGCCGCGCCGCCGGGTCCCCAATACCGGCGCAGCGATCTGTGGTGGGGACGGTGTGGTCGGGGACAGCGACCGCCGCCTCCGGGCGGCGCACGGCACGGCCGGCCGCACGCAGGGCTGCGAAGGCCTGCGGGCTGTGCAGGTCGTCGAGGAGGTGCAGGTCCACGTACAGCAGGTCAGCGCCGGGCAGCTGCGCCACCACATGCGCGCTCCAGATCTTGTCCAGCAGCGTGCGTGGCTGCGCACCCGTCGTCATGGTGGCTCTCCCGGGGACCCGAGCAGCAGCACCGTCCCGTAGACCACATAGTAGCACGCGATGGTGGTGATTAGCCGGTTGGCCCAGCGGCGGAACTGCACGTCTGTCATCGCTTCCAGCAGCCGGCGCGCGGCGGTGGTGCCGAGCACCGAGCAGGCGACCGCGAGCGCAGCCAGCGCAGGGTCCACGCCCGCCGCGCCGTTCACAAGGCTGCCGAAATAGGCGAGCTTGGCGCCATGGCCGAAGACTTGGCATGCGGCCTTGGTGGCCACGACCTCTCGCCGATCGAGGCGACTGCTGAGAAAGAAAGCGTCCACCAGCGGGCCCGATACGCCGGTCAGCAGCATCAGTCCCATGGACGCCGCGCCGCAGGCCACGCCGTCGCGCGGGCGAGCCGGGTCGGGCCGCACATCGGCCGGCAGCAGGCGCAGCGCGAAGGGCGACAGGCCCAGCGCGAGCAGAGCTACCCCCCGCGTCCGGCACCCACCGCACCAACGACCAGCCAGCGAGCATCAGTGCCGCGCCAACAATGAAGGGCAGGGCCGCGGCCCAGCGGACGTGGCGCCACCACAACAGGCCGCGCCAGAGGTTTGAGGCGATTTGCGTCACGGCGTGCAGCGCCATGGCAGCCGGCACGGGCAGTAGTGCCAGCAGTACGCCGACCAGGATCAGTCCGCCTGCCATGCCAAACACACCGGACAGGAAGGCTGTCGCCAGCATCACGGCGCCAAGACCGACGACGAGGAGCGGGGTCACGCCCGGACAGCCGATCCTGCCGCCGCGGCGAGCACCGCCCGGCCCGCCGTCGTCAGCACGACACGTACCTCGCCCTGCGTCGTGCCGGCGACTTCGAGCTCTAGCCTCACGAGCCCGCCCTCCGTCGCGTCCTCCCAGACCGGCAACCGGGGGCACGAGGTACGCCAGGCCGCCATGGTCTCGGCGTAGCCGCGTGGGCGGTCGGCAACCCAGGCCAGGAACTGCCGCAGCAGCAGGTCGGCGGGATCGGGCGGTGGCATGGGCATGGAACCTCCGGTTGGCCCATCCCAGGATGTCCGCTTGGCTTCATGCCGTGTAGGCGCTGTGATGAGCGATCCTGATACCCGGAAGGTATCGTATGATTGAGCTCCGTCTGCTCGAGGCCTTCGTCACCGTCGTCGAGGAGGGGCATGTCACTCGGGCGGCCGAACGGCTCGGCATGCGCCAGCCGCCGCTCACCCGCTTGATCCAGGGGCTGGAGGCGCGGCTAGGGTGCCGGCTGCTTCGTCGCCTGCCGCGCGGCGTTGCGCCGACCGAAGCGGGTCTGGCGCTGCTGGAGGAGGCGCGCTCGGTGCTGGCGCGCGCGGCCACAGTGGAGGACGCCGTGCGCCGAGCCGCACGGGGCGAGGCCGGGCGGCTCGCCGTTGGCTTCACGAGCTCGGCCGGGCTGCACCCTTTCGTCCCGACCGCGATCCGCTACTTCCGGAGGACGTCTCCAGGCGTGCGGATTGAGCTGGACGAGGCGGGCACGGCAGAGTTGGTGGAGGCGGTGCTGGCCGGTCGCCTCGACGCCGCCTTCGTGCGCTCGCCGGTCGGTGCGGTGGCCGGGCTGCGGTTCGAGCCGGTGCTCGACGAGCCGATGCTCGTAGCCCTGCCGGAGGGTCATGCCTTGGCCCGGCAGCAGGATGGGCCGCCCCTGCTGCTCGCAGCGCTGGCCGGAGAGCCCTTTGTGCTCTACCGCCGGCAGACTGGACCCGGGCTCTACGACACGATCCTGGCGGCGTGCCGCGAAGCCGGCTTCACGCCGGAGGTGGCGCAGGAAGCGCCCCGCCTCCCTGCGACGCTGAGCTTAGTCGCGGCGGGCCTTGGCGTGTCTGTGGTGCCCGCCTCAATGCGGCGGCTCGCGGTGGCGGGCGTTGCTTACCGTGCGCTTGCGGACAGCCCGGGGCCAGTGGCACCCGTGCGGCTCGTACTGCGGCGGGCCGGCGCGAGCGCGACCGCCTCCCGGTTCGCCGACGCGGTCGCGCGGCTCGTTGCAGATCCGCATGCGGCGGTGGCTTGAGCGCGGACACGATCCTCGCCACGGGTCGGGGCGGAGAGCGGACCGTGGCGATCATCATGCCGGCAGCCCGGAACGGGGGTGGACCGGCGCGATGCCAGCGCCGGGCGCGGCGCGTTCCCTATTGCACGACGAGCGCCTGCGACGGTGCCGGCGGCGCGGCCAGGAACGTTAGCCGCCGCGCCAGGATCCGCGGCAGGGCATACGGGTGGAGAGCGCTGGTCTCGAGGTTGCCCCAGCGGTCGATCTTGCGGAACACCGGGCCGTAGCGGCAGCTGCTCGCCTGCAGCCAGGCTTCTACCGCCCGCACCGGGCAGGTCTTCACCTTCATGCCACGCGGGATGCCGAGCTCGGCGCCACTCCCCCCCCCTTGGTCGGATTTGGCACGCGGGGTGAGCAGCCGCAGGCCCTCCGGCGTCATGGTCAGATGCTCGCGCTGCACCGCGACCAGCTCGCTCCGCCGCAGGGCTGCCGCGCCGCGGCGAAGCCCAGCAGCAGCAGGGCGCGGTCGCGGGTGCCGGTGAGGCCGTCGGTGCAGCTGGCGACCAGGCGGCGGAGCTCGGCGGTGCCGATCGCCGCGGCGCGGCGGGCCGGGGTGCCGTGGCGGCGGGCGATGCCGGCGAGGTAGGCGGCGACGGTCGCCGGGGTGGCTGGCAGGGTGGCGACGCCCCTGCCCCGGCACCAGGCCTCGAAGCCCGCCCAGTCCGCGGCGTAGGCGGCCAGCGTCGCCGGCGACAACGCCTAACGGGCATAGCCGGCGGCGCGGGCGAGGTCGGCATCGGGCAGCGGGACGAGCGCAGACATGTGGCGATTCCAGCAGCTTGCGCTGATTCGGGCAATCCGCAAAAAGGCTCTGGAAAGGCTTTTATGGAGTGTGACTAGCGAAACGTGCTTCTTTGCCTGGCCAGCGCTGCCAGCCGCACCTCCTTTGTCATAACAATGCTGGCCCTCACGGCTGCAGCGAAAAGCATGATCTCCAGCACGGTGTGACCACGCATCCTCCCCGTTATACTCTGACGGCAAACATGAGTATAACTTGCTGGCCGCCACCCACCCCGGACGCCCGCTATGCCGACCCCCGTGCCGCTGCCAATCCAGACCGTTTATGCCGAGTTGGTCGAGCAGGCTTGGCTTGCCGCAGCGGACCGTGACTTCGCCGGTAATGGCGCCTTCGTCGCCAAGACCGTCAAAGGCCGGCGCTACTGGTACTGGCAGGCCGCCGACCCCGCGGCGCCAGGCGGGCGATCGCAGAAGTATGTCGGGCCCGAGACGCCCGACCTGCTGGCGCGCATCGCGCACCACCGGCAGGTCCGCACCGAGGATCGGCAGCGGCATAGCATGGTGGCCGCGCTGCGGGCCGCCTCGCTGACGGCACCGGACGCCCTGACAGGACGGGTGCTCATCGCGCTTGAGGCAGCGGGCGTCTTCCGCCTCCGCGCCGTCGTCATCGGCACTGTCGCTTACCAGGTTTACGGCGCCCTACTCGGCGAACGCCTCGGGCTGGCGGCGACGCGCACCGGCGACCTCGACTTGGCGCAGTTCGTGGACGTCTCGGGCGCGGTCGGCGACCGGATCGACGCGCCCGACTTCGAAGCGGTGTTGCGACGCGCTGACCCGCGCTTCCGCCGCCTGCCTGGGCTGCCGGGGCAGACCCATGCCGAGGCGCGCTCCGCCTATTATGGCATTGGCCGGGAGTACCGGGTCGAGGTGCTGACACCGAACCGTGACCCGGACACCGACGGCGCACCCGTTCCCTTGCCGGCGCTCGGGGCGGATGGCCATCCGCTGCGCTACCTCGATTTTCTGATCCACCGCGAGGTGCAGGCGGTGGCGCTTCACGGCGCCGGGGTGCCGATCAACGTCCCTGCGCCGGAGCGCTTCGCCCTGCACAAGCTGATCGTGGCGCGGCGCCGCGACGACCAAGCAAAGGCGCGCAAGGACTTGGCCCAGGCAGCGCAGCTCCTCGACGTGCTCGCCCGCCAGCGTCCCTTCGAGCTGGCCGCCGCGTGGCACGAGGCCTGGAGCCGCGGCCCGGGCTGGCGGGAGCCGCTGGCGCAGGCGCATGCATTGCTCCCCGGGGAGGCCCAGGTGGCCCTGGCGGCGGCCCTCGACGCGGATCGCCGCGCAGCTCACGCCACGAGCCATGTCACGCTGACGCCCCTGGTGAACGAGGCCACAGTAGTGACTGGGCCGGAGCGCGGCGCGGATGGTGCCGGCCACACGCCCGACGACGTTCCCGACCCGTGACCGCCGACGAGCCCCCGAGTGCTGCCATGGTCTGCTCCGAAGTGCCGTGGAGCCCTGCTAACGGACGGCCAGCGCGCCCGGCGGCCGTGGGTGCATCCCCAACTGGGCCATGGTTCCGCTGCACGGTGCGAGCGGCGCCCGATTCGCGTGACCCGCAAGTCACGCCGTTGTCCACAGCCAGAGGCTTATCCCGTGGGGCAAAGGGAGGCAGGTGTGGGACTTAGGTTGGAAACCGCAGTTATACCGTGGGGTCTAGGGTGCTACTTCAATTAGAGAGCAATTATCCTCTTCCTATTGACGGCCTCCCTAAACCCCACATTGCGCACAACGATGCGGCTCGCCATGGTGCGCCATGACCGGGTGATTCGAGGGACGGCTATGGCAGACGCGGCGAAGGGGGTGCGTCAGCTCGTTCTCGTCCACGGCCGCGCCGCTGCCCGGCAGATGGTTGAGCCACAAGACAGGCCGCTGGTGGACATCGCTGGCGAGGTCCTCGGCGACGACAGCAACCGCAAGGGCTTCAGCTACTCCGGCCTCTGCCTCACCTCCCTCCCCCACCGCCGGCTGCCCGACGACGCGCCCTGGGAGCGTACAGTCGGGCCGCTCACCCTGATCGTCGAGCCCGGGCGCATCAAGCTCGGGGACGGCCCAGCGCGCATGATGGGCGTGCCCTATGGCGCTCGTGCGCGGCTGATCCTGATTTATCTGCAAACCCAGGCCGTGCTGACGAACAGCCGCGAGGTCAACCTCGGCCGGTCCATGCGTGCCTGGATGGGCCGCATGGGCCTATCGGTCGGCGGCGAGACCGCCGCGGCGCTCCGTGAGCAGGCGCGCCGCATCGCCACCTGCACCATGCGCTTCACCTGGCAGGCCGAGAGCAAGGCAGGGGCGCAGGCCATCGGGCCGACCATGATGAGCAACGAGCGCATCATCAAGTCCGGCCTATTCTTCCACGACTCCGGCAAGGGCGACGCCCGGCAGGAGACCCTGTTCGAGGATCGCGTGCTGCTCGACAACGACTTCTTCGAGCAGCTGCGACGGCATCCCGTGCCGCTGCGCGACGCCGCGATCCAGCGCCTCAAGGATAGCTCAACCGCGCTCGATATCTACGTCTGGCTGGCGTTCCGCCTGCACCATCTGGAGCGCCACACGCCGATCGGCTGGAAGGACCTCTACCAGCAGTTCGGCGCCGGCTACCAGCACCTGTGGCGCTGGAAGCCGCGCTTCCTAGAAGCCCTGGCGGAGGCGGTCTCGGCCTATCCAGAGGCCCGCGTGGATATCGAGGATAGCCACATCGTCCTGCACCCGAGCCCGCCCCCTGTCCCCAAGCTGGCGAAGGGCTGACTGGCGCCTGTGGCACGGCCACCAGTGTGGGGTTTAGGGAGATCTACCGCCCCTGCAGGCACCACCTGCAGAACTCGGCTCCAGCGCGCCAGCTCCGGTCGTCGGCGGGATTTCCACCGTAGCTTCATGTCCTGCCGGTCTCCCTAAACCCCACACCCTGCGGTGTCCTCCGCGCGTTCCGGTTGGCCCCCGGCCCGGTCCTGGGATGGCGCCTGCGGCACTCCTTCGGGCGGAGGCTCTTGGGGCAAAGAAGGTTCACGGAGGCGGTGTGCAGTGCAACCCCGGAGCCAGCGATCCGCATCCCTGAAGTTTAGCCGCGGCCCTTGCGCGCGTAGCGACTTTATCCGGGGCCGAACCTACCCATCCCCCACGCCCAGCGGGACTTCTATCCCGACGGCAGATGCTGCCCGAGATGCAGCGCTGTGAACCGGTCAGAGCGGCCGGACCATCACGCGCCAACCCCGTATACCGGTAGCCCGGAATACCGGCATTCCGGACTCTGTGCCAGACCGTAGCCGCACCTTGAGAACCGACTGAACACCTTGCCCGATGCATAAGCCGATGTGTAAAACGTCCATATTTCCGGAATTATCGAATATTCGAAGGCTTACGCGCCGGCTTTCCGTACGATCGCCGACGATCACCATTGGCGCAGCCGCTGGAACACTAGGGTCTGTTAGCTCCTGAGCCAATCGAGGGTGGCGGCGAAGCAGAGGACGCCGAGGAAGGAACGGGCGGTCTTTTCGTAGCGGGTTGCCACCGCGCGCCATTCTTTCAGGCGTGCCCA
>NZ_SMOA01000157.1 GCF_004353985.1 Paracraurococcus ruber | reverse complement strand
TCGCCGCCAACGTGCTGAACCGCATGCTCGAGCTTGGGCGGCCGGAATACGTCCGCATCGCATGATCCCATATGCGGGCAGGGATCTATGCGTTCACGCCGCTGACCCATGCAACACGATGATACAGCGTCTCCAACCAAATATATACACCGTCTTTTCGGCGAAGCCTAAAAATGAGTTTGCTGCACGGATTGCCCGGACCAATGCCGCGGAGAGTCCGATTAGCGCGCTCCAAATCATCTGGATGGTTTAGCTCATATGCAGGCTTGCCTAGCATCTCCGCCGGGTCATAGCCCAGCATCTCGCGCGATGAGGGAGAAATGTAAACGCGCCGATAGTTAGAGTCGTAGCGGACGATCACCTCCACCGTGTTCTCAACGATGAGTCGAAACAGCGCAGCCTGGGTCACCAGGTCTGCACCAGAAGCGACGTCAATGGGACCGGGACAGAGCGTGAGAAAATCGCGGGTCATGGGCAGCATGCTCAGACGTACTGACCAGTCTTAACACCCGACGAGGTAATGTGACTCTGCGGAAATCTTCTTTTGGTGCCGCAAACAGCGCGGCGTCCATCATTGTGCGTCGAAGGCTGGTGCAGCCCTCGATAACCGGGGGCTCGCCCTTACCAGCCAACCCGACACGTCCATACCGGGCGACCCATGCAACAACGTCATCGATCGCCGCTCAGGTAGTTCTTCATGACATGGACAACCGTTTAGGCCGACTTGTTAGAAATCAGCTCTTAGCGAAACATAAAGCGAGCGACGCGCCTGCAATCCAATCGATTGGCGCTGCTTCTCGCTGAGCAGGTTCATGCCTTCGAGTGCTAGAACCAACCTGTCGTTCAGCCGGTAGCCAATTCGCGCACCCACTGAGGCGTAATCATCAACGGTGACATAGGTCGGGACGTTGTTGGCATAGCGCCAGGCGGAAGCCGTGCTGGCGTAGCGCAGGAAGCCGTCGGCCTGAAGCGGTCCGCTTCCCCAACCCAATCGGGCAGAAACAAGATGCCGGGGCGAGGCATGCTTCGGGTCGAGCGTGACAGCTGGATCGAGCGAGCCCGACACCGCTGCCAACCGGTACTCGAGACCCCAATCGAAGCCATGCGCGAGCCGACCTTTGCCGGACAGTTCGATGCCCGAGATCTCCAAGGTTGGCAACGACCGCGGTGTCCTGGAGAGGCCGGGAAGGCCGGCATTGTTAGCCCATGGTGTTTGAAAGCTGCCACTGATGTCGTGGTTGACCTGGTGAAAAGCCGCAACGCCGACGCTGCCGCTGAGCGCTGCCACTTGCCTGCGGTAACCGATCTCATAATTGTCGACGATTGTTGGCTTGAGGGCGGGATTGCCGGCGACCAGGAAAGGCCCGAAGCGGTTGAACACGCCCAGGTCGGCCAGGCTGGGCATGCCAACGCCGCGTGCGGCCGAGACCCGGACCGTGTCGGCCGGGCTGGGCCGCCAGACAAGGCCGGCATTGTAGGCGTAAGTGCCGAAGTCGCGGTTGTTGTAGAGCGAATCGCGGCTGAGATCGGAGGCCGTGTTGTAACCTGAACCTGTCAGCCATACCTGGTCGCGCCTGCCAGCCAGGGTGAGTTCGAGCGTGTCGAGTATGGCCCAGTTCCACATGGCGCCGACCGCCACCATGTCGTAGCCGACCCGCACGGTGCCGGTATCCAGGGCATTGTGGCGAAACTCCACCGACGGCCGCAATGTGTGGCGCGTGCCGAGCCTGAAGGTGTCACTGAGCTGCAGCACCGTGACACCCTGGCCAATGTGGAAGCTTCGATACAGGTCCCCTTCGAGGCCGTTGTGGTAGACAGACCCTTCAACCAGGCCGATGCCGGTCTCGGCGGCAACACGCCCCCGCAAGCTCCAGGTCCTCGTATCATTGAAGCCCAGGGATCCGAGATCGAGGGCGGTTTCCCGCGTACGAGAATAGCTGGCGTCGAACGAGGCCTGAACGTGGTCTGTGATCCGGACAGCGGTGTTTGTGGCGAGCTGGACGCGCTCCGGGTTCTGTCGGTAATCGCGGCCATCCTCGCCGGCTAGGAAGCCACTTCGCCAGGGCGATGAATCGCGCACCCCGGCCGAGAGCCTGATGCCGCTGCCTTCGCCAAGTGGCGCAGTCGCCACACCGGAGACCTCGCGGTAGCCGTGCGTGCCGAGCCGGACGGTGGCGTTGTTCACCTGGTTATGGGCCGGGTTGTAGGTGACGATGTTGATGACGCCGGCAACCGCGTTGAAGCCGAACAGCGCCGTGTTCGGACCCTTCACCACCTCGATCTGCCTGATCTCGCCGAGCTGTATCGGCAATGCCGCCCATTTGGTACGGCCGTAGTCATCCAGGTACACCTGGCGGCCGTCCACCAGCACCAGCATGCGCGGGTTCATCGGCGTGGTCAGGCCGCGAGCGCCGACGGAGAAGTCATGCTCGTTGTATTGCTGCACGTCGAGGGAGGTGTAGCGCGCCAGCACCGTAGGAATGTCGTGCGCGCCGGAGCGCCGGATCTGCTCGGCCGTGATGATGTCCATCGCCACCGGCACTTCGGACGCGCGCTGCGGCTTGCCCGTCGCACTGGTTGTCACAGGCTCCTCGAACAGCTGCTCGAGGGCGTCATAGTTGAGCACCTGCGACACGGCGCTACCCGATGCGCCCAGGGCGGAAAGCGACAGCAGGGTAGCTGCATGCCAGGAACGGAGGCGGGGACGCTTGTGAGACACGGTCAGCGTTCCTGAATCATCATGCGGAAAGCGGCTGAGAAAGCGACACCTGCCACTCGCGCGGCGGCGCGACTGACGATGATCTCGACTCGTGGCTCGGCCCGGACCGCCATGACTGCTTTGTCGGACGCCACGGCGGACGGGTTCGTGCTGATCGTCGGGACGCCTCTGCCGGCCAGCAGGGCGGCGAGCCGGTCGCCTTGCGGCAGGGCGGCCTCCGTGAGGAGAAGGGCTGCGGGAGGGGCCGAGGCGGCCTCGTCGAGGGTCATGGGCCGGCCGCGGAGCTGGATGGCGCCAGCACGAAGCCCGTCGCGCATGGCGGTGGCCGACCGCTCGGCCTCGGCGCGACCATCGATGGAGCCGACCGGGTACACGATGCCGAGTTCGACGAGACCCGACGGCGCGGGCTCCAGGAATGCCAATGCTCGCGCGATCGTCTGCAGGTCACGCGCGGTCGTCTCTGCATGCGCGGGCCATGCGCCGATCAGAAGGCACAGCAGAGCGAGGCCGCTCGCGTTACGCCGGCATATCCCGAAGGCGGGTCCACCGGTGATGGTCAGCTGAGACACGGCCCTCGGCCCCTCTGGCGACAGGTTCCCCTCGGCAGCTCAGGAGAGGTATTTCGCATCATAGAGCGATCACCTCGGGCAGGAGCTGGGCCGGTGCCTCAATGGGCGCGGTGCAAAGCGTTCACGAGCGCCAGGCCCTTACTGAGGCACGGGCCAGGCGTGCGTCGCCACGCCATACCGGCTAGTTTTTCGCATCGTTGCTTCTACCAGACCCCGCTGCCCTCGAGGGACATCGTGTCCAGCTCAGTCGCTCCCCCGTTGCTGTCGAGCCTGCTTCGGCGGCTCGTCCCAGCCTGGGCCTCTGCGGCCCTGTCGGCCCGCAGGGCTGCGCCGGATGATATGGCACGGGTGGTGACGCTACTGGCTGCCGCTGCCGCGCTGACCACCGCGCTGGCACTGCCAGCGGCCTACCTGTTTGCTGCTTATGGGCGCCTGGACGGCCGGCTCGAGACCAGTGCCACGCTGCACGCGGCCGAAGTCGCCGAGATGGCGCGCGCGAACCCCGCGTTCTGGGAGTTCGAAGATCTGCACGTCACGGCGCCGTCACACAATGGCCGGGCTGCAGTGCCGGAACGGCGCAGCGTGTTTGGAGCCAATGGCAAGCTCGTCATGGAGGCCGGCCCGGAACAGGGTTTGGCCTGGCCTGTGCTCTCCGCAAGCGCCCCGGTGCGCGAGGGTGAGCGGATCATAGGCCAGGCGGAGGCCGCCCGCTCGTTCCGGGAAGAGTTGATTGCGACCGGGCTCGTCTCGACCTCCTCCGTACTCCTCGGCGGCCTCATCTTTCTCACGCTCCGGACGGTGCCGCTGCGCATGCTGCGCCGCGCGCTCGAACGCACGGCCTACCTTGCGGCGCACGACATGCTGACCGGGCTGCCCAATCGGGCGATCTTCGGCGACCGGCTGACGCAGGCGCTCGCCCTCGCCCGGCGCAACGGGCACACAGTCGCAGTGCTCTGCCTCGACCTCGACCGGTTCAAGGAGGTGAATGACACGCTCGGCCACGCGGCCGGCGACAAGCTGCTGCGCGAGGTCAGCGCCCGGCTGTCCGCTTGCTTGCGCGAGAGCGACACGCTGGCTCGGCTGGGTGGGGACGAGTTCGCCGTCATCCAGCCTCAGGCTGCGCAGCCGACCGATGCGGAGAGCTTAGCCCGTCGCATCATCGCTGCCATCGAGCGGCCGGTCGGTATCGACGGCCATGAGGTCACTGTCGGCGTCAGCGTCGGCATCGCGCTGGCCCATCCTACGCGGGAGGCGGACCCGCAGCGCTTGATGATCGAGGCAGACCTGGCGCTCTACCAGGTGAAGGAGCGCGGACGAGGCGATTTCTGCTTCTTCTCGCCGGAGATGAACGCGCGCTTGATGGAGCGGCGCGCCATGGAGGCCGATCTGCGCCTGGCGCTCGCCGAGGGGCATCTCCGACTGCATTACCAGCCACAGGTAGCCTTGCCGTCGGGCCGGGTCATTGGCGCGGAAGCCCTGCTGCGCTGGACACGCCCGGGCCACGGCAACGTTCCGCCGGACCGCTTCATCGGCGTGGCCGAAGAGACCGGCCTCATTGCTCCCATCGGCGCCTGGGCTTTGCACGAGGCTTGCCGTGAGGCGGCAGGCTGGCCGGAGCACCTCGGGGTCGCCGTGAACGTCTCCGCCGTCCAGTTCCGCCTGCCGGGCCTTTACGAGGCTGTCGCCAGCGCGCTCAAGGCGAGCGGGCTGCAGCCGTCGCGGCTGGAACTCGAGATCACGGAAGGGGTGCTGCTGAACGACACCGACGACACGCTCGCCATGCTCAACCGCCTGCACGCGCTCGGTGTGAAGATCGCCATGGACGACTTCGGGACGGGATATTCCAGCCTCGGCTACCTGCAGAAGTTCACATTCGACAAGATCAAGATCGACCGCAGCTTCATCCAGAACCTCGGCAATGACGCCAACTCGGCGGCGATCGTGCGAGCTGTGGTCGGCATCACGCGCAGCCTCGGGGTCAGGGCGAACGCCGAAGGCGTGGAGAATGCGGGGCAGGCCGACATGCTCGTCGCCGAGGGCTGCGGCGAGGTGCAGGGTTACCACTACGGCAGGCCAATGCCTCCGGGTGATTTTGCACGGCTCGTTGCTGGCTGACGAACACGACATGACCTGAGTCAAGGTTGCTCGCAAAGGAGTTTCAGATTGAGTTCTAGCTCCTGCGTGTCCCGCCCAACCGTCTGGCTTTTTGCCAGATAAAAGAAGGTTATGGAAGGGCGCCCTTCGCTAAGCGGTGGGCAGAGCAGCGTGTTGCCAGGGCCGCGTGGTTTCGGCATCCGCTGCCGATCTGCGCGCCACGCCAAGCTGCGTTCAGCAAGCTGCTTCGCGCGCCGGCTGCCAAGCGGGTCATAACGCCGCGGCGGGTGTTCCCGTGGCCAGCCACTCCCGCAGCTTCGACCAGCGCCGCCGGCCGGCGACGCCGCGCACCGCGATGGCGACCGCCCGCGGCTGGCCCACCAGCACCACCAGCCGCTTGCCGCGGGTGACGCCGGTGTAGAGCAGGTTCCGCTGCAGCATGGCGTAGTGCTGGGTCAGCACCGGGATCACCACCGCCGGGTATTCGCTGCCCTGACTCTTGTGGATGGTCACGGCATAGGCCGGCGCCAGCGCGTCCAGCTCGCCGAAGCCGTAAGTGACGGTTCGCCCGTCGAAGCCGACCACCACTTCACCGGCCTCGAGGTCGACCGCCTCGACGAGGCCGAGGTCGCCGTTGAACACTTCCCGTTCGTAGTCGTTGTCGAGCTGCATCACCTTGTCGCCCGGCGCGAAGGTCCAGCCGAAGCGGTCTACCCGGCTCTCGCCGGCCGGGTTCAGCGCTGCCTGCAGCTCGATGTTGAGGGAGCGGGCGCCGACGCCGCCGCGCTGCATCGGGCACAGCACCTGGGCGTCGCGGATCGGGTCGAGCCCGTAGCGGCGCGGGATGCGGGTCCCGACCAGCTCGACGATGCGCTGGACGGCGGTCTCCGGGTCGCCGGCCGGCACGAAATGGAAGTCGCTCTCCGGCGCCGCCCGCTCCAGCTCCGGCATCAGCCCGCGGTTGATCCGGTGGGCGTTGACCACGATCCGGCTCGCTGCCGCCTGGCGGAACACCTCGGTCAGCCGCACCACCGGCAGCGCGCCGGAGCCGATCAGGTCGGCCAGCACCTGCCCCGGCCCGACAGAGGGCAGCTGGTCGGCATCGCCCACCACCAGCAGGGCCGCCCCGTCCGGCACCGCCCGCAGCAGGGCATTGGCGAGCGGGACGTCCACCATCGAGGTCTCGTCCACCACCAGCAGGTCGCAGTCGAGCGGGGTCTCGGCGTCCCGCCGGAAGCCGCCCTTGGCCGGGTCGGCCTCCAGCAGCCGGTGCAGGGTCCGGGCTTCCATGCCGGTGGCCTCGGTCATCCGCTTGGCGGCCCGGCCGGTGGGGGCGGCCAGGAGCATGCGCACGCCCTTGGCGGCGAGGATGCGCAGGATGGCGCGGACGATGGTGGTCTTGCCCACGCCGGGGCCGCCGGTGATCACCAGCACCTTGGCCGCGAGCGCCATGCGGACCGCCGCGGCCTGGCTGGGCGCCAGCTCCAGGCCGATCCGGGCGGCGACCCAGGGGAGGGCCCGTTCCGCGTCGATCGTGCCCCAGGGCGGCGCGCCCCGGGACAGCGCCAACAGCCGGTCGGCGATCGCCCGCTCGGCCCGGTGCAGCCCGGCCAGGAACACGCAGTCCGCCTCGCCGACCGTGTCGGCGACCACGCTGCCCTCGGCCAGCTCGAAGTCGAGCGCCATGCCGATCAGCTCGGCCGGCACCTCCAGCAGCTTGCCGGCGAGCGCGACCAGCTCCGCCCGGGGCAGGCCGCAATGCCCCTCGTTGGTCGCCTCCGACAGCGCGTAGGAGATCCCGGCCCGGACCCGGATGAGGGCGTCCCGGGCGATGCCGAGCCGCTCCGCGATGGCGTCGGCGGTCCGGAAGCCGATGCCGCGGATGTCGCGGGCGAGCCGGTAGGGGTTGTCGGTCATCACCCGGATGGCTTCCGCCCCGTAGGTCTTGAAGATCCGCACCGCCCGCGAGGTGCCGACCCCGTGCTGGTGCAGGAAGACCATGATCTCGCGGACCATCTTCTGCTCGGCCCAGGCGGCGACGATGCGCCTGGCCCGCACCGGCCCGATGCCGGGGATCTCGCGCAGCCGCTCGGGGCTGGCCTCGATGACCTCGAACACCGCCTCGCCGAAGGCGCCGACCAGCTTGGTGGCATAGGCCGGGCCGATGCCGCGAATCATGCCGGAGGCCAGGTACTTGCGGATGCCCTCGGCGGTGGTCGGGGCCGAGGTGCGGAGGAACCTGGCGCGGAACTGTTGGCCGTGCTCGCGGTCGTTCACCCACGCACCGCCGGCATTGACCCATTCGCCGGCGGCGATGGTGGCGGCGTGGCCGACCACGGTGACCAGGTCGCGGCGGCCGCGCGCCTTCACGCGCAGCACGCAGAAGCCGTTCTCGGCGTTGTGGAAGGTCACGCGCTCGACCAGCCCGGCCAGCACCTCCAGGGCCGCGGCTGAGGCCGGCGCAGCGGATGCGGGGCTGTCAGGCATTGGCCGATGGTCGGGGTGGGCAGCCGCCCCGCGCAAGGGGCCAGGGTGATCCCCTGAAGAACATTGGTGGCGGTGGAGGGGGGCATGGCGCCCACCCTGCTTGACCGTCGCGGCGCCTGCCCACGCCATTCCCGCTTAGATCGGCACGCCGCACCGATGCTGCGACGGGTGAAATTCGTCTGGCCCGGCCTTCCCGCCCTGGCGCTCCCGCCCAGGAACCTATAGGGAACATGTGGAGCTCCGGCATGACCGACCAGATCGTCATCACGGAAAAGACGAGCCAGGCGAAGGACGTCCGCGCCGCCATCGGCACCCGCTACGGCCCGGTCCTGCCGGCCGAAGGCCACCTGTTCGACCTGGCCGAGCCGGAGGACGTGGTCCCGGCCTGGCGGCGCTGGAGCACGGTCCTGCTGCGGCCGGAGGGGCTGTACGGCACCAAGCCCGCCACCGGCGGCAACAAGGCGGCCAAGCTGCAGGCGATCCGCCAGGCGCTGCGCCGGGCGAAGCGGGTCTGGCTGGCCACCGACTGCGACCGCGAGGGCCAGCTGATCGGCCAGGAGATCCTGGAGCACTACGACTACCGAGGCACGGTCATGCGGGTGATGTTCACCGCCCAGGACCCGCAAACGATCCGCGACGCCTTTGCCCGTGCCAAGCCGAACGCGGAGTACGCGCCGCTGTATGCCGCTGCCGTGGCCCGGCGGCAGGCCGACCAGATCTACAATCTCTCGCTCACCCGCACCGCCACCGTGACGCTGGCCAGGGGCGCCCGCGCGGTGATTGGCGTCGGGCGGGTGAAGACGCCGACGCTGGCCATCGTTTGCCGGCGCGAGCTGGAGATCCGCCGGTTTGTTCCGGAGGATTACTTCGAGGTCGTCGCCACCGCCGAGACCGAGGCCGGCCGCTTCCGGATGCGCCATGCGCCGAAGGACCGCATCCGCACGCGCGCCGACGCCGAGGCGATCGCCGCAGCGGCCGAGGGGTTCGGCGGCCCGCTCGCGATCCGCGTCGAGGACAAGCGGCAGTCGCCGCCGCGGCTGCACGACCTGCCCTCGCTGCAGCGTCTCTGCGGATCGCGCTTCGGCTGGTCGGCCGCGCGCACCTTGGAGTTGGCGCAGGCGCTGTATGACGGCGAGGGCAAAAAGGTCATCACCTATCCCCGGGCCGAAATCCGCTATCTGCCGGAAAGCCTGGCAGGGGATGTGCCGCGGATCGTCGCCGGGCTGCGCGCCGGGCGCGCCTATGCGCCGATCCCGGTGCCGGAGCCACCCCTGATCCGCCGCGGCGCCAGCGGCGCCTTCCACGACAGGGGCCTGGCCGGCGCCAGCCACCACGCCGTCATCCCCAATGTGAATACGGTCGGCGCGCTGCGTGAGATCTGGCCGCGCCTGAACGCCGACGAGCGGCGGCTGTTCGACGTCATCGCCCGCGCCTACCTGGCGGCAATGATGCCGGATTTCCGCTACCGCCAGACCACGGCGACGCTGGACGTCCGGGGTTGCGAGTTCCGTGCCGTGGGCCACCAGCCGGTCGAGCTCGGCTGGCGTGCCGCCTTCCCCGAATGGACGCCGGCAGAGGAACGGGGCGAGGACGCCCAGCTGCTGCCGGCGCTGCGCGACGGCGCGCCGGCCCGGCTGCGGGACGCCGCGGTGGAGGACAAGCAGACCCGTCCGCCGCCGCGCTACAACGAGGGCACCCTGATCGAGGCGATGCAGAACGCCTGGCGCTTCGTCGAGGACACCGCGCTGCAGGACCGGCTGAAAGAGGCGAAAGGCATCGGCACGCCGGCGACCCGTGCCGAGATCATTCGCGGCCTGAAGGCGCAGGAGTTCCTGCGGATCGACGGCAAGCACATCGTGCCGACCGAGCGCGGCCTGGCGCTGTTCGGCGTGCTGGAGCGCGCCGACTCGGCGCTGGTCGATCCTGGCGTGACAGCACAGATGGAGTTGCTGCTCGACCAGGTGCTGGTCGGGGAGCAGGAGATGGTGGGTGCCATCGATGCCGTTTGCGCCCAGGCCAGCCGCATCATCGGCCGCTTGACGGAGACCATGCCGGCCGATGATGCAGCGCTGCTGGCCTCGGCGGTGGCGCAGCCGGGGAAGGCGTCCCGGCGCGGCCGGGCGACAGGCGGATCCCCGCAACGGCCGGCACGGCGCCGCAAGCCCCGGGCTTCCGCCGGATCGATGGGCGGTGCCGAGGCCGGCACCGGTCGTGCCTCCCCCGAACTGGATGCGATGGGCACGTCGGCGGCACCGGCGCCGCCGGGCCGGAGTGGTAGCCGAAGGCCATCCCGCCGCGTAGGGGCGGAACCTGCCGGGTCGGAACGGCATCGGCGGGGCGGCGTCCCGGCTGGCCCGGCCGCTGCGGGTGACACGCCGCTGCGCATTCCGTTCGGCAACAAGGAGATCGCGCTCCAACTGGGTGCCCGCTACCGGGCTGGAGGGTGGTATGCGCCGGCGGGTGTCGATCTCGTGGCCTTCCGCGACCGTGGCTGGCTGTAGAGCAGCGGCTCTGCGACTGCGGTGCCGACCCTCGAACAGCAACGATTGACATGATGGTCGCGTGGCGCCGGCGGTCCGCCGGCGACAGGGTGGATCGTGCTGGGCAAGCGGGTGCGGGACGTCGGCCGCCGACCCGGGCGACGGCGGTTCCGATCAGGTGACAGGCCTGCCCGCGCCAGTCCGCCTCGGTCAGTGGCGCGGGCCGTCCATGGTCTCCAGCCGGACCTGGACGGACAGCAAGCGGTCGGAGAGGTTGGATGTTCGGTCGAGATGCCTGCGTCCGAAGCGGGTTCCCGCGACAGCGTCCTCCCGATGAAACCGTCCAAAACCTCGGGGTGCCTGTACCGCCGGCTCGACACCGCCGCGGCACAGACGCTGGCGCGTTGCGGCTAACGCGACTACGCCGTGCTGGCCGAGATGTTCGCGGCGCTGCGACCCGCCTGGCGCGAGAAGTTGCTTTGACCGTGCCTTGACCGCCGTGCCGCGATGGACGCGGAGCAACTCGCGGTGGAGTCGCCGTGTTGCTTCGCCGCAGGGGCCGGCTGCACCATGGGCTCGGCAGTTGCCCCGAGCAAGACGTTCGCAAGTACCGGATGCCGGCAACGGCACCCATCAGTGTGGAAGCAGATGTCCGACATCGATCGTGTCTTCTCCGGCCGCCCGTCGCGGCGGACCGTCAACGCACCTGAGGAACAGCATCGCATCGTCAGCATCCCGCGCCGCGGCAAGTTCGCCGGCGGCGGGAGCCGAGCGGTCGAGGTGGTGCATGTCCGCCGGCCCGGCGCGACGCCCGCCGGCAGCACTCGCCCGGCCGCCTGGAGCGTGCGCGCCGAGGCCTGGCCCGAGGGGTTCCGGGCGAAGGCCCCCGCGCCAGCCCTGCCGGTGGCCGAGCCGCCTGCTGCACCCGAGCCATCGCCGCCCACCGTGCATGTCATGCCGATGTGGCAGCCGTCGCCACCGCCGACCGCCGCGGAGCCCAGCCCGCCTGAGCCGCTCGCGGCCACACTTGCGGTCACCCCGACGCGTCGGCGCCGGACCGCGCTGCCGGAGGCCCAGCCCGTGCCCGGCCACGGCCGGAGTTTCGCCGACCCGTTCGGTGCGGAGGAGGGCGCGAACTGCCTGCGCTGTGGCTACCTGGTCGAGCCGGCGCGCGAACGGCGCGGCCTGCTGACCTGCAAGGCGTGCGGATAGGCAGGGGCCCAGGTCGACGAGGGCAATCTCCGATGAATGGGCGAGGATGAGCCGCCCTTAGCGGCGCATTCGAAGTTCCTTGTTTGTTCCGCTCGGCGGCGTATGCTCCCACGCATGGTCCGCCGTCGCAGCAGCCTCCTCTCCGCCCAGCTCGTCGCCGAGGTCATGGAGGCGGCCGGCGAGTGCCGCCGGGCCTGCATCCGCATCCGCACCGAGGCGCCGATCAACGGCCCGGCCTACGAGGCGGCCGGGCGGGTGATGGAGGCGATCGACGGTCTCGCCGAGGTGCTGGTCGGCGACCGCACCCATTTCCACCTCAAGCCGCATGGCAGCACCTTCGGCGGCCCGCCGCGCTGACGCTGCCAGCCATGCAACGCCCGGCCGTGGTCGCCGGGCATCAGGAGGCGGCGGCTGGGCTGCGCCGAACCTGGCCGGGCAGGGGCGGACGGATCAGCGGGTCCGCGGCGAGCAGCCGGGCTGCCGCCAGCAGCAGGAAGCCCGCGTCGTGCGACGGCCAGGGCGCCGCGGACCGCGCCAGTTGGCGGGCCAGCCGCAGCGCCAGCAGGGCCAGGTCGCGGTCGCCGAGGCCGGCATGGTCGGCGTGGAACTCGCAGGGAAACCCGGGCAGGGTCAGGCCGTGCAACCGGGCCAGCCGGCGTGCGAGCTCGACCGCGGCGCCGTCCAGCACGGCGCCCTCGACCCGCTCGATGGCAACGAGGGTGGCCACCAGCACGCGGACCGGCAGGCCGCGGTCCGGGTGCTCGGCCAGGGTCTGGCCGACGAAGGCTGCCGCAGCCGGCAGGCTCTCGGGCGTGATCGCTGCTGCGTGCATGGCGTGAACATATAAAGAACGGACAAGCCGGTTGGAAAGCCTCGTCCACGCCGCGTCACTGACGGTCTCGTGGCGGCCCGCTGCCGCGCCGCCACGTGTTTCGAGCGGAGGGCTGCAAACCCGGCCAGGCAAGAGAAGGCCGCCTACCCGGGTGTATCCAAGCAGGGCGGATCGAGCCCGAGCTCGCGCCGGAGGTGGCCGAAGCGCTTTGGGTCCATCGCGCGGCGGTCCTGCAACAGGGCCCGCAATGCCGTGAGCCCAGCCGGGGTGAAGAACGCCCGCGTGCCCAGGATGCTGGGCGGCGCGGACGAGACCTCGACCAGCCCGCGCGCGATCAGGCCCTCCATGGCCTTGGGGATCTTGGGCTGGCCGGCGAGGGGTCCGGTGCGCCAGCAGCGCAGGAACATTCCCTCGGCGAGCGCCGGGTCCTGGCCGAAGTGCTGGCTGAACTCGCGCCGGATCAGGTCGCGCTCGGCCGCGGTGAAGAGGCTGGGGTCATCAGGCATGGCAGCAAGCTGGGGCGGTCCGGCAGGTCCGGCAATCGGGCCCGACCGCAGCCCGGCCGGACAGGGTGGCTGCTGCGCGGGCGGCGCCGTCGCCCTGCGGCACGGGATCGACGGCGGCAAGGCGGCCGGCGGCATCGGGTTCGAACCCGTGCAGGAAGCAGACAGTGGAGGCGGTCCCCTGCGCGTCGCGGTCCATGCTGGCGTCCCCTGCAGTGCCGGTAGCGCGCGACCGGGCGAGGCCAGGGCCACTCTGCCCGGCTAGCCAGCCGGTGTACCGCCTGGCTTCTGAATGCAGGAAGCGCCCGCATCAGCCTGGGCAAGCAATCGTAGCCTGAAGCTCCCCACAGAAAGAACACAGATGTAATCACCAACAGAAATCAGAGCAATAATCGCGATGCTTCAGGCTGATTGGGAAAATTCATGAGCGACCCAAATTACAAATTGGGGGCGTACCATAGTTTAAGTGTCCATCCGGGAACATGGTGAGTCATCTGAATCGGTTGTGACTGGCGGGTTGCGGCGGGTGGTGCGCGATTTGGCGGGATGTGGACGCCGGAGAACCGCGGTCGGTATGACCGCAG
>NZ_SMOA01000156.1 GCF_004353985.1 Paracraurococcus ruber | reverse complement strand
CGGCGCGGCGCAGCAGGCGCCCCCGGGACGCGGCTGGCGCGCGGGCGGCGCCGCGCCGCAGCCCGGCCGTGGCAACCGCCGCAAGGCGGGGCCGGGTACCGCCGGCATGGCGGCTGCTCCACCATCCCGGCGGCTCAGGATCGGACCGGCAAAGGGCGCTCGATGTCAGGAAACGTCATGCAGCATGAACCACCGCTCTGGCTGCTGGTCCTCATCACCTTCAGCGGCACGCTGGCCATGCACATGTTCGTTCCGGCCCTGCCGAATGCGGCGAAGGATCTCGGGGCCAGCGTCGCGGCCATGCAGATGACGATCAGCCTCTACATCCTGGGGCTGGCGATCGGGCAGCTCGTCTATGGCCCCTTGGCGGACCGCTTCGGGCGGCGGCCGACGCTCATGCTGGGACTGGCGATCTACACCGTGTCGGGCGTCGCCGCCGCCTGGGCGCCCGGCGTCCCGGCGCTGCTCGTCGCGCGCTTCTTCCAGGCGCTGGGCGGCTGCGCGGGGCTGGTGCTGGGGCGCGCCATGGTGCGCGACACGGCGCAGGGCGACGATGTGGTGCGCCGCCTGGCGCTGCTGACCCTGATGATGATGGCCGGGCCTGGCCTCGCGCCCCTGCTCGGCGGCCTGCTGAGCGCCAGCCTCGGCTGGCGCTCCATCTTCCTGCTGCTCACCGCGCTCGGGCTGGCCAACCTGGCCCTGACCTGGCGGCTGCTGCCGGAGACCCGGTCCGGACCGGCCGGGTCCAGCCTCGCGTCGCTCCGGCGCGACTATCTCGGCCTGCTGCGCTCGCCGGTCTTCCTCGGCTACGCCATCGGCGGCGGCTGCGCGACCACCTCGATGTACGCCTTCGTGGCCGCGGCTCCCTTCATCTTCGTCAACGACCTGCATCGCCCCGACTACGAGGTCGGCCTCTACCTGGCCCTGCTCATCCTCGGCATGGCGGCGGGCAACCTCCTGATCGGCCGGCTGGTCGGGCGGATCGGGACGGAGCGGCTGATGGTCGGCGCCAACCTGCTGAGCGTGCTCAGCGCCGCGCTTCTCCTCGGCGTCGTCCTGGCCGGCGAACTCACGGTCTGGCTCGCGGTCGGGCCGATGATCCTGTTCACCGTCGGGGTCGGCATGGCCAGCCCGGCGGCGCTGACCAAGGCCGTCAGCGTCAATCCGCGCGTGGTGGGCTCGGCGGCGGGGCTCTACGGCTTCTGCCAGATGGCGGTCGGCGCGGCCTGCAGCGCGTTGGCCGGGCTCGGCCAGGACCAGGCCCTGTCCGCGGCGGCGGTGCTCTTCGCGGCCGGGGCCTGCGCCCAGATCACCTTCTGGATCGCGCTGTCGCGGGAAGGCCGGCGGGGCGGCGCGGCCTGACCTGCGCCCCGCGGCGCGGCCCCGGGGGTGCCGAAGGTCGGATGCCCGGGCGGATGGCGGCGCGGCAGGGCCGCCGCCGCGCACGCATCCGCCCGGCCATCGATGGATCCGGGGCGGCCCCTGGCCCGGGCCGCCCCGTCCCGCAATCCGCAGCCGGTCCGCTCAGGCCGCGCTGGCCTGCGGGCTGCGGCGCGCCATGCCGATGCCGAGGCCGAGCAGGCCCATGCCGAGGATGGCCAGCGAGGCCGGCTCCGGGACCGGGACCGTGACGGGGACGGTGCCGGCCACGGCCTGGGCCGAGAAGGTGGTCTCGCCGCTGCCCTGGGCGGTCAGGGTGAAGATGCCCGGCGTCGGATCATAGCCGGCCAGGCGGAAGGTGCCGGAGCCGGAGATCGACAGCGTCGTGAGGCCGGCGCTGATCCGCGAGACGTCGGTGATGGCGGTGAGGTCGAAGCTGAGCGTCCGGCCGGCCTGGGTGATGGTGTAGAAGTTGGTGATCGGCAGGCTGATCGGCATGTTGCTGGCGATCGGCATCGTGCCGGCCGGCAGGTCGGTGATGGTGCCGCAGCCGCCGGCCGAGGCCGCCAGCGGGCAGCCGGCCAGCGTGAAGAGCGGGCCGAAGGTGCCGGTGGACGGCGCGTTCAGGCTGATGGTGCCGCCCGCGGTCCCGGCCACGCCGAAGTTCAGGAAATCGAGGCCCGTGGCGTTGGAGATCTTGCCGCCCGGCAGGCCCAGGATGCCGCCGGTGATGCTGACGGTGCTGTCGGGGGCGATGGGCGCCGCCAGCGCCGTCCCGGCCGAGAGCGCCAGCGCGAGGGTTGCGAACAGCATCGGAAGCTTGAAGGTCATCGTGATCATCCCTGAGTTCTCGCAGACACTTGAGGATTTGCAGCCTGCGATATCGAGGATTGCGATAATCGTGCCAGGGCGCTTGCCGCAGGAAGATCAAGCACTTGCCGCCAACACGCGGCGTTGAGGTCGAAGAGCGTAAAGTATTGGGACGGGTAGTTCCGGAGCAGGACTTATCTGTACTGCTCGCGAAGAACGGAATTATTACCAGACCTGGAGTTTGGCGGCAGGCCGGGCGGGGCGCCCCGCCGCTGCGGCGTGCGTCGGCCACGGCTGCCGGGCCCCGGGGCGGGGGGCGGCGATCCGGGCGGACAGGGGGCGACGGGCGCGGACTCATCACCCGCGCCGGGGCCGCAGCCCCCTGCGGCCGGCGCGGCGGGGCGCATCCCACGGCCGCCGCCTGGCGCGGACCGTCCCGCCGGGCCCTCGCCATCCGCGGGATGGCCCATGCGGGCCGCGCGAGGGTCGAGGCCATGCGACCGCATCGCATGGCCGGGCCGGCGGTGGCGCACCGCCCTGCCGTCGATCCCGGCGGCGCAGGCGGGGCCGGCAGGGTCAGGGCGCCGGGCCTGTCCGGTGCATGGCGGCGGCGGCGTGGCGACGCGCCCGCGCCAGGCGCCCGGCAAGGCGGCCCGGCCGCTGGCCATCGCCGCGTGGCGGTCGGCCACGCCGTCGTCAGTAGCGGCCCTCATGCCGACCAGCATGATTGCCGACCGATGCGATCATCCCGACCGGCGCGCCGCCGGGGCGCGTCGCCGCCCTCCCGGCGGCAGGGCCTCGGCGCCCCGGGATCAGCCTACGCGGTTGCGCCGCGCATGCGCCCGGACGAAATCCTCCACCGCGGCCAGCCTCGGCGGCAGCACCGAGAACCGCTCCTCCCGCGCATAGAGATCCGCCAGGCGCGCCGGCAGGGGCGGCCGCAGCCCGGTCGCGCGCTCCACCGCATCCGGGAATTTTGCCGGATGCGCGGTGGCCGCCACCACCACGGGGATGCCGGGGTCGCGCGGCGCATGGGCGCGGGCGGCGGCGGTGCCGATGGCGGTATGCGGGTCGGCCAGGTAGCCCTGCCCCTCCCAAAGCCGGCGGATCTCGGCCAGCGTCCCCTCATCGTCCAGGGCGAAGCCGTGGAACAGCCCGGTCGCCCGCGTCCAGGCGGCGTCGGGCACCGGCATGCGGCCCTCGGCGCGGAAGCGGCGCATGATCTCGCGCGTCGCATCCGGGTCGCGCCCCAGCAGTTCGAACAGCAGCCGCTCGAAATTCGAGCTCACCTGGATGTCCATGCTGGGCGACAGGCTCGGCTCCACGCCGCGCACCGACATGTCGTTCGCCGCCAGGAAGCGCGCCAGGATGTCGTTGCGGTTGGACCCGATGATGAGGCGCTCCACCGGCAGCCCCATCTCCCGCACCGCCCAGGCGGCCAGGACATTGCCGAAATTGCCGGTGGGCACGCTGAAGGCCACCGGCCGGTCCGGCGCGCCCAGGCTCAGCGCGGCATAGGCGTAGTAAGGGATCTGCGCCGCGACGCGGGCCCAGTTGATGGAGTTCACGGCGGCCAGCCGCATCTCCTCCCGGAAGGGCTGGTCGCAGAACATGGCCTTCACCAGGTCCTGGCAGTCGTCGAAGCTGCCCTGCACCGCCAGGTTCGCCACGTTGTCCGACAGCACCGTGGTCATCTGCCGGCGCTGCACCGCGCTCGTGCGGCCTTCCGGGTGCAGGATGACGATGTCGATGGCGGCGCGGTCGCGGCAGGCCTCGATCGCGGCCGATCCGGTATCGCCGGAGGTGGCGCCGACGATGGTGATGCGTTCCCCCCGCCGGGCCAGCACATGGTCGAACAGCCGCCCCAGCAGCTGCATCGCCATGTCCTTGAAGGCCAGCGTCGGGCCATGGAACAGCTCGAGCGCGAAGGTCCGGTGGTCCAGCTGCACCAGCGGCGCAACGGCCGGCGTGCCGAAGCCCCGGTAGGCGGCCTCCGTCATGCCCAGCAGCGTCGCGGGGGTCAGGGCATCGCCGACGAAGGGCTGCATGAGCCGGGCGGCGAGCTGCGGATAGGGCAGGCCGCGCAGCGCGCGCCATTCGGCGGGCGACAGGCTGGGCCAGGCGGCGGGCAGGAACAGGCCGCCATCCTCGGCCAGGCCGGCCAGCAGGACGCCTTCGAAGTCGCGGGACGCGGCCTGGCCGCGGGTGCTGAGGTAGCGCATGGGGCGCGCACCCTACAGCGGATTGCCGCCGCAGGTGAACGCGGCACCACGGGCCGGCCACGGCCACATGGCGGCGCGGCATTTGCCTCGATACCGAATTGTTGCGGCATTGAATACCGCCGGCTAGCATGACGGCCGGGTAGGCACAGGCGCGCACGCGCATGAACCGACAGGACCGGCTTCTCTTGCACGCGATCTTCGCCCGGCCCATGCCGCAGGATCTCGACCGGGCCGCGGTGTTCGGGGCGCTGGAAGCGGCCGGGGCGGATGTCGCCCCCGGCCGCTGCGGCCAGGTGGTGGTCCGCATGAACGACTACATGCACGCCTTCAAGGCGCGTCCCGCCTGCCTGGCCGAGGAGGAGGTGAAGGCGATCTGGAAGCTGCTCGTCCTCGCCGACCTGATCCCGGCGCGCGACTGCCCGCTCTAGATACGGTTTCCGTTCGCCCTGGCTGGCGGCGACCGCTCTCGTCACTCGGGTCCACGCGCCTCTTCACCCGCTCGGGTGAGTCTGCCTGAGCGGGATCTGCCGTAGGGCGCGCCGCACCGCCGGCCGGACCGCGATGCCCCCGGCGCACACGGCCCTCGCATCGCATCCTCCACGCCCGCGATGCTGCCTGCGGGCAGGGGACGCGGATCGCGGCCGGCGCGGATCCGCGCGGCGCTCCGACGCCGCCTGCGGTCCGGGCGGGCTCGCGTGCCGCCCTAGCCTTCGGCCGAGGGAACCGGCCCCGCCGGCTGCGCGGTGCGCCAGGCCCGCGCCGCCCGCTGCAGCCGCAGCAGCAGGAGCCCCGCGGCCGTCGCCAGGGTCACCAGCCAGCCGACGCGCTCATGCAGGGTCGGGCGGATGCGCACCACCAGGTCGTTCACCGGGCGGTTCGCCGCCACTTCCAGGAAGCCTTCCGGGCTGGCCCGCAGCGGCACCTCGCCCAGCGCGTCCCGTGCTTCCCAGGACGGGAACCAGAACTGCGGCAGGCGGAAGGGCGCGACGGCATGCGGGATGCGGAAGCCGTTGGTCAGCCGCTCCGTCCCCGGCGGCTCCTCCGGCCGGGCATAGGGCTCGGCGCCGCCGCCGGCGATGGTCGCCCAGCCGGCCGCCGCCGCCGGGGCCGGCAGGTGTTCCCAGGAATAGGCCCGGTAATGCTCATGCGCGATCGCCAGGCGTTCGGCCGAAGGCAGGAAATGCTGCCAGCCCTGGTAGCCCAGGCTGACCCGCGCCAGCAGGAAGGCGGGCGGCAGCAGCGCCAACGGCACGCCGATGGCGAGCAGCCAGCCGGGCCGCAACCCGCGCGCGACCGCCAGCGCCGCCAGGCCGGCCACCACCGGCACCAGATGGCCATAGGTGCGCCAGGGATGCTCAGTGGCCGAAAGCTGCGGCAGCCCCCACCACAGCGGCAGGGCGACGACGGTCGAGAGCAGGAAGCCGGCAGCGCCCAGCAGCGCCAGCGCCCGCGGCAGGCCGCGCCGCTGCAGCACCTGCCAGCGGCCCGGCCAGCCGCCCGGGGGCCCGAACCCGCGGCCGATCGCCGTCGGCAGCAGCCAGGCGCCCAGCCCGGCCATCAGCACCCCGCTGCCCCACACCACCAGCACGTAGCGGGACGGCGCCGAGTAGCCGAGCATGTTGAAGCGCCAGAGCGGGTTGAAGACATCCGCCGCATTGGCGTAGCGCAGCAGGCCGATGGCCGGCACCAGGAAGCAGGCCGCCAGCAGCGCCCCGGCGATGCCGCCCAGGATGGTGCGGACCAGGCCGCGCCGCCCGGCATAGCCCAGCGCGTAGAGCGGCCCGAGATGCGCCGCCAGGGCGCAGGTCGGCAGGTTGGTCAGCGCCAGCGCGGCATAGGCCAGGGCAAGGCCGGCGATGCCTTCCGACCTGCGGCCATCCGCCGCGCGCTCGATGGCGAGGAGGAGGAGCGGCAGCAGCGCGGCCGCCGCCGTCTCGGCATAGGCGAAGCGGATCCAGGGATTGACCAGCGCGGCATAGGGCAGCAGGGCGGCGAAGGCGGCACCGCAGAGCGCCGCGCCGGGCGGGACATGCCGCCGCAGCCACAGCCAGGCGGTCAGCACCGACAGCAGGCGCCACAGCGCCATGGTCAGCGACACCGCGTCCGCCGCGTTCAGCCCGAGCAGGCGGGACATGGCGGCGCCCGACCAGTGCGCCATCGGCGGATAGGAATAATAGGTTGTGCCGCCCAGCCCGTAATTCGTGTCGATCATCCAGCGCGGCCAGAATTCCCCGGCGACCCAGGAGGCGCTGAGCATGTGCACGCCGTTGACGGCGAAATCCGCGTCATGGCCGAGCATGGCGCCATACAGCGGCACGCCCAGCACGATGGAGAGCAGCGCGAGGCCGAAGACGAGCCCGAGCAGCGCCAGCGCCACGACTCTCAGCATCCGGAATCCCTGCCCCCCGCGCGGCCAGACCCGGCCAGACCCCTTGCCGGCGGGTGTGCCGGCCTTCCTAGGCCGCATGATCGCCACGCGGCACACAAGCCCTCGGGAGGGCATGATCACATCCCGGTCGGATCGATTCGGCCGGGTGCAGGACTTGACCGGCCGCACCCCCACTGGTTGTGGCCGGCGGCGATCCCGCGGCGCGGGGCTGCCGCGGCGGGTTGCTGGCATCGCGGCGCCCGGCCGCCACCGCAAGGACGGACAAGACCGGGCGGCGCCGCCTCCGCCAGGATGCGCCGCCCGGGGCCGACCCGCCCTGGCCATCCGGCGCCTGTCCGGGCGCCCGCCGGATGGTCCAGGATGCGCCACAGCCAGGACACGCCACCCAAGGGGCCGCCGTCCGCCGCGCCCGGAGACCGCCGATGCGCCGCCGCCTCGCCCTGCTGCTGCCCTTCCTCCCCCGCCCTGCCGCCGCGCAGGTCCTGCGCGGGCCGCCGCCGCTCCGCCTCATCGTGCCCTTCGCCGCCGGCAGCGGCGCGGACACCACGGCGCAGATCATCGCCCCGCCGCTCGGCGCCGCGCTGGGCCGCACCATCCTGGTGGAGAACCGCCCGGGCGGCCGCGGCATCCCGGGCGCCGAGGCGGTGGCGCGGGCGGTGCCGGACGGCCAGACGCTCGGCCTGTGCGACACCGCGCCGCTGGGGATGGCGCCGCTGGTGGACCGGCCGCCCTACGATGCCGACCGCGACTTCACCCATATCGCCCTGGTGGCGGAGACGCCGACCGTGCTGCTGGTGCCGGCGAACAGCCGCTTCCCGGCGCTGGAGAACTACCTGCGCGCCGGGCGGAGCTGGGCGCGCGGCCTGACCTATGGCAGCCCGATGGTCGGCAGCCTGCAGCACCTGCAGGGGGAGACGCTGGCGCGCCTCACCGGGGCGCGGCTCGCGCATGTCGCCTATCGCGGCACCGGCGCGGCCCTTCAGGACCTGGCGAATGGCCAGGTGGACAGCCTGCTGGTGCCGCTGTCCAGCGCCATGCCGGCCCTGCATGCGGGCCAGGCGCGGGCCCTGGCGCTGAGCGGGCCGGCACCGGATGAGGGGCTGCCGGGCGTGCCGACCTTCGCCGCGCTGGGCTTCGGCCCGCTGACCGCGACCAGCTGGATGGGGCTGAGCGGCCCGGCCGGCCTGCCGCCCGCGCTGGTCACGCGGGTGAATGCCGCGACGAACGAGATGCTGGCCCAGCCGGAGGTGGCGCAGCGGCTGCGCGCGGCCGGCCTGACCCCGCCGCCGCAGCCGCTGGACCCGCCGGCCTATCGCCAGCTGGTGCTGGATTTCCAGGCGGCCTGGCGGCCGGTGGTGGCGAGGGCAGGCCTGGCCATGGAGTGACGCGGGCCCGGCCCGCGCGCATCCTGCGCCGCCGACCTGGCCGAGGACCCTGCCCCGCCCGATGGACCCCCGCCGCTCCGCCCCCGCCGTCGCGCGCAACCGCGACCCCATCCTGGCCGTGCTCCGCCGCGTCCTGCCCCCCACCGGGACGCTGCTGGAAGTCTCCGCCGGCACCGGCGAGCATGCCGCCTATTGCGCGCCGCACTTCCCCGGCCTGATCTGGCAGCCCAGCGACCCCGACCCGGCGGCGCGGGCCAGCATCGCCGCCTGGGCGGCGCAGGCGACGCTCAACACGATCCGCCCGCCGCTCGACCTCGACGCCGCCGCCGCGGCCTGGCCTTCGGACCGCGCCGATGCCGTGCTCTGCATCAACATGATCCACATCGCGCCCTGGGAGGCCGGGCTCGGCCTGCTGCGCGGCGCCGCCCGGCTGCTGCCGCCGGGCGGGCCGCTGGTGCTCTATGGCCCGTACCGGCGGGGCGGCGCGCATACCGCGCCCTCCAACGCCGCCTTCGATGCCAGCCTGCGCGCCCAGGACCCGCGCTGGGGCGTGCGCAACCTGGAGGACGTGGCCGAGGCCGCCGCGGCGCAGGGCTTCGGCCCGCCCGAGGTCACGGAGATGCCGGCCAACAACCTTGCCCTCGTCTTCCGCCGCGCCGGCTGATGCGCCACCCTCCCCGGCGGGGGGAACCGCATCCATGGATGAGACCGACTACCTCGTCATCGGCGCCGGCTCCGCCGGCTGCGTCGTCGCGGCGCGGCTGGGGGAGGCCGGGGAGCGCGTGACCCTGCTGGAGGCGGGGCCGAAGGACCGGCATCCCTGGATCCACATCCCCGCCGGCATGCTGAAGCTGCTGCAGAACCAGCGCCTGGTGAACTGGGGCTACACGACCGAGGCGGAGGCGGCGACGAACGGCCGGGAGATCCGCTGGCCGCGTGGCCGCACCCTGGGCGGCTCCTCCTCCGTCAACGGCATGCTCTATGTGCGCGGCAACCCCGCCGATTTCGACATCTGGGCGCAGATGGGCTGCCGCGGCTGGTCCTATGCCGATGTGCTGCCCTTCTTCCGCCGGTCGGAGCACTACGTGCAGGGCGGCGACCCGGACTACCGCGGCCGCGGCGGCCCGCTGCAGGTGGAGGATTACCGCACCATCCTCCCCCTCACCCACCGCTTCGTCGAAGCCGCGCAGCAGGCCGGCCACCCCTTCCGGAAGGACCTGAACGGGCAGGAGCAGGAGGGCGTCGGCTATTCGCAGATGACCCGGCTCGGCCGCTGGCGCGGCTCCACCGCCCGCACCTTCCTGGCCCGCGCCAGGGGCAAGGTGCGGGTGGAGACGGACGCGCAGGTCGCCCGCCTGCTGTTCGACGGCACGCGCTGCACCGGCGCCGAGTACCGCCAGGGCGGAACGCTCCGGACGATCCACGTGAAACGGGAGGTGGTGCTGTGCGGCGGCGCGGTGAACTCGCCGCACCTGCTGCAGGTCTCGGGCCTCGGGCCCGCCGATCACCTGCAGCCGCTCGGCATCGCGGTGCTGCGGGACCTGCCGCAGGTCGGCCTGAACCTGCAGGACCACTATGTGTCCCGCGTGCAGCACCGGGTGAAGGACAGCCTCAGCACCAACCAGCTGGCGCGTGGCGCGCGTCTGGTCGGGGAGGTGGCGCGCTTCTTCGCCCTCGGCCGCGGCGCGCTCACCTTTGGCGTCACCACCGCGCAGGTCTTCGCCCGCAGCCGCGAAGGCCTGGCGAGCCCCGACCTGCAATTGCTCTTCACCCCGGCCAGCTATGCCGCGGGGAAATTCGGCGTGCTGGAGACGGCGCCGGGCATGACCTGCGCCATCTGCCCGGTGAAGCCGGACAGCCGCGGCACGGTCATGGCCACCTCGCCCGACCCCTTCGCCCGGCCGGCGATCCGGCCCAACTACCTCTCGGCGCCGTCCGACGCCCGGCTGCTGGCCGCCGGCATCCGCATGGTGCGGCGGATCTTCGCCCAGCCGGCCATCGCCCGGCACAGCGTGGAGGAGATCCTGCCCGGCCCCGGCGCCGCATCCGATGACGACCTGCTGGCGTTCAACCGGCAATACGGCACCACCATCTACCACCCCGTCGGAACCTGCCGCATGGGGGAGGACATGATGAGCGTCGTGGACAGCCGCCTGAAGGTGCGGGGCGTCGCGGGGCTGCGCGTCGCCGACGCCTCCGTCATGCCGACGCTGACCACGGGCAACACCAATGCGCCGACGATCATGATCGGGGAGAAGGCGGCGGCCATGATCCTCGAGGAGGCGCGGGCGTAAAGAAGGAAATCCCGGGGAAGACGCTTCCCCGGACCCCTTCGTTTTCCGGGAGTTTTCAGCGCGTGCTGACCACACACATCGCCTCCCTCCGAACGATGCTGGAAGCCTCGAAGCGCGTCGTCGTCTTCACCGGCGCGGGCATCAGCACGGAGTCCGGCATCCCCGATTTCCGCAGCCCGGGCACCGGCACCTGGGAGAAGATGAAGCCGATCTACTTCGACGACTTCCTGCGCTCGCCCGAGGCGCGGCGCGAAGCCTGGCGGCGGCGGTTCGAGAGCGACCCCACCATGCGCGCCGCCGAGCCGAACCGCGGCCATCGGGCGGTGGCCCGGCTGGTGCGGGAGGGCAAGGTCCACGCCGTCATCACCCAGAACATCGACGGGCTGCACCAGGCCTCCGGCATCCCGGACGCGCAGGTGATCGAGCTGCACGGCAACACCACCTACGCCACCTGCCTGTCCTGCGGCACGCGGCACGAGATCGCCGATATCCACGCCGCCTTCGCGCAGACCGACGCGGTGCCGGATTGTCGCGCCTGCGGCGGCCTGCTGAAGACCGCCACCATCAGCTTCGGCCAGGCCATGCCGGAGGAACCGATGCTGCGGGCACGGGCCGCGGTGCTGGCCGCCGATCTCTGCCTGGTCCTCGGCTCCTCCCTGGTGGTCTATCCCGCCGCCGGCTTCCCGCAGATGGCCAAGCACAACGGTGCCGGGCTGGCGATCGTGAACCGGCAGGAGACGCCGCTGGACGGCATCGCCGACCTGGTGATCCAGGACGGCATCGGCGACGTGCTGGGCGGCGCGGTCGGCGTGAACTGACGCAAGGGGCGGCCTGCGCGGCCTTCCGGCCACGCGGGCCGTTCAGGGTCCTCGACGGCGGCAGCCGGTCACGCCGCCGGCGCCGGGGCCAGCACGCGCGCCGCCGGCAGCGCGATCTCGCAGCGCAGCCCCTCGATCTCCCAGCACAGGGTGAGCGTGCCGCCCAGCTGCCGCGCCAGCGTCGCCTGCAGCACCCGCGTGCCGAAGCCGCGATCGGCTGGCGGCGCCGTCACCGGCGGGCCGCCGCGTTCCTGCCATTCCAGCAGCAGCCACCCGCCAGGTGGCGCGGAGGCGGCCGGCGGCTCCGCCAAATCCGATGCCTGCGGCTCCGCCGGACCCGATGCCGGCGGCTCCGCCGGACCCGATGCCGGCGGCTCCGCCGGATACGATGCCGGCGGCTCCGCCGGATACGATGCTGGCGGCTCCGCCGGATACGATGTTGGCGGCTCCGCCGCGGGCACGGGCGCGGGCGCCGTCAGCCGCCAGGTCAGCAGCAGCACGCCCTCCTGCCGCGACAGCGCGCCGTATTTCGTCGCATTCGTCGCCAGCTCATGCACCGCCATGGCCAGCGGCTGCACCGCGGCGGCGGCGATGCTCACCGCCGGGCCGCGCAGCTCCGCCCGCGGCGTGCCGCCGGCGGCCAGGAAGGGCGCCAGCTCCCCGCGCAGCAGCGCCTCCAGCGGCACGCCCTGCCACTGGGTGGTGGACAGCAGCGCCAGCGCCTGGGCCAGCGCGCCGATGCGCCCGTCCACCTCCCGCACGAACTCCGCCAGCGTCGGCGCCCGGGTCAGCCGCAGCGCCGCCCGCGCCGTCGCCAGGGCATTCTTGGCACGGTGGTCCACCTCCCGCATCAGCAGGTCGCGGCGCAGCTCCGCCTCCCGCTGCTCGGAGATGTCCTGCACCAGCACCACCAGCCGCCCCGGCTCCCCCGGCAGCGGCGCGGAGGACAGGCGCACCGGCAGGCGCGATCCGTCGGGCCGGACATAGTCCTTCTCATAGGGGTCCCACCAGCCGCGCGCCCGCGCCTCGGTGATCGCATGGTCGTCCCGCTCCAGGTGCTCGGGCGCCGTCACCCGCCGCCAGTCCCAGGTCCCGGCCTCGAAGGCGGCGCGGGTGCCGCCGGTCATCTCCAGCAACCGCTCATTGGCCTGCAGCGTCACGCCGCTCTCGGCGTCGAAGATCGAAAGCCCGATGGCGCGGCTTTCGAACACCGCGCGGAAATGCGCCTCGGCCGCCTGCCGCGCCTCGGCCGCGGCGCGCGCCAGCGCCTCCCGCGCCAGCGCCGCCTCCGCCGCCTCCGCCGCCCGCGCCCGGCGCAGCGCCAGCACCGAGACCAGCAGCAGCGTCAGCGCCGCCGCCGCGGCCACCGCGCCATAGGCCAGCAGGTTGCTGCGCCACTGGTCCAGCAGCGCATCGGCATCGGCCCCGAAGCCGACATAGACCGGCCAGGTCCCGACCTTGCGGAAGGCATAGAGCCGGCTGCGGCCATCCAGCGTGGAGGTCTCGGCGATCAGCCCGCGCGCCTCCCCGCGCTGCATCCGCAGCAGCAGCGGGCTGTCCGGGCCCAGCCGGTCCCGCGGCCTCGCCGCCGTCGGATGCCGGGCGAGGATGGACCCATCGGCACGGAACAGCCCGGCGGCATGGCGGAAGGGCGGCGCCGCCTCGGCGAAGAAGCGGGTGAAGTAGTCGGGGCTCAGCGCCACATGGATCACCCCGGCAAAGCCCTCCTCGGCATCGATGCGCCGGCGGCTGATGGCGAAGGAGGCGAGGTTGGTCGCCCGGCCGGTGAAGGCGGCGCTCACCAGCGCGCCGCCCGCCCGCCGCTCCCGCTGCTCCTGGAAGAAGGGCCGGTCGGCGAGGGACACCGCCGGGTCCCAGGCCTGGCTGCCGGCCAGCACCCGGCCGTTGGCATCCGAGACCCAGAGCGAGACGAACTGCTCGAACGGCGCGATGGCGGCGCGCAGGAAGGCGCTGGTGGCCGGCGTCGCCACCTGCGCGTCGTCCAGCCCGGCGATGCGGTCGGCGACGCGGGCCAGCAGCAGGTCCGCGGTGTCGAGGACCTTGGCCGTGTGCTCGTCCATGATGGTGGCGGTGCGCTGCACCGCGTCGCTGCCCTCCCGCAGCACCTCCCCGCGGTTCCACCAGCCGGCGGCGGCGAAGACTAGCGCGGGCACCAGCACGGCGGTCGCCAGCATGGCCTTCTGCAGGCGGATGGCGGCGGGCCTCACGCGCGGTCGGCGCCCCCGGGGCGCGGGCTGGGCGCCGGCGCGGCCG
>NZ_SMOA01000155.1 GCF_004353985.1 Paracraurococcus ruber | reverse complement strand
CCTCCCCCGCCGCCGTGGCCCGGCTGCGCCACGCGGTGGCGCGGGAGATCGCCCGCAGCCCGCTGCCGGCGCCGCCCGGCCTCCGGGACCGGGTGCTGGAGGCATTGCGCCCCGCCGCGCCGGCCGGCTGGGGGGCGCTGGCCGCCATCGCCACCCTTGCCCTGTGGTTCGCCTTCGCGCCGGCGCCCCCGGCCCAGGCCGGCGACCCGCTGGGGCCGCTGAACACCCTGCCGATCGCGGAGGACCCGCTCTGATCCGACTGCCCCCTGGCTTGCCGTCCGGCCGCGCCCTGCTGGGCGCGGCGCTGGGTGCCTCCCTCGTGCTGAACGTCGCCCTCGGCGCCCTGCTCTGGACCCGGCCGCAGCCTGTGGAGCCGCGCGGCCGCGGCTTCGACCGCATGGTCTCCCGCATCGAGCACACCCTGCCGGCCGAGGACCGCCCGGCCTTCCGCCAGGTGCTGGAGCGCGAGCGGGAGAGCTATGCCGCCGAGCTTGCCGCCTTCCGCGCCGCCAACCGGATGGTGGACGAGGCCATGGGGCGTGAGCCCTTCGATCCCGACGCGCTGCGCACGGCGCTGGATGCCTGGTCCGCCCGCTGGGCGGAGTTCAACCTGGCCTTCACCGGGGCGCTGGTGAAGGCGATGGCCGTCGTCTCCCCGGCCGGGCGGCAGCAGATCGCCGCGGCGCGGCGCGAGGCCAGGCGCTAGCGCATGGCCGGATCCATCGGCCGGCGCGCGGCGCTGCTCGGCGCCGCCGCCCTCCTGCCCGGCTGCGCGTGGCTGACGCCGCCCGCCACCTCCTCCGGCCTCGCCCTGCCCGGCGGCTTCGACGCCGCGTCCGGCGCCGCGCAATGGCCGGACCCGCAATGGTGGCGCGGCTTCGGGTCCGCCGAGCTGGACGGGCTGATGGCGGACGCGATGGCGGCGAATACCGACATCGCCCGCGCCGTCGCCCGGGTGCGGCAGGCGGATGCCCAGCTGCGGATCACCGGCGCGGCGCTGCTGCCGACGGTGGACCTGAATGCCCAGGCGACCCGGCAGCAGACCGGCAGCGTGAACGTCGCCAGCATCACCGGCGCCCGCAGCCGGCGGGTGCGGGTCACGGCCGCCGACCGGCTGACGCTGTCCGCCAGCTACGAGATCGACTTCTGGGGCAAGAACCGCGCCGCGGCCGAGGCGGCGGAGCAGGCCGCCTTCGCCAACCGCTTCGATGTCGGCACCGTGACGCTGACCACCCAGGCCTCGGTCGCCAACACCTATTTCGCCATGCTCGGCGCGCAGGAGAGGCTGCTGATCCAGCAACAGAACCTGGAGATCGCCCGGCGCGTGCTGCGGGTGATCCGCGACCGCGTCACGGTCGGCACCGGCACCGGCCTGGAACTGGCGCAGCAGGAAGCGGTTGCGGCGCAGCAGGAAGCGCTGATTCCGCCCCTGCAGCAGGAGGTGGACACCAACCGCAACTCGCTCGGCACGCTGATCGGCCGCCCGCCCCAGTCCATCCGGCTGGCCGGCGGCACCTTCAGCCGCCTGGCCATCCCGCCCGTGGCGCCGGGCCTACCCGCCGAGGTGCTGGTCCGGCGGCCGGACGTGCTGAACGCCGAGGCCGGGCTTGCCTCGGCCAACGCCGACATCGTCAACGCCCGGGCGCAATTGCTGCCCAGCGTCACCCTGACCGGCACCGGCGGCTGGACCAGCCTGGCGCTGGAGACGCTGCTGCGGCCGGAATCCATCATCTTCAACCTGGCGGCCGGGGTGGCGCAACCGATCTTCCGGGGCGGCGCCCTGCGCGGCCAGGTCCAGCTGCGGGAGGCGCAGGCGGAGGAGCTGGTCTACAACTACCGCTTCGCCATCCTGAACGCCCTGGTGGACACCGAGAATGCCCTGGTCGCGCTGCGCCAGACCACCGAGCAGGAGGCGCTGCAGGCCAATGCGGTGCGGATGGCCGAGCGCAGCTATGCGATCAGCGAGGCGCAGCTGCGGGCCGGCACCATCGACCTGATCACCCTGTTGAACACCCAGCAGACCCTGTTCTCCGCCCGCACCACCCTGGCGCAGGCCCGCTTGGCCCGGCTGCAGGCGGCGGTCGGGCTGTTCCGGGCGCTGGGCGGCGGCTGGGGGACGGCGTGACGGGCGGCGGCGCCGCCTCCGCCCGCGCCCTCCGCCGCCGCGGGCAGAGCGCCCGCGGCGAAGACCCAGGCCGGTCCAGGCCACGCCCCTGGCCTGGCGGGTGGTGTTTGAGGAGGACAGCGCCCGCCTCAAGGGTCCCGTGCCGGGCGCGACACGCTTCGTCACCCATGCGGCCGGTGGGAAACGCCCCGCCGGAGCGTATCTAATGAGCACAGCCCGAAGGTCCCTCCCCTGCCCATGCGCCGCCTGCTCCTGACCCTCATCGTCCTCGGGCTGCTCGGCGGCGCCGGCTATGGCGGCTGGATCTGGTGGCAGGGCCGCCAGACGCCCGCTGCCGAGCAGGCGGAGGGCCCCGGCGCCCGCGGCGGCCGGCCGGGCCGCGGCGGGCCGGTGCCGGTGACCATCGCCGCGGCGCAGCGGCAGGACCTGCCGATCCGGCTGGATGCGATCGGCACGGTGCAGGCCTTCAACACCATCACCGTCCGCGCCCAGGTGGACGGGCAGCTGATCGAGGTCGCCTTCACCGAGGGGCAGATGGTCAAGCGCGGCGACGTGCTGGCCCGCATCGACCCGCGGCCCTACCAGGCGGCGCTGGACCAGGCGGTGGCGAAGAAGGCGCAGGACGAGGCGCTGCTGGCCAATGCCCGGCTCGACCTGCAGCGCTACACGCAGCTGGCCCGGAACGAAGGCGTGTCCCGCCAGCAGCAGGACACCCAGCGCGCCCAGGTGGCGCAGTTCGAGGCGCAGGTGCAGGCCGACCAGGGCGCGATCGACGCCGCCCGCACCCAGCTGTCCTTCACCACCATCCGGTCGCCGCTGGACGGCCGGGTGGGCCTGCGGCTGGTGGACCAGGGCAACATCGTCCGCGCCGGCGACGCCACCGGCATCGTCACCGTGTCCCAGCTGCAGCCCATCGCCGTGGTCTTCACCCTGCCGCAGCAGGAGCTGCCGCGGGTGCAGGATGCGCTGGCGCGCGGCAAGGTGCTGGTCCAGGTGGTCCGCCAGGGCGACGTGCAGGGGCGGGAGCCGCCGCGGGCGGAGGGGGAGCTGCTCACCCTCGACAACGCCGTGGATGCGCAGACCGGCACCATCCGCCTGAAGGCATCCTTCCCGAATGACGACATGCGGCTCTGGCCCGGCGCCTTCGTGAATGTGCGGCTGGAGGTGGACCGGCTGCCGGGCGTGACCACGGTGCCGCTGGTCGCGGTGCAGCGCGGGCCGGAAGGGCCCTTCGCCTATGTGCTGAAGCCCGACCGGACGGTGGAGCAGCGGCCGGTGACGCTCGGCGCCCTCACGGTCGCCGATGCCGTGGTGCGGCGGGGCATCGCGCCCGGGGAGCGGGTGGTGACCTCCGGCGCGCTGCGGCTGTCGCCCGGGGCGGCGGTGATCCCGCAGGAGGAAGGCGCGCCCGCCCCCGGCCCGGCCCCCGGCGAGCGGCGGCTGCGACCGCGCCAGGCCGCGGATGCCAGCCCGTGAGCCCGGCGGATGGCGGCGCGGGTGGCGCGGGCGGGCCGGCACCGGGACCTTCGACGCGGTTCGGCGGCGTCTCCGCCCCCTTCATCGCCCGGCCCATTGCCACCACCCTGCTGGCCGTCGCGGTCTTCCTGGCCGGCGTCTTCGGCTATATGCGCCTGCCGGTGTCCGCCCTGCCGGAGGTGGACTTCCCGACCATCGAGGTGACGACGACGCTGCCCGGCGCCTCGCCCGAGACGGTGGCGCTGCTGGTCACCGCATCCCTTGAACGGCAGCTGGCGCAGATCGCAGGGCTGAACGACATCGTCTCGACCAGCGGGCCGGGCACGTCGCGCATCACGCTGCAGTTCAACCTGGGGCGGGACATCGACGACGCGGCGCAGGACGTGCAGGGCGCGATCAACGCCGCCCGCGGCACGCTCCCCGGCAACTTGCCCTATCCGCCGACCTATTCGAAGGTGAACCCGGCCGACCCGCCGATCATCACCCTGGCGCTGACCAGCGAGACGCTGCCGATCTGGCGCCTGTCGGACGCGGCCGACACGCTGCTGGCGCAGCGCCTGGCGCAGGTGAGCGGCGTCGGCCGCGTGCTGGTGCAGGGCACCATGCGGCCGGCGGTGCGCGTGCAGGCGGACCCGGTGCGGCTGGCGGCCTATGGCCTCTCGCTCGAGGATGTGCGGACCGCGGTCGCCGCCGGCAACGTCAACACGCCGAAGGGGGTGGTGGACGGGCCGCGCCAGGCCAGCACGGTCATGGCGAACGACCAGCTCCGCAGCCCGGAGGATTTCGCGCGCCTCATCATCACCTGGCGGAATGGCGCGCCGGTGCGGATCTCGGACGTCGCCGACGTGACGCAGGACCTGGAGAACACGCTGAACGGCGCGGTCTTCGACGGCAAGGCGGCGGTGCTGATCGACGTCCAGCGCCAGCCCGGCGCCAACATCGTCCGCACCGTCGAGGATGTCCGCGCCCAGCTCGACCTGCTGGAGCGGGCGCTGCCGCCGGGGGCGACGCTGTCCATCGTCGCCGACCGGACGGCGACCATCCGCGCCTCGGTCCACGACGTCCAGTTCACGCTGGGCCTGGCGGTGGTGCTGGTGGTGGCGGTGATCTTCGTCTTCCTGCGCAGCGCGCGGGCCACCATCATCCCCGGCATCGCCCTGCCGCTGTCCATCATCGGCACCTTCGCCGTCATGGCGCTGTGCGGCTTCTCGCTCGACAACCTCTCGCTCATGGCGCTGACCATCGCCACCGGCTTCGTGGTGGACGACGTCATCGTCATGATCGAGAACATCGTCCGGCTGATCGAGGAGGGGAAGCGGCCGCTGCAGGCGGCCTATGAGGGCGCGGCGCAGATCGGCTTCACCGTGGTCTCGCTGACCCTGTCGCTGGTCGCGGTGTTCATCCCGCTGCTGTTCATGCCCGGCGTGGTCGGCCGGCTGTTCCAGGAATTCGCGCTGGTGCTGACCATCTGCGTGGTGGTCTCCATGGTCGTCTCGCTGACGCTGACGCCCATGATGTGCGGCCGCCTGCTGCGGCATGCCCGGCCGGAGGAGGAGGGCAGGCTGGCGCGGGCGACGGAGCGCGTGCTGGACGGGATGCGCGACGCCTATGGCCGCAGCCTGCGTTGGGCCCTGAAGCGGGAAGGGCTGATGCTGCTGGTCGCGGCGCTGACGCTCGCCGGCACGGTCTGGCTGTACATGGTGATGCCGAAGGGCTTCCTGCCCAGCCAGGATACCGGGCTGGTGGTGGCGCTGGTGGAGGGGCCGGAGGACGCCTCCTTCGCCCGCATGTCGGCGCTGCAGCAGCGGGTGGCGGAGGCGATCCGGCAGGACCCGGACGTCGTCGCTGTGACCTCCGTGGTCGGCGCCAATGTGGTCAACGCGGCGCAGAACACCGGCCGGATCACCGCCATCCTGAAGCCGCGGGAGGCGCGGGAGGCGCGGGAGGCGAATGCCGCCGCCGTCATCGCCCGGCTGCAGCCGCGGCTGGACGCGCTGGCGGGTGTCACGGTGCACATGCAGCCGGTGCAGGACATCCAGATCGGCGCAAGGCCGGGCGCCACCGCCTACCAGTACACGCTGATGGACCCGGACCCCGTCGAACTGTCCCGCTGGGCGCCGGTGCTGGAACGGCGCATGCGGGAGATGGCGATCCTGCGCGACGTCTCCTCCGACCAGCGGGAGGGCGGGCTGCGCGTGACGGTGGAGGTGGACCGCGACAAGGCCGGCCGCCTCGGCGTCACCATGCAGGCGGTGGACGACATCCTCTACAACGCCTTCGGCCAGCGCCAGATCAGCACCATCTACACCCAGTCCAACCAGTACCGGGTGGTGCTGGAAGCCTCCCCGGCCCTGCGCGACGACCCGCAGATGATCGGCATGCTGCGCGTGCCGGCCACCGCCGGCCAGGCAGCGACGGCGCAGGGCACGCCGGTCTCCTCCCCCGCCGGGACGCCGCAGGTGCCGCTGTCCGAGATCGCCGCCATCGGCCGTGCCGCCGGGCCGCTGACGGTGACGAAGCAGAGCCAATTCCCGGCGGTGACCTTGGGCTTCGACCTGGCGCCGGGCACCTCGCTCAGCCAGGCCGTCGCGGCCATCCGCGCCGCCGAGGCGGAGATCGGCCTGCCCGAGACCATCGACGGCAGCTTCGCCGGCGACGCGGCGGAGTTCCAGCGCAGCCTGCGCGGCGAGCCCTGGCTGATCCTGGCCGCGGTCATCGTCATCTACATCGTGCTGGGCGTGCTGTACGAGAGCGTGATCCACCCGATCACCATCCTCTCGACCCTGCCTTCCGCCGGCATCGGCGCGCTGCTGGCGCTGCGGATCTTCGGGATGGACCTGTCGGTGGTGGGGCTCATCGGCATCATCCTGCTGATGGGCATCGTCAAGAAGAACGCCATCATGATGATCGACTTCGCGCTGGAGGCGCAGCGCGACCATGGCCGCACGCCGCGGGAGGCGATCGAGGAAGCCTGCCTGCTGCGCTTCCGCCCCATCATGATGACGACGCTGGCCGCCCTGCTGGGCGCCCTGCCGCTGATGCTGGAAAGCGGCACGGGGTCCGAGCTGCGCAACCCGCTCGGCGTCTCGGTGGTGGGCGGGCTGCTGCTGAGCCAGGTGATCACGCTCTACACCACGCCGGTGATCTATCTGGGGCTGGAGCGGCTGCGGGAACGCTTCCAGCGCGCCCGGCGGCCGCGCGTGCCGGTGCCGGCCGAATAGTGTGTCGATCAGCACGCCCTTCATCCTGCGGCCGATCGGCACGGCGCTGCTGGCGCTGGGCATCGCGCTGGCCGGCATCGTCGCCTATTTCCACCTGCCCATCGCGCCGCTGCCGCGCACCGACATCCCGACCATCTTCGTCGGCGGCGGGCTGCCGGGCGCGGACCCCGAGACGACGGCCGCCGCGGTGGTCGGGCCGCTCGAGCGCCGGCTCGGCGCCATCTCCGGCATCACGGAGATGACGTCCTACTCCACCCTCGGCGCCTATTTCATCGTCCTGCAATTCGACCTCGACCGGAAGATCGACGACGCGGCGCGGGATGTGGAGCAGGCGATCAACGCCGCCGGCACCGACCTGCCGCCGCTGCCCAACCCGCCCTATGTCCGGCGGGTCAATCCGGGCGACGCGCCGGTGCTGATCATGGCCATGACCTCGGCCACCGCCTCCCCCGGCGCGGTCTACGACGCGGCGGACAGCATCGTCTCCCCGCGCATCGCGCAGGTCCCGGGCGTCTCCTCCGTCTCCATCCAGGGGGCGGAGCAGCCGGCCATCCGCGTGGCGGTCGACCCGGCCGCGGCCAAGGCGGCCGGGGTCAGCATGGAGCAGATCCGCCAGGCGATCAGCCAGAACAACGTCACCCAGGCCACCGGCCTGGTGGACGGCACCGACCAGATGGCGGCGATCCATGTGAACGACCGCCTGACCACCCCGCGGCAGTTCGGCGACATCATCGTCCGGTCGCAGAACGGCGCCGTGGTCCGCCTGTCCTCCATCGCCCGGGTGAAGCTGGATGCGCGGGACCGGCGCCAGGGCGGCTCGGTGGACGGGCAGCCGGCCGTCATGATGACGATCTTCAAGCAGGCGGACGCCAACGTCATCGACGTGGTGAACGGCATCCGCGAGCTGATGCCGCAGCTCGAGCGCTGGCTGCCCGGCGGCGTCGAGATCCGCACCATCCGCGACCGGACCGAGACCATCCGCGCCAGCGTGGCGGAGGTGGAGCACACCCTGCTGGTCGCCATCGCCCTGGTCATCATGGTGGTGGCGGTCTTCCTCCGCCGCGTCTCCGCCATCTCCGCCACCGCCGCGGCCGTGCCGCTGTCCCTGCTCGGCACCCTCGCCGTCATGTGGCTGCTGGGCTACTCGCTCGACAACCTCTCGCTCATGGCGCTGACCATCTCGGTCGGCTTCGTCGTGGACGACGCCATCGTCATGATCGAGAACATGACCCGGCTGCGGGAGCGCGGCATGGGGGCCATGGACGCCGCCATCGAGGGCGCGCGGCAGATCGGCTTCACCGTCGTCTCCATCACCGTCTCGCTCATCGCGGTCTTCATCCCGCTGCTGTTCATGGGCGGGCTGATCGGGCGGATGTTCCGCGAATTCTCGGTGGTGCTGGCGCTGGCCGTCGGCATCTCGGGCGTCGTCTCGCTGACCCTCACGCCGATGATGGCGGCGCGCATGACGCGGCGCGCACCGCCGCCGCCCGGCCGCTTCGGCCGCGCGGTGGACCGCGGGATGGCGGCGCTGACCAATGGCTATCTCTGGACGCTGCGGCCGGTGCTGCGCTGGCGGCGGGTGGCGCTGATCCCGACGCTGGGGCTGATCGGCGTCACCGTCTGGCTCTACATGATCATCCCGAAGAGCTTCTTCCCGGACCAGGACACCGGGCTGATCATCGCCACCACGCGGGCGGCGCCCGACACCTCCTACCAGCGGATGCTGCAGCTGCAGGACCGGGTGCTGGAGGTGATCCGCAAGGACCCGGCGGTGGCCAGCGTCGCCTCGGCCATCGGGGCGGGCAACGGCAATGCCTCGGTCAGCCAGGGCCGCGTGTTCCTGTCCCTCAAGCCGCTGAAGGACCGCCCGGGCGTGTCCGCGGAGGACGTGATCAACCGGCTGCGGCGGCCGCTCGGCGCCGTGGCGGGCGTGCAGACCTTCATGCGCGCGGTGCAGGACATCGGCATCGGCGGCCGCGCGGGCAATGCCTCCATCCAGTTCGTCCTGCTCTCGCCCGAGATCGGCGACCTGCAGACCTGGTCGAACATCCTGGTCGAGAAGCTGCGCACCCTGCCGCAGATCCAGGACGTGAACTCGGACCAGCAGAATGCCGGCCCGGTCGCGCGGCTGGTGATCGACCGCGAGGCGGCAGCGCGTACCGGCGTCAGCGTCGCCGCCATCACCTCGGCGCTCAACAGCAGCTTCTCGCAGCGCCAGGTCTCGGTCATCTACCGCTCGCGCAACCAGTACCGGGTGGTGCTGGAGCTGGAGCCGGGACTGCAGCAATACCCGGAACAGGTGGACGACATCTGGCTGAGCGGGTCGGGCGGCGTGCAGGTGCCGCTTTCCGCGCTCGTCCGCATGGAACGCGGCGCGGCACCGCTGTTCGTCACCAAGCAGTCGCAGCTGCCGGCCTCGACCATCACCTTCAACCTCTCGCCCGGCGTCGCGCTGAGCGAGGCGACTGCCGCGGTGGAGCGGGCGTCGATGGAGGTGGGCCTGCCCGACACGATGCGGACCGAGTTCGCCGGCAATGCCCGCGCCTTCCAGTCCTTCACCCGCGGCCAGCCCCTGCTGATCCTGGCCTCGATCATCGTCATCTACATCGTGCTCGGCATCCTCTACGAGCATGTCTGGCACCCGCTGACCATCCTCTCCACCCTGCCCACGGCCGGCATCGGCGCCCTGCTGGCGCTGCTGGCGACGAAGACACCCTTCAGCGTCATCGCGCTGATCGCGGTGATCCTGCTGATGGGCATCGTGAAGAAGAACGCCATCATGATGGTGGATTTCGCGCTGGAGCATGAGCGCAATGGCGGCCGCGGCGGGCTGGAGGCGATCCTGGAAGCCTGCCGCGAACGCTTCCGCCCCATCCTGATGACGACGCTGGCGGCGGTGTTCGGCGCCGTGCCGCTGGCACTGTCCACCGGGCCGGGGGCGGAGCTGCGCCAGCCGCTGGGCATCGCGCTGATCGGCGGGCTGCTGCTGGCGCAGGTGCTGACGCTCTACACCACGCCGGTGGTCTACCTGGCGCTGGACGGGCTGGGGCGGAAGAAGGAGGCGCGGGTGCCGGCGGCGGCACCCGCCGAGTAGAGCCGGGCGCGGACGGGCGCGCGCCCCGCGCCGCGGAGCGGCACCCTGGGCAGGGCGGCGGCCGGGCCCGCAGGGTGGACGCCTGCCGGCACGCGCCCCCTTCACGCCGGCCCGGGCCGCGATAGAGTCGCGGCATGACGCTCGGGCTTTCCATCCTCGACCAGTCCACCATCGCCTCCGGCCGCGGCGCGGACGAGGCGATCCGGGAGACCCTCGCCCTGGCCCGCCTGGCGGATGACTGGGGCTATGGCCGCTACTGGCTGGCGGAGCACCACAACAGCGGCGCCCATGCCGGCTCGGCGCCCGAGATGCTGGTGGCCGCCATCGCCGCCACCACGCGGCGCATCCGCGTCGGCACCGCCGGCGTCATGCTGCCGCACTATTCCGCCCTGAAGGTCGCCGAGCAGTTCAAGGTCGCCGAGGCGATCGCGCCGGGGCGCATCGATCTCGGCCTCGGCCGCGCGCCGGGCAGCGACGGCCGCACCGCCTTCGCGCTGAACCCGAATGCGAAGGAGGCCGCGGATCGCTTCCCCAACCAAGTCATGGATCTGCTGGGCTGGCTGGGCGACGGGCTGCCGGAAGGCCACCCCTTCCGCAGCGTCGCCGCCAACCCGCTGGTGCCGACGCGGCCGGAGGTCTGGATCCTGGGGTCCAGCGACTACGGCGCGCAGGTCGCGGCCTATTTCGGCCTGCCCTACTGCTTCGCGCATTTCATCGGGGAACAGGGGAGCGAGCAGGTCATGGCGCTGTACCGCGACGGCTTCCGGCCGCAGCCGGGCCGGCCCGGGCGGCTGGCGGCGCCGCATGCCGCGCTCGGCGTCTTCGCCCTGACCGCGGAGACGGAGGCGGAGGCCTGGCGGCTCTACCGGTCGCGCGAGCTGTGGCGGCTGTTCCGCGACACCGGCCGCTTCCCGCCGCTGCCGAGCGTCGAGGAGGCCGAGGCCTATCCCTATGCACCGGAAGAGCGGGCGCATCTCGACCGGATCCGCGCCAGGGCGATCGTCGGTGCGCCGGAGCAGGTGAAGACGCGGCTGGAGGCGCTGGCGGCGGCGCATGGCGCGCAGGAGGTGGCGGTGCTGACGCCCTGCCACGACCCGGCGGCGCGGCAGCGCAGCTACCGGCTGCTGGCGGAGGCCTTCGGGCTGCGCGCGGGCGCGCTGCCGGAAGCGGCGTAGCGCACGGATCAACCGGCCGCGCCGGTCGCGCGGGCGCAGGCGCAGGCGCAGGCGCAGGCGCAGGCGCAGGCACGTCCCATGCCTTCGCCTGTGTCGACGGCGCTTCCTGCCCGCGGCCATGCTGCCGCCGGCATGCGACTGGGGTGCGCCGACGGTGTCGAGCCCGCAGGATCCGCGCCCATCGCCCCGCCGGCACGCGGATTGCCATGCGCGGCGGCACAACCCAGCCCGGGAGACCGCCATGTCCTTCACCCGCCGCGCCCTGTTGGGCGCCACCGGCCTTGCTGCCACGCCCGGATTGCCTGAACCCTGGGCAATCGGTACGGCCGCCGCGCAATCCGAACGCGTGCTGCGCTACGGCATCTCCATGGCCGACATCCCGCAGACCACCGGCCAGCCGGATCGCGGCGCCGGCGCCTACCAGTTCACCGGCCACACCCTGTACGACCCGCTGGTCGCCTGGGAGATGGACGTGGCCGACCGGCCCGGGAAGCTCGTGCCCGGCCTGGCGACCAGCTGGGAAAGCGACCCGGCCGACCGCCGCAAATGGGTGTTCCGCCTGCGGCAGGGCGTGAAATTCCATGACGGCTCGGCCTTCGACGCCGATGCGGTGATCTGGAATTTCGAGAAAGTGCTGAACAACCAGGCGCCGCATTTCGACAACCGACAGGCCGCGCAGGTCCGGCCGCGCCTGCCTTCCGTCGCCAGCTGGCGCAAGGTCGACGCCATGACGGTGGAGGTGACCACCCGCGCGGTGGACAGCTTCTTCCCCTACCAGATGCTGTGGTTCCTCATCTCCTCCCCGGCGCAGTTCGAGAAGCTGGGGCGGTCCTGGGACCGCTTCGCGCAGGAACCCTCGGGCACCGGGCCCTTCCGCCTCGCGCGGCTGGTCCCGCGGGAACGGGCGGAGCTGGTGCGGAATGCCGAGTACTGGAACCCGGCGCGGCTGCCAAAGGCCGATCGCATCGTGCTGGTCGTGGCGCCCGAGACGACGACGCGCACCAATGCGCTGCTCACCGGCCAGCTCGACATCATCGAAAGCCCGGCGCCCGATTTGCTGCCGCGCCTGCAGCAATCCGGCGCGCGCATCATCCAGAACGTCACGCCGCATGTCTGGAACTACCATCTCTCCCTGCTGGAAGGCTCGCCCTGGCGGGACCTGCGGCTGCGGCGCGCCGCCAACCTGGCGATCAACCGCGACGAGGTGGTGGCGCTGCTGAACGGGCTGGCGAAGCCGGCGGCGGGCGTGGTCGACCCGACCTCGCCCTGGTTCGGCAATCCGGAGTTCAAGATCCGCACGGATGTGGATGCGGCGCGGCGCCTGGTGCAGGACGCCGGCTTCTCCCGCAGCAATCCGCTGCGCACGCGCTTCATCGTGCCGACCGGCGGCTCGGGCCAGATGCTGTCCATGCCGATGAACGAGTACATCCAGGCCGCCTGGCGGGAGGTCGGGATCCAGGTGGAGTTCCAGGTGGTGGAGCTGGAGGTGCTCTACACCGCCTGGCGCCAGGGCGCGGCCGGGGAGCTGTCGCGCAGCGGCGGCATCACCGCCAACAACGTCGCCTACCTCACCAGCGATCCGCTCTATGCCTTCATCCGCTTCTTCCATTCCGGCCAGATCAACCCGGTCGGCGTGAATTACGGCCATTACCGCGATGCGGAGATGGACCGGATGCTGAATGCGGCGACCTCCAGCTTCGATGCGGCGGAACAGGATGCGATCATGCGCCGCGTGCACGAGAAGGTGGTGAACGAGGCGCTGTGGGTCTTCGTGGTGCACGACACCAACCCGAAGGCGGTGTCGCGCAACGTGCGCGGCTACGTGCCCGCGCAGCACTGGTTCCAGGACCTGACCACCCTGGCGTGAGGCCCGGCGCGGGTCCCGGGCACGCGCCCGGGGCCCGCCTGCCTCATCCCAGCAGCTCGCTGATCTGCACAGCGGGCTTGATGTCGGTGAAATTCGGCACGTCGCCGAACAGCTCCGGCCCATGCGCCTTGGCGCCCTTGCCGAAGGCCTCGGCCGACTCCCAGGTCAGCATCGCCATGATGCGATAGGGCGCCGCACTGCCATCCGGCCCGGGCACGCCCTTCAGCACCTTCAGGTCCTGCAGCCCCATGCCGCTCCAGCGCTCCTTCACGAGCGGGATGTGCTTCTGCATGTAGTAGGCCTCGTCGAATTTGGTCCCGCCATCCTGCGGGTACAGCACGCTGACCATGATCATGGCCGCCCTCCCTTCCCTGGACGGCGGAGGCTAGCGCGCGCGCCGCCCGGCACGGAATGGGCCATGGGTCGAAGCCCGGCGCACGGAATTGCGACTGACCCACGGGGCCGGCCGTGCAACGCTGCGGCTGGCCGCGCCGGGTGACCGGGGCGGCCGGGACCTGGCCGGCATCCCCTGCCCGGGTCCGGGACGGGATGGCTGGCCGGCCATCCGCTTGCAACGCAGGCCTGCATGGGCCTGCCTGGGAGGAAACGAATGCAGGATGCATCGCCCGAGGCGCCGCGCGGCGCCGTGACGGCGCGCCGCCGCGTGCTGGGCGGCCTGGCCGGCGCCCTGGCCGC
>NZ_SMOA01000154.1 GCF_004353985.1 Paracraurococcus ruber | reverse complement strand
CCGGCGACCGGCGGCGGGACCAGGGCGGCATAGCGCACCGGCGCCGCGGGCACCCCGGGCGGGGCGGCGGCCGGCGCCGCGCCGCCGGGGCAGATCGGGCAGGAGTCATGGACCGCGGCCGGGGCGGCGGGTTGCCCGTCCTCCCCCAGCAGGATGGTCCGCGGGCCGTCCACGCCGCAGATCTCCACCGCATGGGCGCCCGCGGGGGCGAGGCCGAGCGGCGCCAGGCACTGCGCGAAGGCCGAGCCCCACTGCCAGACGAGCAGCAGGGCCAGCAGCACGCGGAGATGGCGGCCAGGGCGAACCATGCCCCTGGCATGCCGCAGAAGGATGAAGAAGTCACGCAAGCGGGATGCAAATTGACGGAGGCCGCGCGCCGGCCCAGGAGTCGCGCCCATGCCCGACGACCAGCCCCTGCCCCCCGACCTCGCCCCAGGCCTGCTCGGCCGCCTGCAGGCCCTGCTCGGCCCGCGCGGCCTGCTGACCGACCCCGCCGACCTGGCGCCGCACCTGGCGGACTGGCGGAACCTCTACCGGGGCCGCACCCCCTGCGTGATCCGCCCGGCCTCCACCGCCGAACTGGCCGAAGCCGTGAGGCTCTGCGCCGCCGCCGGCACGCCGCTGGTGCCGCAGGGCGGCAACACCTCCATGGTCGGCGGCGCGACGCCGGATGAGGGCGGGCGGCAGGTCGTGGTCTCGCTGGCCCGGCTGAACCGCGTGCGCGACCTCGACCCGCTCGACATGACCATGACCGTCGAGGCCGGGCTGGTGCTGAAATCGGCGCAGGACGCGGCGGCGGCGGCAGGCTGCCTCTTCCCGCTCTCGCTGGGCGCCGAGGGCACGGCGACGGTGGGCGGCGTGCTCTCGACCAATGCCGGCGGCAACACCACCGTGCGCTACGGCAATGCCCGCGACCTGATGCTGGGGCTGGAGGTGGTGCTGCCCGACGGCCAGGTGCTGGACGGGCTGCGGCGGCTGCGCAAGGACAATACCGGCTATGCCTGGCGGCACCTGTTCGTCGGCGCCGAGGGCACGCTGGGCTTCATCACCGCCTCCGTGCTGCGGCTGTTCCCCCGCCCGCGGGAGGCGGAGGTCGCGCTCTGCGCCGTGCGGGACGAGGATGCGGCGCTCGCCGTCTTCCGCCGCCTGCGCGACCGGGACGAGGGCGCGGTGCGCGCCTTCGAATACATGTCGGGCGAGGGCGTCGGCTTCTACGCCCGGCATATCGAGGGCGCGACGGTCCCGCTGCCCGGCTTCGACCACTACGTGCTGGTGGACCTCGCCTCCTCCCGCCCCGAGGCCGGGCTGCGCGCCCTGCTGGAAGCGGTGCTGGAGGAGGCGCTGGAGGCCGGGGAAGTGCTGGACGCCACCCTCGGCGAGAGCGAGGCGCAGCGCCAGGCGCTGTGGCGCATCCGCGAGGAGCACCCGGAGGCGCAGAAGCGGGAGGGCGCCAGCGTGAAGAACGATGTCTCCGTCCCCGTCTCGAAGACGCCGGACCTGATCCGCCGGGCCTCCGACGCCTGCCGGGCGCTGATCCCCGGCATCCGCCCGGTGCCCTTCGGCCATCTGGGCGACGGCAACATCCACATGAACCTGGAGCAGCCGGTCGGCATGGACCCGGCCGCCTTCCTGGCCCGCAGCCACGACATCATGGAGACGGTGAACGCCGTGGTCCGCGACCTCGGCGGCAGCTTCTCGGCCGAGCACGGCATCGGCCGGCTGAAGACCGACATGATGGAGGATTGGCGCGGCGGGGCGGAGCTGGACCTGATGCGGCGGATCAAGCAGGCGGTGGACCCGCGGGGCCTGATGAACCCGGGGAAGGTGCTGCCGCTGTAGCGCGCACCAGGGGGTGCTGCCCCCTGCCCCCGCCGGGGCCTCAGGCGAGGCCCCAGGCCCCGGCCTGAGCCGGGCCGTCAGGCCAGGCCGATCTCCTTCAGCACCGCCTCGGTCTGCTGCGCGTCGCGCGCCAGGAATTCGGTGAAGGCCTCGCCGGTCAGGAAGGCATCCTGCCAGTCGCGGGTCTTCAGCATCTCCTTCCATGCGGGAAGGCCATGGATCTCGGTCATCAGCGCCACCAGGCGCTCGCGCGCATCGGGGCGGATGCCGGGCGGGGCGAAGACGCCGCGCCAGTTGGTCACCACCACGTCGATCCCGCTCTCCCTCAGGGTCGGGATCGCCGGGTCCGTCCGCTCGGCGCCGGTGGTGGCCAGGGCCCGCATCCGGCCGGCCCGGATCTGCTCGGCGAATTCCGACAGGCCGGAAATGCCGGCCTTCACCTGCGCCCCCAGGATCGCCGCCTGGGCCGGGCCGCCGCCGGCGAAGGCGACATAGGATGCCTCCCGCGCCGACCGGCCCAGCGCCTTCAGGACCAGCCCCAGCGTGATGTGGTCGGTCCCGCCGGCCGAGCCGCCGGCGACGGAGACCGCGCCAGGCCCCGCCTTCAGCGCGTCGAGGAAGCCGCGCAGGTCGCGGATCTCGGAGGCTGCCGGGACGACGATGACCCCCGCCTCCTCCGTCATCCGCGCCACCGGCAGCACGTCCTTCAGCCCGACAGGGGTGCGGTTGGTCAGCGTGGCGCCGACCATGATGCTGCCGGCGACCATCAGGCTGTCCGCCCGGCCGCGGCGCTGGCCGACGAAGCGGGGCAGGCCCACCGTGCCGCCGGCGCCGCCGACATTCTCGAACTGGAAGTTCCCGACCAGCCCGGCGCCGCGCGCCACCTGCTCGATGGCACGGCCGAGCCCGTCCCAGCCGCCGCCCGGCCCCGCCGGGATGAACATGTAGAGGCTGGCGAGGCGCTGCTGCGCCGTCGCCGGCCGGGCGACGGCAAGGCCGGCCAGAAGGGCGGGCAGGCTGCGGCGATGCGGCATGGTCTCCTCCGGCAGGCAGGCGCGGACCCGGCCCGCTCCGGCGGGCTTCCTTCGGGTTGCGCGCCGCGCTGCCGCGCTCTACCGCGCGCCCGGCCGGGCGGCAACGCGGCGCGCGGAGCCGTCCTGCGACCAACGGCCCGCCGCGTCGCGCCGGGCCGGATGACCCGGCTGGAAGCCTTTGCCGGCGGCCCGGCCTTCAGCCCGGCGGGGCGACGTGCCGCGCCAGCTCCGGCATCCCGCCGATGGACAAGAGATGGGCGTAGATCACCTCCAGCCAGCCGCGGTCGCGCAGGTCCGCCAGCTTGTCGGCCGGCAGGGCGGCCAGCGCCGGGCGGTCGACGGCGAAGAACCCGTCCACCCGAAGCGGCCGGCCGGCCTGGGGGAACTCCACCACCGCCGCCTTCAGCAGGCCGAGCGCGCTGAGCTGCTCGGTGATCGCGCGGGTGCGCAGCATCGCTTCCTCGACCGACTTCACGAAGGCCAGGGCGCGGTCGAGCTGCGGGGTCGCCTTCCCCTCGGCGTCGAAGATCGGCTCGCCCTCCGTCTCGCTCACCTGCGCCGCGGTGGTGTCGAGGCAGAGCACGAGCTGGTCGGATGCCTGCGAGGCGCGGACCAGGAAGAAGGGCACGCGGCGCAGATAGGCCGGGATGTAGACGCCCTGGCGCCAGGTCCCGTCCGGCCCGACGAACTGGTTGCTGCCGCTGGTCAGCCCGGTCAGCGCCACCGGCATGTGCGGCGCCTGGGCTGCGAAGACGATGGGCAGGGTGCGGGCGGCGACGCCGAATTCCTCGGCCGCCAGCGGGATGGCGCTCGCCTGCGCGGCGAAGCCGTAGCCGGCATCCCGCAGCCGCAGGGCGCGGTGCCGCTCGGCCGTCAGCGGCTCCAGCGAGCGGTAGAGGGGCGGCAGCACCGGCGCGGCTGCCCCGGGGGGGGCGTGGCCGTTGGCGGCAGGCATCTCGGACATGTGAAGGCTCCTTCGGTCGCGGCCTTAAGGGGGACGGCACCGGCAGGCAAGCCGCCCGGTGCCTCCCGCCCCGGCAGCCGGACGCCGGCGGTCAGCCGAGGAGGAGCCGGCCGACCTGGAGGAGGGCGGCCAGCACCATCAGGACCAGGATGATGCGCTGCAGCGTGCCGGGCGAGGGCACCCTTGGGTCAGGCCCGGCGCGGCCGGGCCTGGCGGGCGATGATGCCGCGCAGCAGGTCCTTCAGCGCCATCGCCTCGGCCTCCGGGTGGCGGGCCAGGACGTCGGCCTCATGCTGGCGCGCCGCCTGGACCAGCTCGGCCGAGATCGCCTCCCCCCGCGCGGTCAGGGCGACCCGGACAACCCGGCGGTCGCGGGCATCCTGCATGCGGCGCACCAGCCCGTCCCGCACCATCCGGTCCAGCAGCTTGGTCATGGTCGGCTGCTGCAGCAGGCACACATCGGCCAGGCCCGTCACCGTCTCCCCCGGGCTGCCCACCAGGCTCGCCAGCACCCGCCACACCGGCACGCTGATGCCGCGGCGGCGAAGCTGCTCATGAAACTCGGATGAGATCAGGTGCGAGGCGCGAGCCAGGAGGTAGAGCAGGTAGTCGTCGATGAACCGCTGTGGCGGTGCGTCCGGCGAAGGTTGCGGCATATCGAGCACGGTCCGATACCAGGGCGGTTTCTCTGTACACAGGATAGTCTTTCCAGGTGTTGAATGTTGTCAAAATAGCCCGTTGCTGAAATTTATGAAATTTCATAAGCAATGGTTCGGGAAGGAGGCGCCTGCATGCTCACCGACCGGATCGAGGCGCCCTGGATCGACGCTTTCGAGACCGTCCTGCGGCTCTGCAACGCGGCACCGGGGCTGCCGGTCTGCCTCCTGGCGGAGACGCAGTCCCGCGCCCTGAACCTCGACCTCGCCGAACTGGCGGCGCTCCGCCTCGGCTGCCGGCCCTTCCGCCTGGTGGTGCCGACGCCGCCCCAGGCCGCGCCGGTCCCGGTGCGCTCCACCGGCGCCTCCCGGGCCCTGCAGGGCCATCCCGGCGCCCTGGCCGCACTTGGCGCCTCGCCCCTCATCCTCGACCTCACGCTGGAAGGCCTGCTGCACGCGCCCGAACTGCCGGGCATCCTGAAGGCCGGCAGCCGGGTGCTGATGGTGTCCAACGAGCATCCGGAGGCACTCACCCGCCTCGTCCCCCGGCCGGAGGACGAGGCGCCGGTGAAGGCCGCCGTGAAGCGCGCCCGCGCATCGAAACACATGCAGGTCGTCTCGGCTGCGGGTACCGATCTCACAATTACGATGGAGGGTGCGGTCACCGCCGGCGTCTGGGGCTGGACCGACCGGCCGGGGACGGTGGCGCACTGGCCCGGGGGCGTCGTCGTTTCCTTCCCGCGGGCCGGCAGCGTCAGGGGCGTGCTGGTGCTGGATGCCGGCGACGCCAACCTGACCTTCAAGCGCTACCTGGAACGCCCCGTCCGCCTGACGATCGAGGACGATCACATCACGGCCATCGCCGGCGAGGGCACGGATGCCGAGCTGATGCGCCGCTATCTCGCGGCCTGGGAAGACCGGGCGGCCTATGCCGTGTCGCATGTCGGCTGGGGGCTGAACCCGCGGGCCCGCTACGAGGCGCTGGCGATGTACGACCGGCGCGACACCAACGGCACGGAATTGCGCGCCTTCGCCGGCAATTTCCTGTTCTCGACCGGCGCCAACGAGTTCGCCGGGCGCTTCACGGAGGGGCATTTCGACATCCCCGTCCGCAACTGCACCATCACGCTGGACGGCGATCCGGTGGTGATGGAAGGGAGGCTCGTGCCATGACAACCATCGCCCTGCTGCACGGCATCGGCGGCGCGAGCTGGAGCCCGGTGCTGCCGGCCCTCGCCCCCGCCCCGGTGCTGGACTGGCCCCTGCCCGGCTATGCCGGCGCGCCGATGCTGGCCGAGAGCAGCTTCGCCGCCTGGGCCGGGGCGCTGCGCGACCGGCTGGACGCCGACGGCATCCCGCGCATCGACCTGCTTGGCCATTCGATCGGCGGCATGCTGGCGCAGGAATTCGCCATCCGCTTCCCCGAGCGTGTCCGCGCCCTGGTGCTCTATGCCACGACGCCGGCCTTCGGCGGCCGCGACCCGGCCTTCGCCGAGGCCTTCCTGCGCGACCGGCTGGCGCCGCTCGACGCCGGGAAGGGCATGGCGGATCTGGCGCGAGAGGGCATGCCGCCCATGCTCCGCGCCGGCACGGCGCCCGCGCTGGCCGAGGAGGCGGTGCAGGCCATGGCGGCGGTGCCGGAGGCCGCCTACCGCGCCACCGTCCGCACCCTGACCACCTTCAACCGCCGCGATGACCTCGGCCGCATCGCCATGCCCACGCTGATCATCGGCGGGGAGACGGACCCGCTCGCCCCGCCGAAGACGCTGGAGCGGATGCGCGACGCCATCCGCGGATCCAGGCTGGCGGTGCTGCCGGGCTGCGGCCACCTCGCGCATCTCGAGGACCCGGCCAGCTTCAACGCCGCGCTGCGGGACTTCCTGCGCGGCGTGCGGGAGGGCTGAGCCGATGGATGCCCTGCCCGTCACCGCCGCGACCGAGGCGCCGATCTTCGACCCCGCCGCCTTCCGCCTGACGCCGCAGGAAGCCGCGCTGACCGCCCGGGCCCGCGACTTCGGCCGGGCCGTGCTGGCGCCGCGCGCCGCCCGCTGGGACCGGGAGGCGAGCTTCCCCACCGACAACTACCGCGACATGCATCGCGCCGGCCTGCTCGGCATCTGCATCCCGGAGGAGGAGGGCGGGCTCGGCGCCGGCTTCCGCGCCTATTGCCTCACGGCGGCCGAGATGGGCCGCTACTGCGGCGCCACCGCGCTGACCTGGAACATGCATGTCTGTAGCACGCTCTGGACCGGCGTGCTGACCGAGGATCTCGACCTGCCGGCCGAGGCGCGCGCCGGGCACCGCGCCCGCCGCCGCCGGCACTACGACCGCATCCTGCGGGACGGCGCCATCTTTTCGCAGCCCTTCTCGGAAGGCGGGGCCGCCGCCGCCGGCGGCGTCGCCTTCGGCACCACGGCGCGCCGCGTGCCGGGCGGCTTCCTCGTCAGCGGCCGGAAGATCTTCGCCAGCCTGGCCGGCCATGCCGACTACTACGGTATCCTCTGCACCGAGATCCGCGACGGGTCCGACAAGCCGTCGCGCCGCGACACGCTCTACCTCGCGGTGCCGCGGGACGCGCCCGGCGTGACGGTGGAAGGCGAGTGGGATCCGCTCGGCATGCGGGGCACCGTGTCCCGCACCCTGGTGTTCAAGGACGTCTTCGTGGAGGAGGCGGCGGCGCTGATGCCGCCCGGCCTCTACTTCCAGGCGGCGACGCGCTGGCCGCACATGTTCATGACCCTGTCGCCGACCTACATGGGCCTGGCGCAGGCGGCCTACGACTTCACCGTGGCCTACCTCCGCGGCGAATGGCCCGGCATGCCGCCGGTGAAGCGCCGCATGTACCCCACCAAGCAGATCGCGGTCGCCGAGATGCGGGTGATGCTGGAGCAGACCAAGGCACTCTGGTTCCAGGCCATCACCGATGCCCGCCCCGATCCGACCAAGGACCAGGTGCTGCGCGCCTGGGCGGCGCAGCACACGGTGATGGAGAATGCGGCGGCGCTGGCGGCAAAGGCGGTGCGCACCTGCGGCGGCCAGGCCATGCTGAAGACGCTGCCGCTGGAGCGCATCTTCCGCGATGCCCGCTGCGGCTCGCTCATGCTGCCCTGGACCGCGGAGCTCTGCATCGACCGGATCGGCCGCGATGCCCTCTACGAGAAGGGCGAGACGGATGACTGAGCCGGGGCGCGCCGACACGTCCGGCGGCGGCCGCCGCTCGCCCGGACCGGGCGGATCGCGGGGATGATCTGGCGGCGCCTCGTCGCGCTCGGGGAACGGCGGCCGGAGGCGCCGGCCCTGTCCGGCGGCGCCGGCCTGCCGACCCAGGGCGCGCTGACCTATGGCGCGCTGGCCAGGGCCGCGGACCGCGTCGCGCGGCAACTCGCCGGCCTCGGCATCCGGCGCGGCGACCGCGTCGCCCTGCTCGGCCCGAACGACCCGGCGCAGCTTGTCCTGCTCTTTGCCTGCGCCCGGCTGGGCGCGATCCTGGTGCCGCTGAACTGGCGGCTGGCCGCGCCGGAACTGCGCTACGTGCTGGAGGATGCGGGCGCCCGCCTGCTGGTCCGCCCGCCGGGCGATGCCGCGATGCGGGCGCTGGCGGCGGCGGCCGCGCCGCCGGGCTGCACGGTGCTTGACCACGGCCAGCCCCTGGCCGACCCGCCCTGGGACGGGCCGGAGGGCGCCGCCGGGGATCCGCTGCTGCTGGTCTATACCAGCGGCACCACCGGCCGGCCGAAGGGCGCGCTGCTGACCCAGGCGGCGCTGGCCGCCAATGCGGAGAATGCCCGCGCCCTGTTCGACCTGACCGAGGCCGACCGCGTGCTGACGATGCTGCCGCTGTTCCATGTCGGCGGGCTGAACATCCAGACCCTGCCGGCGCTGCTGGCGGGCGCCGAGGTCATCCTGCAGCCGGGCTTCGAGGCCGAGGCCTTCCTCGATGCCTGCGCGGCGCGGCGGCCGACGCTCTCGCTGATGGTGCCGGCGGTGATGCGGCGCCTGGTCGGGCACAAGCGCTGGGGCAGCGCCGACCTGACCTCCCTGCGGGCGGTCGGGGCCGGGTCGTCCGAGGTGCCGCTCGACCTCATCGCCGCCTTCCAGGCCCGCGGCATCCCGGTGCAGCAGGTCTATGGCGCGACCGAGACGGCGCCGATCGCCATCGCCCAGACGCGGGCGGAGGCGCTGGCGGCGCCCGGCTCGATCGGCCGCGCCGCGCCGCTCTGCGAGGCGCGGATCCAGGACCCTGCCGGCCACCCCCTGCCGCCGGGGACGGAAGGCGAGATCGCGATCCGCGGCCCCAACCTGATGCTGGGCTACTGGCGGGCGCCGGGCGCGACGGCGGAGGCGCTGGATGCGGCGGGCTGGTTCCGCACCGGCGATGCCGGCCGCATGGATGCCGACGGCCGCTTCTGGTTCACCGACCGGCTCAAGCACGTCATCATCTCGGGCGGCGAGAACATCTACCCGGCTGAGGTGGAGCGGGTGCTGCGCGGCGCCCCGGGCGTGCTGGAGGGCGCGGTCTGCGGCCGGCCGGATGCGCGCTGGGGGGAGGTGCCGGTGGCCGTGGTCGTCCCCGGCCCGGGCTTCGACCGCGCCGCCGTGCTGCGGCATTTCGACGGCCAGCTCGCCCGCTTCAAGCACCCGCGGGACATCGTCACGGCGGCGGCGCTGCCGCGGACGGCGCTCGGCAAGGTGCAGATGGCGGCGCTGCGGGCGCTGGCCGCCGCCCCGCCGGCGTGACCCCGCCCGGGCGGCGTGCCCCGCCGAAGGCCGCGCCGCGGAATTCCGGCATGGTGGCATGCCCGGGGGCCGAGACCCCTTCGCCCCGCAGCACAACCCCGACGCAGCGCAGCAGGATGGCCAGGTCGCCCCGGAGCGTCGGGCGGGCGGTGGCGTAGCGCGCATCCAGCGCCAGCCGGGCCTCCCACGGCACGGCATTGCGCCCGGCGGCCTGCGCCAGGCCGCAGAGGCCGGGCCGCACCAGCAGCCTTTGCCGCTGCGCCGGGGTGAAGCGCGGCAGGTAGTGCGGCGGCAGCGGGCGCGGCCCGACCAGGCTCATCTCGCCGCGCAGCACGTTCAGCAGTTGCGGCAGCTCGTCCAGCGCGCTGGCGCGCAGCAGGTGGCCGAAGCGGCCGAGCCGCGCCGCGTCCTCCCCCGGCCCGTCGCGCAGGCTGCGCAGCTTGAGCAGCACGAAGCTCCGCCCGCCCTGGCCGGTGCGGAGCTGGCGGAACAGCACCGGCCGGCCGAGCACGAGCCGCACGCCGAGCATGGCGAAGGCCAGCACCGGCGCCAGGGCCAGCAGCAGCAAGGCCGCGGCCGCCAGGTCGAAGCCGCGCTTTCCCCAGCGGGCATAGGCGCCGTGCGGCGGGTCCGGCCGGCCCGGCGCGGGCTGGGCCTCAGCCATGGCGGGCGCGCGCCTCGACGCCGAGGGAGAGGGCGAGGCCGAGCCCGAACCAGACCATGCGGTTGCCGAGATCGGTGGAGACCATGGCGGTCAGCGCCAGCGGCAGGGTCAGCGCCGCGATGCGCGCCGCCCTTCCGGGCGCCACATGCCGCGCCTGGCGCAGCGCCGCCAGCGCGCCGCCGCCGAAAGCCAGCAGCCAGAAGAGCAGCCCCGGCAGCCCGCCCTCGGCCAGCGCCTCCAGCGCATGGTTGTGCGGGTGCAGGGCGCGGGCATCGCCGCTGCCGGCGGCCAGGGTGAAGCCGCCCGGCCCGAGGCCGAAGGGCGCCGCCAGCCCGCCCCAGCGCAGCGCCTCCCCCCACAGGATCACGCGCGCCGGGGTCGTGGTGCCGGGGTCGCCGAACAGCCGCTCCAGCGTCCGCAGGCCGCTCTCGGCCCCCGGCAGGGCCGCCAGCACGGCCAGGGCGCCCAGGCCCAGGCCGCCGATGGCGGCCAGCCAGGCCAGCGCCGCCAGCCCCCGGCCGCGCCCGAGCAGCAGGACGGCGGGCGCCAGGGCGACCGCCAGCCCCAGGCCGAGCAGCGCCGCCCGCCCGCCCGGCACCAGCACCGCCAGGGCCAGTCCCAGCGTCAGCAGCAGCCAGGGCAGCCGGGCCGCGCCGCGCGCCTCCAGCAGCCGCACCGCCGCCAGCCCGGCGGCGCAGGCGATCGCAAGCCCCGCAAGCTGGTACTGCACCCGGATGCGGCCGGGATCCGGCGGGCCATCCCCGCCGAGCACCACGGTGTTGGTGGCGACGCCCCAGGCAGTCGCCAGCCCGATGACCAGGCCGGCCAGCAGGGTGAACCCGGCCAGCCAGCGCAGCGCCCGCGCCTCCGCCCCCACCAGCAGGCCGGCCGCCAGCATGGCGGGCCCGAGGAGGACGATGTGCGGCAGCTTCTCCGCCAGATGCAGGCGGGACGCGCTCCAGCCCCCGGCCAGCACCAGCCAGAGCAGGAGCAGCGCCGCCCCGGCCAGCGGCGGGCCGAGCGGCGTGGCCAGGTGCCAGTCCCGCCCGGCCAGCAGGAACAGCAGCGGCGGCGCCAGCAGCAGCGCCGCCAGCAGGGTCAGGTCGAGCGGCAGGGCGGCGAGGCCGGGGAGGCCCTTCAGCGCGCCGGAGAGGTGCAGCACCCCGGCGAGCAGCCCGGCGCCCGCGGCGGCCAGGCCGGGCTGCGAGGCGGCGGGGGTGCCACGGGCGGCACCGGCCGGGGCGGCATTCTCGCGCATGCTCAATCCGCCCCGGCCCGCGCCGCGTCGAACAGCGGCAGGCCCTGCATGCGGCCGCGCCAGCGCGGGTCCGGGCCGCGCAGCAGCAGCAGGAAGGCGGCGGCGCAGCCCACCGCCAGCGGGGCCGCCACCGCCAGCAGCAGCAGCAGCAGCGGCCGGTTGGGGAGGGAGGGGCGGATCTCCACCATGGGCGCGGAGACCAGCCGCGCCGCCACCGCCTCATCCGCCGCCACCACCAGGGCGCCGCGCTGCTGCTGGCCGAGCAGGTCGTAAAGCGCGTTGCGGAGATAGAGGTCGCGCTCCACCGCCAGCCGCGCCTCGATCGCCGCGATCCGGCGGCGGGCCATCTCGGCCAGGTCGGCGCGCACCTTCGCCTCGGCCAGCGCATGCAGCCGCCGCAGCGCGTCCAGCGCCGCGTCGCGGTCGCGATGCGCCAGCGTCAGCGTGACGGTGACGGTGCCGATGTTCTGGGTGGCGGCCAGGCTCCGCTCCAGCCAGTCCTGCGCATCGTCCAGATCGGCCTCGATCCGCAGGTCGAGCCTGCGGCGCAGCCAGCCGAGCGGCCCTTCCTGCCGCAGGAGGGTGAGATAGCCCAGCAGCCGGGTGTCCCGCGCCAGCATCGCCGCCGCCTCGGGCGCCCGCAGGGAGTCCAGGTAGACCGCGAAATTGCCCGACAGCCGGTCGTCCAGCAGCCCGCCGCCCATGATCGGCACCGGGGCGAGCAGGGTGGAGGTGGCGATGCCGGTGGTCTCCGCCGGGGCGACGATGGCCTGCGCGACATGGCGGCGCGGAACCTGCACCAGCAGCGTCGCCCCCAGCGCATAGAGCAGCAGCGTCAGGAGGAGGATCCGTCCCCACCACTGCCACAGGCCCCGAACCAGCAGCCCCAAGGGCATCGCCCCTCCCCGCCCCGCGGACGACGGTCGTACCTCGTGCGCCCAGCGAATGGTTTCAACGCAGAGTTGTTAAGGTAAAGTGATGATAGTTTGGAAAGAACTGCCGGGCGCGTGGACAGTCGCGCGCAGTACCGGCACGGCGTTCACCATGCCATAGGCCGGGCTCTCCCATCCCTGTTCCAGCGCAAGGTCGAGCGGCGCATCGGCCGAGACGGCGATGCGGCCGGCCGGCCCGGCAACGCCGCCCGCCTCAAGGTCCCAGTCGCCCGGGGCCAGGCGCCAGCGCAGCGTGGCGACGCGCCAGGGACCGGCGAGGCGGTCCCGCACGCGCCAGCTCCGGCCCTCCGCCACCACCTCCCGCGCATGCCGGCGGCCGCGCCAGTCCCGCAGCCAGGCGCCGTCCGGCAAGGTGCCCATGGCCGGCCAGCGGGCGAAGAGGAAGCGGGTGAGGCGGGGCATCTGGTCCTCCGCATCGAACTGGACGGTGTTGTGCGCCGCGGTGCCGGTGAAATGCGCATGCCACCAGCCCTGCGCCGGCGGCGGGTTGTAGGCGCCGGTGCCGCCATCCCGCAGCAGGGCCAGCGGCCCGTCCCACAGGTCGAGATGCAGCAGGTCCGCCTGGCCCGGGCGGAAGCGCAGCGGGCCGGTGCGCAGCAGCGCCATGGCGCCGCCGGCGCGCCAGAGCCGGATCCCCGCCCCGGCCCAGGCCGCCGGCGGCGCCGGCAGGGCCGGCCCCGGGGATGCCGCCCCGGCCAGGCCGAGCCAGGCGCAGCCCGGCTCCTCCGCCCGGCCGGCGGAGGCCCCGCAGAGGATGCGGGCGGCGCGCTCCAGGCTCGGCCGGGCATCGTCGGGCCCGGCCAAAGCGAGGTCGGCGAAGGCCGAGCCATCCTGGTGACCGAGGCGCGGCAGGGCGCCGGTCGTGGGTTCGGCCAGCCGGTGCAGCCAGGCGACGGCCGCCCCGGCCCGCGCCGCCGCGGCGGCGGACAGGCCGGGCCCGCCCAGTCGCGCCGAGAGCCAGAGCGTCGTCGCCAGCACGTCGAGCAGCAGCCGGTGATAGCCGGTGGAGAGTTGCGCGAAGCCGCCGCAGGGCGCGACGAGGCGGCGCAGGGCGGCATCCAGCCCGCGCGCGCCGGCGCGGGTCCAGCCGGCCTCCCCCAGCAGCAGGCCGCAGGCCAGCAGCCCGGCCGCCTCGGAGACGGCGTGGTTGTTGTCCTGCGCCAGGGCATAGGCCCGCGTCGCGGCGATCCGCCGTCCATGCAGCCGCAGCAGCGCCCGGGCGCCGGCGGGCACGGCCCGTTCCGCGCCGAGCAGGGCCAGCGCCAGGCCGAGATGCAGGGCACGCAGCGACGCTTCCTGACCGCAGGCCCAATTGGGGCCGCGGAAGGGCGGGTTGGCCATGGCCCAGGCCGCCAGGACTGCGTCCGCCCGCGCCAGGTGCCCGCCGCCCGGATCGAGCCGCGCCGCCTGCGCCAGCAGCGGCAATTCGGCCCAGCGGTTGCGCTCCCAGACCGGGCGGACATCGCCGGGGCGAAAGAGGTCGAGGCCAAGGGCCGGCGCCGCCGCGTCGAAGGGCCCGTGCCAGTCGCCCGGCGCGGCCGCGGCGGCGGCGGCGAGCACCGAGGCGCGATGCGCGGCGGGCAGCGGCG
>NZ_SMOA01000153.1 GCF_004353985.1 Paracraurococcus ruber | reverse complement strand
GCCGCGCTGGTCGCCGCGGGCGCCGAGCCGGCCGGCACGGAACCGCCGGCCGCCGCGCCCGCCACCCCGCGCAAGCTGCGCTTCTGGCAGCCCTGGCGCGGCCGGGCCGCGCAGGCCACGGAGCCGCCCGCAGCCGCGCCGCAAGAACCGGAGCCCACGCCCATGGCCGGGCCGGATGCGCCGCCCGCCATCCCCGCCGCGGTCGCACCGGCCGAAGGCGATGGCGCCTCCATGTTCGCCTCCCTGCTGCAGACCCCGGCGCCGGCCAGCGAGATGGCGCCGGAACCGGCGGAGGCGCCCGCCGAGCCTGCCGCCCCGGCAGCGACGATCGAGGCCAGCCCCGCGCCGCTGCCCGCCGAGGCGATGCCGATGCCGGCGGGCGCCATCGAGGAATCCGCTCCGCTGCCCCCGCCCGTCGCCGAGGATGCGATGCCGGACGCCATGGCCGCGGACCCGCCCATCCCTGAGGACATGGCGCCCGACAGCCCGCCGCCCGCCGGCGACGAAGCCAGGATCGAGGCGACGGTGACCACCGAACTGGGGCCCGGCATGCGCCTGCGCCTGCAGCACCTGGGCTATGGGACGGTCGAAACACTGGCCGCCGCCAGTCCGGCCGCCTTGCGCGCGGCGCTGGGCGACATCAGCAAGATCCTGAATGTCGAGGCCTGGATCGAGGAGGCGCAGCGGGAAGTGGCCGCTGCCGCGGCGGAGCCGCCGCGCCAGGTCGCCTGATCGCGGCGCCCCGGGCCACGGCGCCGGGGCCCGGGACATCGCCGCCGCGGCAAATCGATTCCGCCCCGGCGGCCGCAGCATCTCCGACGAAAGTCGAAGGTTGCCGCGCAATCTCACATGTCGCCAAGCTTTGATGGACGGGAAGGGCGGCTTCGGGCCGCTTCCATTGCACGGCATTTGCTTTCAGGAGAGCCTTGGTTCCCCGTAACCGATTCCAGTTCGGGAGGAACCATTGATGTCGCGAAAGCTCACCGCCGAGTTCATCGGCACGCTGTGGCTGGTGCTTGGCGGCTGCGGCAGTGCCGTGCTGGCCGCCGCCTTCCCGCAGGTCGGCATCGGCCTGCTCGGCGTGTCCTTCGCCTTCGGCCTGACCGTGCTCACCATGGCCTACACCATCGGCCATGTGTCGGGCTGCCACCTCAACCCAGCCGTCACGCTCGGCCTGGTCGCGGCCGGCAAGTTCAATGCGTCGGAAGCGCCGGGCTACATCGTCGCGCAGGTGCTCGGCGCCATCGCCGCCGGCGCCATCCTCTTCCTCATCGCCAGCGGCAAGCCGGGCTTCGAGATCGGCGGCTTCGCCTCGAACGGCTTCGGCGACCTCTCGCCCGGGAAATACGGCCTGATGGCCGCCTTCCTCTGCGAAGTGGTGATGACCGCCTTTTTCCTGGTGGTGATCTGCGGCGCCACTTCCGCCCGCGCACCGGCCGGCTTCGCGCCGATCGCCATCGGGCTGTGCCTGACGCTGATCCACCTGGTCAGCATCCCCGTCACCAACACCAGCGTGAACCCGGCGCGCAGCACCGGCGTCGCGATCTTCGCCGGCGGCGACTACATCGCGCAGCTCTGGCTGTTCTGGGTGGCGCCGATCCTCGGCGCGGTGCTGGGCGGTGTCGTCCACAAGGTGCTGGAAGGCGACGCCGCCCTGGCCCCTGCCCCGGCGGAGTGAATGGCGCCCGGCCGGCCTCCGCCGGCCGGCCCCCCTCGCCAGGGCCGCAGCCCTGGCGCCCCGCGACAACAGCGCGTCGCGGATCACCACGGGCGGCCGGGCGTCCTCTCGCCCCGCCGCCGTTGCCTGCCCTATTCCTTCGTATCCGCCAGCCGGCGCTGCAAGGCTATCCGGGCGCCGCGCAGGCGCCGCAGCAGGGCGGGCGGGGTGATGGCGTGCAGCTCCTCGCCTTCCGCTTTCAGCAGCACCTGGCTGCCCGGCACCATGCCGAGTTGCGTGCGCAAGGTCTTTGGCAGGGTGATGCGCCCCTTGGCATCCACCCGCGCCCGCAGCAGGCGCGGGGCATTCCGCAGCATCGTCATCCGTTCCGAATCCGGCAGGATGCCGCCACTCTCGCGGCTCCCGACCCCGGACGCAACAAAACCCACCCTCGGGGCGCCCCGAAGGGCGGGACGCCGTCGGCAGGCATGGCCCGCAGAGGGGCGGCTTATGCCGCCTCGCTCTCCGCCCGGCGCGCATGCTTCTTGCGCTCATGCGGGTCGAGGTAGCGCTTGCGCAGCCGGATGGCCGCCGGCGTCACCTCCACCAGCTCGTCATCCTCGATATAGGCGATGGCCTGCTCCAGGCTCATCCGCCGCGGCGGGATCAGCAGCAAAGCCTCGTCCTTGCCGGCGGCGCGGATGTTGGTGAGCTTCTTCTCCTTGATCGGGTTCACGTCCAGGTCGTTGTCCCGACTGTGCTCGCCGAGGATCATGCCGACATAGACCTTCACGCCCGGGTCGACGAAGAGCGTCCCGCGCTCCTGCAGGTAGAACAGCGCGTACTGGATCGCCTCGCCGTCGGAGTTCGAGATCAGGCTGCCGTTGCGCCGCCCCTCGATCGGCCCGACCCAGGGCCGGTAGCCGAGGAAGAGCCGGTTCATCATGCCGGTGCCGCGCGTGTCGGTCATGAACTCGCCGTGGTAGCCGATCAGGCCACGCGACGGGATGTGGAAGGTCAGCCGCACCTTGCCGCCGCCGGAGGGCCGCATGTCCTGCATCTGGCCCTTGCGGATCGACATCTTCTCGACGACCACGCCGGAATAGCCCTCATCGACGTCGATGAGGCATTCCTCGAAGGGCTCCTCGCGCTCGCCGGTCTCGGGGTTGTCGCGCATCAGAACGCGCGGCCGGCCGATGGTCAGCTCGAAGCCCTCGCGCCGCATCTGCTCGATCAGCACGCCCAGCTGCAGTTCGCCGCGGCCGGCGACCTCGAAGCTGTCGGCCTCCTGGCTGTCGGTCACCTTGATGGCGACGTTGCCCTCGGTCTCTTTGTAGAGCCGGTCGCGGATCTGCCGCGACGTCACCTTCTTGCCCTCGCGGCCGCCGAGCGGGCCGTCATTGATGCGGAAGGTCATGGCCAGGGTCGGCGGATCGACCGGGATGGCGTGCAGCGGCTCCGCCACCTCGGGCGCCGCGATGGTGTCGGGGATGGTGGCGTCGGACAGGCCGGCGATGGCGATGATGTCGCCCGCCTGCACCTCCTCGACCGGCACGCGGTCGAGGCCGGAGAAGGTCATCAGCTTGGTCAGCCGCCCGCTCTCGACCACGGTGCCGTCCTGCCGCAGCACGCGCACCGGCATGTTCACCCGCGCGGTACCCTGCTCGACCCGGCCGGTCAGGATGCGGCCGAGGAAATTGTCGGCCTCGAGAATCGAGGCGTTCATCGCGAAGGGCTTGTCGAGCTCGACCTTCGGCGCCGGGACATGGCTGAGGATAAGGTCGAAGAGCGGCGCGAGGTCCTTGCGCGGCCCGTCCAGCGCCAGGTCCGCCCAGCCCTGCCGGCCGGAGGCGAACAGGGTGTGGAAGTCCAGCTGCTCGTCGGTCGCGCCCAGGGCGGCGAACAGGTCGAAGACCTCGTTGTGGACCTCGTCCGGGCGGGCGTCCTGACGGTCCACCTTGTTGATGACGACGATCGGCTTCAGGCCGCGCGCCAGCGCCTTGGTCAGCACGAACTTGGTCTGCGGCAGCGGGCCCTCAGCCGCGTCGCAGAGCACGATGGCGCCGTCCACCATGGACAGGATGCGCTCCACCTCGCCGCCGAAATCGGCGTGGCCGGGGGTGTCCACGATGTTGATCTTCACGCCCTTCCACTCGACCGCGGTGGATTTGGCGAGGATGGTGATGCCGCGCTCCCGCTCCAGGTCGTTGCGGTCCAGCGCGCGTTCGGCCACATGCTGATTGGCGCGGAAGGCACCGGCCTGCTTCAGCAGGTTGTCGACCAGCGTCGTCTTGCCGTGGTCGACATGCGCGATGATCGCGACGTTGCGGATATCCATGGGGGTAGGTCCCTTGCGGCCGCAACGCACGGCGCCGCTCGGCCCGGTCACCAAGGGAAACCGGGGCGGGCGACGAAGCAGGGCGGCATGTTGTGGCGCTCAGATAGGCTGCTGCGCCCGGAAATGCGAGCCTTGATTGCCGCGGGGCTGCCGGGACCGTGGCGCGGGGCGCCGGCAATCGCCGCCAGGCCGGCGGCGGCATGACCCGGACTGGCAGGCATCCGGGCGTTGGCGCGCCCCGGACCCATGCCCCGGACCATCGACGCGCCCGGTCATCGGGGTCGCGCCGCGAAACATGCCGGGGGCGGCAGCGCGGGCAGCGCCGCCGCCATCCGGACGGCTCAGCGCCGGTTCAGGCGATCGCCCGGCATCACCGCGGTGCCGCCGGGGGCGGTCTCCATGGCGCCCGGGACGGCGCTGGGGTCGGGCGCGCCGCGGCCCTGCGTCGGGGCCAGGGTGGTCGCCGCGCCCTGCGCCGGCTGCAGGCTGCGGCCCTGCATGTTCTGCGGGGTGCTGCCGAGATTGCCCGCCGCCGGCGAACCGGGGGTGGCGGCATTCAGCCCGCCGCTCTGGCTGCTGTCGCTGCTGCCGCCCCCGCCGCCACCCGACTGCGCCAGCGCCGGCAGGGCGACAGGCATGGCCATTACCGCGCCGCCGATGACGGCCGCGGCGAGAATCGATCTACGCATCTGTCTGGGTTCCTCGTTCCGCCATCACGGACGGCCGGCCGGCGCTTGCGGCCCCGGTGGCCGGACCCGGCCTCGCCAGGAGCGGGCATGGGTCCGGTGGTTCTAACCTGTCAGGAACATGCCGGTTCCGCGCCCATCTGCGCGACGACCTGCGACCTCCGGCGGGGTGGCAGGTCGGGTCGGCGACGCACCGGCGATCGCCTGCGCAGCGACCGCGGGGCGGCGGACCGGTGGGCCGCGAGGCCGCGGCCGATCCGCCGCCGGGCAGTCCCGGCCCGCGGTCCTAGCGGCGGGTGCCGCTGTCCCCCGGCATCACCGCGGTGCCGCCCGGCGCGGTCTGTCGGGCGCCCGGCGAGGCGCTCGGGTCCGGGCCGCCGCGGCCGCCCGACGGGGCCAGGGACGTAGCGGATCCCTGCGCCGGCTGCTGGCTGCGGCCCTGCATGTTCTGCGGCGTGCTGCCGAGATTGCCGGCCGCCGGCGAACCGGGGGTGGCGGCGCTGATCCCGCCGGTCGCACTGCCGTCGCTGCTGCCGCCCCCGCCACCGCCGGACTGCGCCAGGGCAGGCAGCGACAACAGCGTCGCGCCAAGCGCGACACCGGCGATTCCAAGCTTCCGCATCTGGGTTCTCCCGCTCCGTCGAGCGCGGCGGGCACGGCCGACCCCCGATGGGGCGGCTGCGGCCCTTGCCGGATCGCGCGGCGGGCGAAGGACCCGCGGCGTTCGGCCCGCTGTCAGCCCAACACGGTGGAGACCGGGCGGTTTCCCGCGCTGGCCAGGATCATCCCCTGCAGATCGCCCTGCGGGCGTGCGCCGACATGGGAAATCACCTCCGCCGCCGCGACGGAGCCCCAGCGGCCGCATTCCGGCAGCGGCAGGCCGCGCGTGTAGGCGGCCAGGAAGCCGGCGGCATAGGCGTCGCCGGCGCCCGTCGTGTCCTCCACCTTGGTGGCCACCGCGGCAACCTCGTGCCGTGCCTCGCCCTGCAGGATGACGCTGCCCGCGGCGCTGCGCGTCAGCGCCGCCAGCGCCACCTCGCCGCGCACCTGCGCCGCCGCTGCCTCGAAATCCTCGGTCTCATACAAGGAGAGGATCTCGCTCTCATTGGCGAAGAGGATGTCCACCTCCTCCCGCACCAGGGCGCGGAAGGCCTCCCGGTGGCGGCCGACGCAGAAGGCATCGGAGAGGGAGAGCGCGACCTGCCGGCCATGCTTGTGGGCGATGCGCGCCGCCTCGCGGAACGCGGCCTGGGCGGCCGGCGGGTCGAACAGGTAGCCTTCCATGTACACGACCTTGGCGCGCGCCACCTCCTCCTCGGGCACGTCGGCCGCGGAGAATTCCACGCAGGCGCCGAGATAGGTGTTCATGGTGCGTTGCGCGTCGGGCGTGACCAGGATCAGGCAGCGCGCGGTGGGCGCGCCGCCCTGCAGCGGCGCGGTCGGGAAATGCACGCCCACCGCCCGGATGTCATGGGCGAAGACGCGGCCGAGTTGGTCGTCCGCGACCTTGCCGAGGAAGCCGACCTTCGCCCCCAGCATGGCGGCGACGGCGCAGGTATTGCCGGCCGAGCCGCCGGAACTCTCGATGCCGGGCCCCATGGCCGCGTAGAGCGCCTCCGCCTCCTCCGGCCCGATCAGCCGCATGGCGCCCTTGGCGAGCCCCTTGGCGTCGAGGAACCCGTCCTCGGCGCGGGCCAGCACATCCACGATGGCATTGCCGATGCCGAGGATGTCGAGGCTGGGGTCGGGCATGCGCGGGGACCTTCCGGGCTGGCCCGCGTTGCGGGCGGAACGGGCTGGGCCGGCCCGTGGGCGGGGCCGGACCGGTCCCGCGCCGCGGGCGGGCCCGGGGTGGCCGGCGTTGCCGCCGGGCGGCGGACCGGATACCCCCGGCGCCCGCGCGCGTCCACCGCCCGGATAGTCCAGGGGGCAGGCCCGGCGGCCTGCCGCCCGCAGCCCGACCGGATTCCCGCATGCTCGCAGCCATCACCCTCACCGTCCGCCAGTTGCCCGATCCGGCCTTCCTGGCGCCACTGGCCAAGAGCCTGCTGGGGGCCGCGCTGGTCTTCGCCGCCCTGGCCGGGCTGGCCGCCTGGGGCACCGGCTGGCTGGCCGGAGGCACCGGCTGGCTGGCGCAGCTGGCCGCCGCGGCGGGCGGGCTGCTGACCCTCGGCCTGGCGTATTGGCTGTTCATCCCGGCGATGCTGGCGATCTCCGGCCTCTTCCTCGACCCCGTGGCGGCGGCGGTCGAGCGGCGCTTCTATCCGTCCCTGCCGCCGGCCCGCGGTGCCGGGCTTGGGGCGCAGGCGCGCTACAACCTCGCGCTCGGCGCCAAGGTGGCGGGCGTGTCGCTGCTCGCCCTGCCGCTCGCCCTGCTGGCGCCGCCCTTCGGCGCGCTGGCCTTCTGGCTGATCTCCACCGTCGCTCTCGGCCACGGCCTGTTCGAGGGCGTGGCGCAGCGGCGCATGTCGGTGGCCGATTCGCGCGCGCTGCGGCGGCGGCGGCAATGGCCGGTGCTGACGCTCGGCGCGCTGCTCGCGGCGCTTGCCTTGGTTCCGGTTGTTAACCTTCTGGTTCCCATTATCGGCACGGCCGCGATGACTCATCTGCTGCATCGCGAGTGAAGCGGAATATCCGCTGGAATCCTCTCGCGAACGCGATCCCGCCGTTGTACCGGCGCGAGCGCGCATGCTAGCCGGATGGCATTGCGCGACACGCCGCGTGGGACCGCCCGACGCATTGTCCGCCGAACCGCCGTGAGAAGGGGGGCAAGATGGCCATCTTCGGCCGCAAACGTGACGAGGCTCCGGCCATGCCGGCCGCGGAGCCGGCGCCGGCCGCCAGCCCGGCGGCGCGCGACTCCGATATCGGCGTACCGCCGTTCCGCCCAGCTTCCAAGGACACGCCCAATATGACCCTGGCCCCGAAGCCGTCCGCCGCCCCCGCCGCGCCGACCGTCGGCGTGCGCCCCGCCCCCATGGCCGGCCAGGCCGGCGCGCCGATGGGCGTGCCCGCCCGCCCCGCAGCGCGTGCCGAGGCGACGGAGCGCCGCACCCTGGTCGTCGGCCGCGGCATCAGCCTGCAGGGCACCGTCGCCGATGCCGAGCGGCTCGTGGTCGAAGGCACGGTCGAGAGCCAGATGATCCAGGCGAGCGAACTCTTCGTCGCCCAGGCCGGCGTCTTCAAGGGCGAGATGCAGGTCGAGGATGCGGAGATCGCCGGCCTGTTCGACGGCACCATTACCGCCCGCAACAGCCTGGTCATCCGCGCCAGCGGCAAGGTCACCGGCGTCGCGCGCTGCCGCAAGCTGTCGGTGGAGGAAGGCGGCCAGGTCTCCGGCCGGATGGAGATGCTCACCGACGCGCAGGCGGCGGCGACGATCGCGCCGCGCCCGGTCGCGGCCGCGCTGGGCGACCTCTCGGCCCCTGCCCCGGCCGACGCCTGAGGCCCTGCCCGCCGCCATCGCGGCGGCGGGCCCCCACGCAGCCCGGACGCGACACCGACCTCAACCCTGGGCGCCGGCCCCGCAGGACCGGGGCGCCGCCCGCAGCGGAGACCGCGCGGCCATGGCGCCCCGCCTCCGGTTGCCGATCCTCCTCCTCACCGCCGGCTGCGCCGCGCCGGAAGACCGCGGCCTGCGCGCCTGGCAGGACGCGGTGGAGAGCGGCCGCGCCAGCATCGCCGCCGCGGCGGCGGGCCTCCCGGCCACGGCGCCGGCACCGGCCGGCCCGCTCGATGCCGGCCCGCGCGGCATCACCCGCATCGACCTGCGCACCCCGCCCCCTGGCCCCGCCCCGGCCAGCGCCCGGCACCTGCTGGGGCTGGGGCCGGAGGCGCTGCGGCGGTCGCTGGGGGAGCCCAATCTCCGCCGCCGGGAGGGCGGGGCCGAGGTCTGGCTCTATGCCGGGGACGGCTGCGCCCTCGACCTGGTCCTCTATCCCGCCGGCACGGCGCTGCGGGTGGCGCATGCCGAGGCGCGGGCGAACGGCACCGAAGCCCGCACCGAGGCCGCCTGCCTGCAGGACATCGCCGCGGCCGCCGGCCCCAGGCCGCTGCCACCCACCGCCGAGACGGCCCGCGCGAAGCCGGGCGCCTGATCGACCCGCAGGCCGATGGCAGGCGCGGTCCGGCCCCCGCCGCGGATCGCGGGGCGTGAGGCCACTCCACGAACATATGCCCGGGGCGATCCAGGCGGTCGGATGACCCGGCGGGCCGGGCTGGCGCGGACGCCGGCGGGGGCATGGCCCGCGGCAGGCATCCGGGTGGCGGCTGCCCTGCCCGCCGCCCTCGGACGTCGCGCCGCCGGCAGGGCGCGGGGGCTGGACGGGCCGGCGCAAAACCCCGCAACTGCGCGGGCAACGCTGGCCGGACTCCGTGACCCTCTATCTCGACGTCTTCGCGCCGCCCTTCGGCCTGCTGCTGCTGGGCGCGCTGCTGCGCCGCCTGCTGCTCCGCGACGACGCCATCTGGGCGGGCATCGAACGGCTGGTCTTCTGGGTACTGATGCCCGCCCTGCTGTGCTCGGCCATCGCGGCGGTGGACCTCCGGACCCTGCCGATCGGCGGCATGGCCACCGGCATCTGGCTGGCGCTGCTCGGCGGCGGCGCGCTCAGCCTGCTGCTGGCGCGGCTGGCCGGGCTGGACCATCCCGCCACCACCTCGGTCTTCCAGGGCGGCATCCGCTTCAACAACCTGATGGGCTTCGCCATCACCGGCGCGCTGTTCGGCGCCGCCGGCACCGCCCTCGGCGCCGTCGCCACCGGGCTGATCGTGCCCTTCGTGCAAACCCTCACCTCGCTGGTCTTCGCTTCCGGCGGCGGGCGGGGCTTCTCGGCCGGGCGGGCGGCGCGGCAATTGCTGCTGAACCCGCTGCTGCTCGCCTGCCTGGCCGGCTTCGCCATCTCCCTGCTCGGCGGGCTGCCGCCCGGGATCGCGCCGCTGATGCGCACCACCGGCCAGGCCTCGGTCGCGCTCGGCCTGCTCTGCGTCGGCGCCGCCCTGTCGCCCGGGGCGCTGCGCGGCCGGCTGCCGCTGCAGCTGGCGACCTGCGTCATCAAGCTGGTGCTGGTGCCGGCGCTGACCCTGCTGCTGGGCCGGGCGCTCGGCCTCGACCCGCTACCACTGGCGGTCGCGCTGGTCTTCATGGCGCTGCCGACCGCCACGACCAGCTATGTGATGGCGCGGGCGATGGGCGGCGACGCGCCGCTGATGGCCGCGCTGACCACGCTGGAACACCTGCTCTCGGTCGTCACCCTGCCGCTCTGGATCCTGCTGCTGGGGCCGTGACGACCGTTGCCGCTTGGCCTTAGATGCGGGCGACAGCGAACAGGGGGCTGCGATGCCGGATCGGCGCGGTGTGCTGGCGGGGTTGGGGGCGGCGGCGCTGGCGGGCGCGGCCGGGGCGCGGGCGCAGGGCTTCCCGGACCGCCCGCTGCGCTGGATCGTCGGCTATCCCCCCGGCGGCGCCAGCGACACCTTCGCCCGGCTGATCGGCAGCCATATCGGCACCCGGCTCGGCCAGAATGTCGTGGTCGAGAACCGGCCCGGCGGCGGCGCGGTGGTGGCGACCGAGGCGGTGGTCCGCAGCGCGCCGGACGGCTACACCCTGCTGCACGTCGACAACGGCATCCTGGTCTACAACCCGGCGCTTTACAGCCGGCTGTCCTACGACCCCGACCGCGACCTGCAGGGGGTCGGCTTCATCGGCCGCTTCCCGCTGTTCATCGTGGTCCGCCCGGACGATCCGGTGCGCGACTTCGCCGATTTCGTCGCGCGGTCGAAGGCGAAGGCGCCGAATTACGGGTCCCCCGCCGTCGCGTCGCCGCACCACCTGGCGATGGAGATGGTCAAGCGCCGCACGGGCCTGGAGGCCACGCATGTGCCCTATCGCGGCGGCCCGGCGGCGATGCAGGACCTGCTGGCGGGCAACGTGGACAGCGTGGTGATCGACTGCGCCACCGGCATCCCCTTCATCGCCTCCGGCCGGGTCAAGACGCTCTGCGTCTTCTCGGAAGCCCGCAGCCCGCGCGCACCCGACGTGCCGACCCTGCGCGAGCTGGGCCATGCCAATGCCGTCGCCTATGGCTGGCAGGGGATGAGCGTGCCGGCGGCCGTGCCGGCCCCCGTGGTGGCGCGGCTGTCGGAGGCGCTGAAGGCCGGCACCGCGGCCGACGACGTGCAGGACCGCTTCCGGCAGCTGGGCATCGAGGCGGCGCCCTGGAGCCCGGCCGAGTTCCAGGATTTCGTCCGGCGCGAGAATGCCGAATGGCGGCCGCTGATCCGCGACCTCGGCATCCGCCTCGACAGCTGAGGCGCCGCCGGGGCGGGCCGCGCCCGGCGGCGGTTTCCTGGCGCCGGGACCTCCCGCTCATTGAGTCGTGATGGCCGTTGGGGCACACCCGGCCGATGCCCCTCGGCCCGCTCCGCTCGCTCATCCGCCGTCCGCGCCGTGCGGTCCTGCCGCAGCCGGCGACCTGGCTGCGGCAGCAGGCGCGGGAGGCGGCGCTGCTGCGCTGGAGCGTGAAGGTGCTGGCCGCCGACCTGGTGCAGCGCCACTACGCCGCCGGGCTGGCGGGGCCGGCGGTGCCTTTGCCGGAGGCGCCGCAGCAGGCCGGCCTGTCCAGCCGGAGCTGCCGGCAGGCGGATATCGAATCGCCCTGGCTGCGGCACTGGTGCCGGGCGTTGGGCGCCTTCCCCTTCTACCATCGCAAGCTCTGGGAAGCCGGTTTCATCCTGCAGGTGCTGTGGGAGCAGGGGATGCTGCAGCCCGGGCGCCGGGCGCTGGGCTTCGCGGTGGGCCGGGAACCGCTGCCGGCCTGCCTCGCCAGCCGCGGCGTGGCGGTGCTGGCGACCGATCTCGATGCCAGGGATTCGCGGGCGCGGGACTGGATCGCCACCGGGCAGCACGGCACGGGCACCGACCCGTTGTTCCGCCCGCATCTGTCGGACCGCGCCGCCTTCGACGCGCTGGTGCGCTTCCGCGCCGCCGACATGGCGGCGCTGCCGGCAGACCTGCAGGACGGCAGCCGCGACATCGTCTGGTCGGCCTGCGCCATGGAGCATCTCGGCTCGCTCGAGCGCGGCATGGCCTTCGTCGAGGCGGCGATGCGCTGCCTGCGGCCCGGCGGCATCGCCGTGCACACCACGGAGCTGAACCTGGACGGGTCGGGCAGGACGCTGGCGCGGGGCGGCACGGTGCTGTTCCAGCAGCGGCACCTGGAGGCGCTGGCGGCGCGCCTGGCGGCGCAGGGCCATCGCATGCTGCCGCTCGACCTCGCGCATGCGCCGCAGATCATGGACCAGTATGTCGACCTGCCGCCCTTCGAGGATGGCCGCGTGCCGCTCGGCCCGCTCTCGCCGCCGCATCTGCGGCTCTCCGTCGGCGGACATCCCGCGACCTCGGTCGGAATCGTGGTGATGGCGGGGCAACCACCGCCGTAACCTTTTCATAATCCCCCGGCATTAAGCTTTTTCCATTCCTAACGGGATTCCGGGGCCTGCCGGCGATGCTGAATCGAGTGTTCACCCGCCTCCGTCACTGGCTGCTGTACCGGCCGGAACGGCGCTACATGCGGGGCGGCTGAGGCGCGGGGCCTGCGGCGCGGGCCGGACCGCCCCGCCGCCCGCGGTCGCCGCGGCCATGGCCCGTGGTCACCGCGCGGCGCCGCCGGCATCACATCGCGGACTGTTCCGCCCGACCTCAATCGAGCGTGTCCGCTCCCCTCCGCCAAGCGGTGCTAGAGCAGCGCCATCGCTTCTGCGAATGAGGGGACACGCAACATGGGTGCTGTGGCTGCGACCATGCCGGGAGCGGCGGCCCTGGAAACCCGGCCGGCCGCGGATTTCGATGCGGCCGTCGCGCGGATGGTGCCCTTCGCGCGCCTCGCCGCCGACCGCGCCGCGCTGCGCGACCGCTATCTGGCCGGCCAGCCCTACCACAACCTGGTGCTGGACAGCGTGTTCGAGGACGCGGTGCTCGACCGCATCGCCGCCGAATTCCCGAAGGAGACGCCGCGCGACTGGATCGGCTACGACACGCGCGACGAGATCAAGCGCACCTCGCGCGGGCTGATCGGCGTGCCGCCCTATGCCCAGGCCTTCCTGTGGCAGCTCTGCTCCGAGCCCTTCCTCGAGATCCTGCGCGACGTCACCGGCATCGAGGACCTGGTCGCCGACCCGATCTTCCATGGCGGCGGCCTGCACGAGACCTTCCGCGGCGGCTGGCTGAACATCCATGCCGACTGGACGCAGCACCCGCACCTGCCGCTGGTCCGCCGGCTGAACCTGATCGTCTACCTGAACCGGGACTGGGACGAAGCCTGGGGCGGCGGGCTCGAGCTGTGGGGCGACAAGGAGGGCACGGCGAAGACGGTCATCGCGCCGCATTTCAACCGCGCCGCGCTGTTCCCCACCACGGCGGAGACGCTGCACGGCTTCCCCGACCCGATGACCTGCCCGCAGGGACGGTCGCGCAAGTCGGTCTCGGTCTTCTACTGGGCGCCGGACCGCGACGCGATCGATCGCGGCGCGCCGATCACCTTCCTGCCGGGCAAGAAGCTGACCCGCACCAAGGCATTCGTCCGTTCGCTGGTGCCGCCCATCGCCTTCCAGATGCGCGACATGGCCAGCCGCATCCTGAAGAAGGCCTGAGCGGCCGGGCATGCGGGCGCTGGCGACGCTGCGGCGGCGGATCGGGGACTGGCCGCCGCTGACGCGCGACGCCGGCGCCGCCGCGCTGGTGCTCGCCGGCCTGGGCTGCGCCCAGGCGATGATCCTGCTGCATGTGCCGGTGGAGGCGCTGCTTGCCGGCCCCGCCGTGTTCGCCGCCTGGCGCCTGTTCGGCGGGCGCAGCGCGCTGTTCGGGGCGCTGGTGACGGCCGCGGCCGTCGCCGTCGCGCTGGACCCCGCGGCGCGCGTCGCGGTGTGGCGCCTGCCGGTGATCACCACCGTGGCGCTGGCGCTCGGCTTCCTCGCGGTCGCCTTCGCGGTGGCGGCCCTGGCCGCCGGCGCCGCCGCCCGCGCCCGCGCCGCCCTGCGCGAGCGGCGGGCCAAGGCGCTGGTCG
>NZ_SMOA01000152.1 GCF_004353985.1 Paracraurococcus ruber | reverse complement strand
GCTTCGCCGGCTCGGGCGGCAACAGCGGCTCCACCACCGCCCAGAGCGCATCAGGGACAAGGGCTCTGCTCATGCCACTCAGAACGCGCCAAACCCGGTTCTGTTAGACGCTTTTACTCCACCACCCGGGCACAGGTCTCCTGCCGCCAGATCCGCAACGCCTGGTCGCGCGAGCGACGATACTGACCGGCCGTCATCAGATGCCGCCGTGGACGGAAGTGGCCATAGATCATCGCGTGCGCTGACAGGAACCACTGTGCATGCTCAGGCGACTTGAATCGCTGCATCTGTCGCTCTCGCCGTCGCGTCGGCTTATGTGAGTTCTCGGCACGGTTGTTGAGGTAGCGGCTGGTCCGAGGCCGCACGCCGGGGAGGACTTCGCGCTGCGCGACGCCGTAGCTGCGGAGCCCATCCGTGATGATTTTGCGAGGCTTGTACTTCAGGCCGACCAGCAGACGCTTGAAGAAGCGCTTGGCGGCTGTTGCATTCCGCCGCTCCTGCACGAGGATGTAGAGCACAACGCCGTGCTGGTCCACCGCGCGCCAGAGATAGAAGAGTTCACCGTTGATCTTCAGGTACACCTCATCCATGTGCCAAGTGTCGCCCGGCCTCGGCCGCCGCTTGCGCAGCTTGGCCGCGAACTCCGTACCGAAGCGGAGGCACCAGCGCCTGATGCTCTCGTGGCTGACCACCACGCCCCGCTCGGCCAGGATCAGCTCGATGTCGCGTAGGCTCAGGCTGAACAGGTGGTAGAGCCAGATGGCATGGTGAATGACCGCGGCCGGGAAGCGGTAGCCTGGGTAGGTGGCGGGCTCGGTGGGCATCCGCCCAGCTTGGCCCGGCTGGTTCGTTCCAGCCAGCGGTCAGCAACGTGACAATGCCTGCCGGATCCTCAGCCCGTCTTCTGCAAGTCAAAGTTTGCCATCAATGAATTCGGCCAGCATTGCCTCGACCTGTGCCGCTTGTTGGACATGGCCCAGCTTGCGATAGGCCTCGGCGCTGCGGCCGAGCACTATCCGCGCTTCGTCTTTCTTGCCCGCCATGGCCAACACCTGACCAAATGTCCGGCCGACCACAGCCAAGCCCTTGGCATGCCCGAGCTTAGCGAACAGTGACCAAGCTTCTTGCAGGTACGGGATCGCCTGATCGTATTGGTCCCGCTGCATCTCGATCCGGGCGATGTCCCACAAACTGGATGCGATCCTGTCGGCGTCGCCCAGGCCCCGATGGACCGCGAGGCGTTCCTCTTGCAGCATCAGAGCACCATCCAGGTCATCTTTATGGAGCAAGATGTTGGCAATCCGCCCTTTCAAGGCGGCGACCGTGAGCGGCTCTCCGAGTGCCACAAAGACTGCTAGTAGTTCCTCCCGGTACACCCTCAGCGCCTCGTCCAGCTCGCCCCGACGCGCGAGGATATCGGCGATCTTGCTCCGGGTGATAGCGGCCTCGCGCACATCGCCCAGCCGCAGGTAGACCGGCAGCTCCTCTTCGCGGCGTATGCGCAGCGCCTCGTCCAGTTCGCCCCTGGTCGCCAGGATGTCGGCGATTTTGCCTCGGGTGATGGCGGCCGCGTGCACATCGCCCAGCCGCAGGTAGACTGGCAGCTCCTCTTTGCGGCGTATGCGCAGCGCCTCGTCCAGTTCGCCCGTGGTCGCCAGGATGTCGGCGATCTTGCCCTGGGTCACGGCGGCCGAGCGCACATCGCCCAGCCGCTCAAAGATCGGCAACTCCTCTTCGCGGCGGATGTGCAGCGCCTCGTCCAGTTCGCCCCTGGTCGCCAGGATGTCGGCGATCTTGCCCTGGGTCACGGCGGCCGAGCGCACATCGCCCAGCCGCAGGTAGACCGGCATCTGCTTCTGGCGGCGGATGCGCAGCGCCCCGTCCAGCTCGCCCCGATCGGTGAGAATGTCGGCAATGCCGCCGCGGGCCACCGCGAGCTGGTGCTCGTTGCCGCGCTGCCGCTCGACCGCGCACATCCGCTCATAGCTCGCCAGGGCAGCGTCGAGATCGCCGGCTCGCTGCTGCCGCTGACCGAGCGCGAACAGGAAGCTGCTGAGCTGCCCGAGCTCGGCCTGGGTCGCATCGTCCGCGAGCTGCACCGCGCCACCCTTGTCCAGCACCGCCTCGGCCGCGGCCCCCTCGCCGGCGGTCTGCAGCGCCGCCGCGGTCCGGGCCAGCAGGCGCAGCGGCACGGGGCGGCCCGCCGCCTCGAGCAACGCCACCGCCGCCTCGCCGAGCCCGCCGCCGGCCGCCGGCTGGCCGTCCCGCTCCAGGCCTCGCACGGCACCTTCGGCGCAGGCCTCGACCACTCCGGCATCGCCCGCCAGGAGACCGAGGCGGGTCAGTGCGATGTCGGCAGCATGCGGTCGGCGCAGGCGGTCCTCGCTGCCGCCCCAGGCCGCGAACAGCGCCGGCAGGGCGAGTGGGGCAAGACTTGTCCGCTCGGTGTCGCTGAGCGGGGCGAGGCGGCCAGCCGCGAGGCCGTTGACGTGCAGCGCCAGGGTGCGGTGCGCCACCAGGTCCTCGGAGGGCACCAGCAGGCCGAGGTCGCGCAGCCGCCGCGGCTCGCCGCCGAGTGCGGTCTGCAGCGCCGCAATCGCCGCTTCGGGCACCGGAACCTGGAACAGCGTCACGGCTCGCAGTAGGTCGCAGCCCGTCGGCCCGGCAAGCCCGAGCAGCGCGTCGATCGCCAGCTCCTGCAGGAACTTGCGCACCTGCTCGGCGCGCGGCAGATCGCCCGCCCCGAGATAGGCCGCCACCTCGTCCAGCACCGCCCCGGCCTCCGCGACTGGCACCGCCGGGCGCAGCACCAGGTTCGCCCCGAGCAGGTCCTGCAGTCCGGGATTGCCGCGGGCCAGCCCCTGCACTCGCTCCAGCAGGGGCAGGCGGGCCTCAAGTTCGGCCGGATCCAGTGCCGCCCCAGTCTCCGGCACCTGCGCTGCCTTGAGCTGGCGCAGGGCAAGCTTGCGCCGGGCGGTGTCGCTGAACTCGCTCAGCTCCAGCGCGGCCAGCCGGCCCACGAGATCCTTGCCTTCCTCGACCAGGTTGAAGGCAAAGCGGCTGGTCAGCAGCAGCCGGCTCTGGCTGCGCCTGGGCTCGAAGGCCTGCAGCAGGGCGGCCAGCACCGCCCGCTCCTCCGGCATCGCCGTCTTGACCTGGTGCCGCCCCCCGGCCGGATCGGGATCGAGCACCTGCTCGAGATCATCGACCAGCAGCAGCAGCGGCTTGTCGCCCGGCCTGGTCCCGGCACATGGTCCGGCCAGCAGTGCGATCAGCAGGGTCTGCAACGCGGCAGCACCACCGTCGCGCACCTTGGCCCGCCCTGCTTCCAGCATCTCGTGCGCCGGCGCATGCTCCTTGAGCACCCTGTCCAGCGCGCTGACCACCCCGAGTGCGCTGTAGTCGCCGAACACCACCGCGAGTGTCAGGTCGGGACGACGATCGACGAGGCGCGTCGCCAGGCTCGACTTGCCCAGCCGACCCATCCCGTGCAGCAGCACCCCGGTCCGCTCGCGTCCGGCCAGCACCCGCAGTGCCTGCTGCAGCTCGCGCCGCCGGCCGACGAACATCGCCGGGCCGGCCACCTCCAGCTTGGCATCCTGCTTGACCAGGAGCAGTTGCTTGTGTCCGTTGCCGGGCTCCTGCAGCGAGCGCGGCAGGCCATCGCCCGCGACCACCGCCCCACCGCCCTCCGGCCCCACCCAGATCCGCGCCAGGTGCCAGTCGCGCCGCAGCGCCTCGCTTTCTCCCTGCAGGCGTACCCGCAGCCGCGCATTGCCCTGGGCATCCTTGCCCTCTGGCCCCCCCCCCGCCGCGCCGGCGCCGTTCAGCAATGCCCGGCGCGCCGCCGCGGCGGCCAGCGGCAGGTCCACACCTTTGCCCAACTCGTCGTAGAGCTCGCGCGCGAAGGCCGTCGCCGCCACATCTGCTACCGAGCCATCCCAGCCCAGCACCGCAGGCAGGCCAGCCCGCACCAGCCGGCTCGCCAGGCTGTCCGACACCGCCTCCGGCCCAGCCTGCTCGCCGGCCGCGGTGAGGCAGGCCGAGAGGAACAGCAGCCGCGGCTGGTAGCCGCCGAGTGCCTCGAGCAGCGCGCCGGCCGTGGTCGGCTGCTGATCCCCGTGCGCATCCTCGAGCATCAGCACCGACCGCGGCGCATCCTTGCCGTCGCGGCCAAGCCAGGCATTCTGCCCGTGGCAGGACAGGTGCAGCACCGACAGGGTCGGTCTCAGCCGGGCCAGCCGGCGTCCCAGCTCCTCCGGATTGCCGCTCTCCTCGACGAACAGGTCGAGTTCGCGGCCGGCCGCGCCCATGATCGCCGCCTCCTCGGCCTCATGGTCGAGCTCCGGCCCGCCGCCGCACGGCGCGGCGGCCATGAAGGCCACCCCGAGGCGGTAGGCATCGAGCTCCGGCACATCCTTCGCCGGCATACCCAGCCGGCGCAGCGGCGCGTAGCGCAACTCGTCATCCGCCGCGAGGAAGCCCTCCCGGTCCGGCTCGGCCAGCACCTCCCAGGGCGCCTGAAGCACCGACCAGGCCGCAGCCGAGGGCTCCAGGGGTGCGCGGATCTCCAACCGAAAGGGCCGCGGCAGCCCCGGCCTCAACGCCGCCAGCCAACGCTCCGGACCATCCAGCCAGGCATACAGCGCGTGCCCAACCGAGAGCAGCGCCGCTGCCTCGCCACGCTCGCGTGCCAGGGCATAGCGCCGGATCAGCGCCAGCAACGGCTCCGCATCAAGCGTACGACGCTTGTCAAACCCCGCCAGACCACACACCAACGATACGTGGGAGGCCTCGCAGATGAGGAAGACACCCTTTGATACCGGCATGGTGACTGCTACCTTGGCTTAGCCGGCGAGGAATCGATTGCTGCAATCAAATCGAGCAGACGGTCGGCATCAAGACTGGCAACCGTGTGCTGGTTCGGTGCCTCGCTGGCGGTCAGCAGATACACTTCAATCTGTTTCTCGGCCTTCAGCTTCTGCGCGGCTTCGATCACTGCCTGTGCCTTACGGTGCTTTCTGATCCGATCAGTGATATCCATCACCGTCAGCACAGCACTCGGGAGCGAGACGAGCAGGGCGGCGAGCGAGATTGGATCGACCGCCTTTCGCTCGGCTTCTGGCAGCGCAGCGGCTTCGGTCCGGTGCACCCGTACCCTCTCACCGTCGGTCAAGACCATGGTCAGCTGGTCTGCGGCCGTCGCGGTGTTTTGGCCAGCAAGGACAAAGGTCAACTCGGACATGGTGTCTTCCTCCGATCAGCTGTTGTCATCGCCAAATTTGGGCAATGTGGCCTCGACCTGTGCGATCACTTGAAGCCCCATGACCGCGGCTGAGCCATGCTGTGCCGCGTCAGTCCTTGAGCACGTAGGTCACGCTGATCTGCGGGTCAGGCGGTTCCAACGGACCTGGCTGAGTGACGTGGCCAACCGCGACACGTGCCGTGCGGCGTGGCGACATGCGGCGATTGAAGAAGCGAAGAAGCCTGGGGCTTACGGGGGCAAGATCGCTTCTAACACCCGAGCCTGGTGGACCCGACAGTGTCGTCGAGCACTGGCTGAACCGCACGCTGCCAAAGTCGGGTGTCGGCCACGGAACCCGAAGCAATGGCTCCTCCGGCTGCTCGCCGATCCATTCGGCCGTCGCGCCCTCCACGGTGATAGGTGGCTTGCCGGGAACGAGGCTTGCCTCCATGTCGACGGTGGCGGTGATGCCGGTAGCCTCGTTCTTGAAGGCACAACGGACGTTGTGCGGATCGAGCACTTCCATGTGGCAGGTCACCGTGTCGCCGCCAGACACGCTCGGCACGTCCAGGCGGATTTCCTGTGAGGTCCATTCCCTCAGCCACCACTGGATGAAACACGCACTCGTCGCGTCTGTGGACGGCGCATTCGTCTTGAGGTGATGCACGGTTCCCATCTGGGGCAAGCTGCGGCTCCATCCATGGAAGCCGTCAAGCCCGATCCAGGCCGAACACTGCCATCCCAACGCAGGGCGCTCTGTGTAGGTACCTGGCTCTATCAATGGGGCGCGCCAGGTAGCGGAGACCCGGGTGAACCTGAGGCCCCGCCGGGACGGGACCATACCGCCAGCCCAGTTGAAGCTGTTGAGCACGCGGCTTGTGAGCACGCGCCTTGATACCAAGCTTCTTGTGACAAGCTGTCTCGGCGACGGCAGGGCGCGGCGCTCAAGCCTGATCCCAATTTTTGCCTCCGCGAACTTGGTGGGAGGGCTGTAAAAACTCCTCCAGCGCGCATAGGCACGAGGCTCGAGCTCCGGGCTTGGACGGGAAAGCAGGCCAAACCGGTTCAGCTCTTCGGCTGTGGCCGTGAGCGGGTCGAAGTCTGAACTCGGCGGCGCGTAGGTGGTGATTCGCTGATCGTTGACCATGACGGTGCGGTCGAGGTCGTCATTCCGCATGTCACTGCCACTCCATCTCGGCCTGGCCATGCGTCGTCTTGTAGTGCGGCAGATCCTTGAGGATATCGAAGATGATGTCCGCCAAATGGGCGCCAGCCTTGGTGTCGCTAGGGTAGTGGAGCCCGGCAATCTCGCGGTTGCGGCCGATGCGGCCAGCGAGCGTTTTCAGCAATGGAGAAAGGACATCCTTCCTTGCCCCTTGCAGGGCATTGCTGAGGCACAGCGCCATGAGGTGGGCTTGGGTGGAATGCCCGCTTGGGTGGGACGGATGCCCCGGCGTCGGCAAAGGTGACAGCAGCGCGGGCAGCAGGTGCGAAGGCCGAGGGCGAGGCTGATTTTTCGTCACGGCGGGCGGCGACGACCCCGCAGGGATGGACTTCCGGCTGGCATGCGCCTTGGCGTAAACGGTCGGGGGGATGGCGACCAAGCCCGCTATCTGCAGCAGGCGTGCCGTCGCCGGGTGGGAACCCGCGTTCACAGACAGCAGGTTCATGAAGTAGCTGGCGACGCTGAGGTAGCTTTCGGCCTGCGCGAGGATTTCCCCCATGGCGTCGGCACGCTCGTCCTCCGCCATCTTCACGAGCTTGTCCAACTCCTCCGATGTCAGCGCGTCATCCCAGGGAGCAAGGCCATTGCCTGTGTTGGGGTCGAATTCAACCTTGGAACGCCAGTCGGTCTGCGTGAACTCGTCGACCACGAGCCACGCATACCATTCCGAGTTCCAGTTCCGCTCTTCCCAAAGATCCTCTTTGAGGCGGAGGCTCGCGACCGGGACATTCGGATTGGTGCCCAGCGCTGCCGTCTCGGTCACGAAGGGCAGGTCAACACGGTCAGTGAAGAAGTCGCCACCCCCGCTGGAGACACCGAGATTGCCTGAATTGCCCATGTTGCCCATGTTGCCCATATTGTTCATGTCAGATCTCCTGTCAGGTTCGTCGTGAATGCTCAGTCCGGCAGACCTGCGGAGCGGAGGTTGCCGACGTAGAGCGCCCGGATATCCGGTGGCAGCGGCGTGCGCCGGGCATAAGCTGTCAGATTGAAGCCAGGTGTCACGGCGAGCAGCCGCCCGGCCATCTGGCGGGCCTCGTCGAGACGACCGGCCGCGACCAGCGCGACGATCAGCATCCTGAGGTTCGAGGCGTCGCGGCTGTTACGCGCCGACGAACGGCCTCCCCACAAGATGGCGAGTTCGTGGTTGCCGTTCAGGAGATGCGACTGGCCGAGGATCTGCTCATAGAGGAACCCAAGCGGATCGAAGGGAGACAACCGGATGGCCCGCTCGGCGCGTGCGACCGCTTCCGCCGGGCTGCCGACGTAACCGCAGGTGATGGCGCTCAGGCACCACGCGTAGGCGCAGTTCGGCCCGGCCTCGGTGGCGCGGTCGAGGAAGTGCATCGCGGCAGCATAATCCCGCGACGCGAAGCTCATGATGTGGCCGTAGATGGCGAGGCCGAGCGCGTCATTTGGATCTCTCTCGAGGGCGAGCGCCGCGTTCCGCACGGCCTCCGCCACGTCGGCTTCCCGATCGACGCTCCACTCCTGAGCGAGGCGAAACGTGTGCCAGGTTGCGGTGTGCGAGTACGTCGGTGCGAAGCCCGGGTCGAGGGACATCGCCTGTTGGAAATGGCCGCGCGCCAGGGTGAAGGTGCTTGGGTCGAGGCGATAGAGAATGTCGAGCCCCTGCAGCAGCCGGTCGTAGGCTGTCAGGCTGTCAGGCGGCTTGCGGCGAGCGCGACGCAGTTCCTGGTCGCGGACCGAGGGGGCGATGGCGCCGACGAGCCTGGCCGAGATGGTATCCTGGATATCGAACAGGTCCGTCAGCGGCCCTTCGTGGTGCCCGGTGCGGATCACGGTCCCAGTGCTGGTTTCGGTGAGTTCGGTCGTGACCCGGATACGATTTCCCGTGCGACGGACGGTGCCGCTGAGGGCGTAGTGGACACCCAAGGTGCGGCCCACCTCAGAGAGGTCCTGCTCGCGGTCGGTGAAGGTATGCGCCGAGGCACGCGAGATGACGAGCAGCGGCTCGATCCCGGTGAGGAGGTGAACGATCCCCTCGCTGATGCCATCTGCCAGCCTGCTTCCGGTACCTGTCCCTTTGCCACTCAGATTCCGAAACGGCAGGACCACGATCGCCGGGCGACCATCCGGAGCTTCTCGCGCTAGGGGCGCCAGCAGAGGCGTTCCCGGCGGTGGTGGTACTGCAAAGGCCCTGACGGGCTGCATATGCTTGAGTGAAAGCTGCCCAAGGTCGCATAGGCCGACACGTCCCGCGGCCTGCAGGCACTCCGCAACCGCAGCCGATACCACGAGCCCGCCGGGCTCGGCGCTTGCCTGGAGGCGGGCAGCCAGGTTGACCCCGTCGCCGAAGGCGTCGTCGGCCGTGACGATGATGTCGGCCAGGGTCATGCCCATCCTGAGAAGCATTGGAGGCGCACCTTCGGTGGCGCCTTTCAGGATCTGGATCTGCTGGATCGCCAGCGCCGCGTCGGTCGCGGCGACGACGTTCTCGAAAAGCGCGAGGAAGCCATCTCCGGTGTATTTCACGATCCGTCCGCCGGCCTCTCCGATGGCGGGCGCGACCACGCCGGCCATCAGCTCCGACAGGCGGACGTAAGTCGCCTCCTCATCGTGCTGCATGAGCCGGGTGAAACCGGCGATATCCGCCGCAAGGACGGTGAAGGTTCGCCGGGAGTGCAGGGGACGTTCCGTCAGCTCTGCCGAACTGGTGGCCATCCTCCGGGCATAGATTCGTCGTTGGTCGCCCGATCGCTCGAGCGGCATGCTTGGCACGAAGGTACGCGCTTGCTGTGGCGACGTGAGGGGGTCGTGGGCCTCACGAGCCGTCGCACGCGGTACATGCATCGGAACCACGACCTGCCGCATGTCGATGACCCCCGAGCCGGCCCCTACCTGCTAGCTAGGTCGGGTACCTGATCGAGAATGTGCGCCGGGGCACAACACTCGATCCTCAAATAGATTGCATTTCGCAATATCTGATCAGTCCGGTATTGCACCGGAGAAAATTAGGTGTCTGGTTCTTGTGAATATCAGCGCCGTGGGCGCCTGTAGATCTACCCACACTGGGGTTATGTAACGCCAGCATAATTTTGGGGGTTGATCCGCAGGATGTTGAGGGCGGGAGGGGCGGCGTCGCCATCCCTGAGCCGAGAACTCGCGACGCTGGAGACTGACGCCGAGGGCACCAGCCTCCCGCCTGGGCTGGTGGAGGGCGTCACCAGGAACGCGGTGATGGTGCAGGCCCTGCTCGACGACCTGGTCGGTGGAGGCTCGATCCGACGACCTGTTTGCTGGTCATCGGGGACGGCGAAGGCGCTATCCAAGGCTACCCAGATTACCGAGCAGTCTCGAGCCGCATAACGTCATCTCTGGATCACAGGTCTGCCGTTCTCAACATTGAGCGGGACATCCCTGACGAGGGTGGCGGCGATGCGGCAGTGTCGCCGAAGTCGCGGGCCAACCGATGGTCGCAGCGGCGAACGGTCTCGATCTTCCAGGCGCCGGTGTGGACGTTGGCCGCCGCCATCATCGGTTCATGACAGCCCGCGTCGCCGATGATGCGCTGGAAGAAGAGGAATAGCCGCCGTGCCTGGTGCCGAAGTGGCGCGGCGCCGCTGCAGTCCTGCACATTGACCGCAGGCACGCTCACCGCGAGCAGCATGCTGATGAAGTCGATCAGCAGGTAGCACTTGCGGTTGACGACCGTCTTGCCCGTGCTTCGCTGGCCGGATCGGCGATGACGCCGAAGCCTGTTCATCAGAACCAGCGAACCACAGGCAACTCATGTGATTCACCTCCTCTCGCGATGGGATCTCACACCGTAGGAGATGATCTGCAAGGAACGGGCAACAGAGCCGCAACGCTTCACGGTAAATCCGCATCATCAAACTTCGGGATCAAACACGTTGGCGCGTCATCAGCAGCGAGCCGACCTCGTCGTTGATGGTCAGCCGAATTCAGGCCGCGGCCTGCTGTGCCCGTGCGCACGGAAGCGCGGCGCCGCTGTGAGTTAGATCAAAGGACCGCGCAGGCCGACGCGGCTAGCGCCTCGGCGTCCCTGTTGATCGCCGCTGCGCGCGACACACGAGCGAAGGAGAAGATCATGTCTCTTGCTGAAGGCAGCGTGGTGAAAGGCAGCGGCGCCGAGGTCTACGTCGTACTGGGCGGGCAGCGGCGATGGATCGTGTCGGAGCAGGCGCTGAACGCCAGCTACGGCGGCTGGGCCGCTGTCCGCAACGTCGCGGACGCCGAGTTGAACGCGCTTCCCCTCGGTGCCCCGGTCGGGACCATCCCGGACGGGACGCTCTTCAAGGGCAGCGGACCGGAGGTCTACGTCATTCAGGGCGGGCAGCGCCGCCACGTTCCGAACCCGCAGGTGCTGGAGACGCTCGGAGGCTGGGCCAAGGTCAGCCTGATCCTCGATGGCAACCTGAACGCGATCCCGAAAGGTGCCCCCCTGCCCACGCAGGGCCCGGTATCGATCGGTCCGGTGGAGGTCAGCAAACAGGAGGAGGTCGGTAGCAACAAGACGATGCGGACCAGGGCGGTCCTGTACCGGAACGGGCACATGGACATCGATGTCTACACCGAATCCCGGCACCTGACCGAGGGCCTGCGCGGCCACCTCTACATCACCTGCATCGACGACCAGGGGCGCGCGCACTGGGTGACCGACGAGTTCGTGTGCACCACACGGGGAAGCGTCCCCGATCTTTTCACTCCGAGCAAGGGGACGAACGCCTTTAGCGTCAACCTGCCCGAGCCGGTAGGGCGTCTGACGGCTAGGCTTGAGATCCACCACTCCACCGGCCCTCTCGGCGACGCGCTGGCAGGCGTGAAGAACTTCATCGCCGGGACGAAGGACGTGTACGACGAGATCAAGCCATTCTTGGAGAAGCTGACGATGGCGATGGCGTAGCGCGCCACGCACCGCGTTCAGCACGGCAGGCGGCTCGAGTGCGTGGAGGCAGGTGAACGCCTCCACGCGCCGACCAGACCACCCAGCCGGACCAACTCGCAAAAGAGCGGACTCTGTTGGCGAAGTCTATACTCGGGGCAGGTGGCGGAGTTGGATCGAATTCTCAGCTCGGAGACCTCCGGTGCCGTTCCGCCCACATCACTCCACTCGCGGTCGTCGCCCAGAACCCAGTCGCCTATGCCGCCGGGAACACCTCTCGGCCGTGACACGTCAGGTCTACCGGGCCGACTTCTCCGCCCGGTGCAGCCGGCACGACCACCAGCCCCTACAAGCAGCGCCGGAAGCCGTCGCCGCCTATCTCGCCTCCTGCGCCACGACCCATGGTCGCGGCGCGCTGCGCCGGCGGCTCTCCGCCATCGGCCAGGGGTTCTGTCAGAACAGGTGCCAGACCCGGTTATGTGAGGCGAAAGCCAAGGTCATCCTACGCCGCTTCGAGAATAGCCAGCACGCTGGTGGCACGATGGAGGTGAAGCGGGCGACTGCGGCGAGCAGCGACGTATTGGATTTGGCGGGTGCAGGGACGGAGGAGGTTACGAAGCTCATCGTAGCTTCGGCAGAACCGCTCCGCTGAAGCGAAGTTCTTGAAACCCTTCATACATCGCGTTCGCCCTTTGATGCCGCGATGGTCTTGTTCTAATCGATGGTTCTTGTAGGCGCTTGTCCACTGCTCGACACCGCGGCCGAGCGTTCTGCGGATTGCCCGCGGGTAGGAGCCGTGCCCGTCCGTGGTGACCTGATCAGGCGTCACGCCCGTGACCGACTTGGCCGAACGAAAGAAGGCCTGGGCCGCCGCCATGTGGCGGTGCTCGCTGAGCATGGTATCGACCAAGTTGCCGTCGCGGTCGATGGCCCGATACAAGACGCCCACCGGCCCCGCACCTTCAGGTATGTCTCATCAACCTGCCAGCGGCGACCGCGGGAAGCGCCCTTGCCGCGGCGGCGCTGGCGGAGTTCGTCGGTGAGCGCGTGCGCGAGCTTGGCCTCCCACTCGCGCACGGCCTCGTAGCTGAACACGATGCCGCGAATGAGGAACATCTCGGCCAGGTCGCGTAGGGTCAGTCGGTAGCGCAGCTGCCACAGCACCACCAGCGCGATCACGTCCGACGGGTACTGGGCGTGGTTCAGCACGGTGCCGGAGCGCTCATTGTACTGCTTGCCGCAAGTCCGACAGCGGAACCGGCGGTAGCCTTGGGCAGTGCGCTCCGGCCGCTCGGTCACCTCGGTCGAGCCGCAGGCGACATAGTCCATCCTCGCTCTCATCCCTTGCCGAGCCTAGAGCCGGAGCCTACCAGTCCTACCCTGGCCGGCCAAACGGGCCAGTTGGCGCAAAGCCTGGCAAAACCGGTGCGCTGCGCTAGGCCGAACTGGTCGCCGTCGCACGCGAGCATGTCGATTCACCACCGATGCCCTGCAGCTGCAAATCCCGCAGAGCAAAACCGATACCGCGATGCGGAGGGCCGAGCTCGTTGTTCAGCCTGACAAAGGCTGAGTGTGAGGGAATGCCCCAGCGTGGCGTAGAGCATTGGCAGGTAAGCCACGTGATCGCTCGAGCGGCGTCGCGCGGAGATATCACGCTTCCTCCAGAAACTTCGTAAAGCTGCCCCTCGGGTTGCCATCTGGTAATCGGCTTGGTAGGCGGTACGAGTTCATGGATATATGACGTGCGGGTGCCCCTGCATTCCACGCACTAAATCATAGCTTCGCTCGCGCCTACCCGTCGGGCTCCCTGACTGTGGCGAGTATCGGCCGATTCGCGCCGAATGCGAGCCGATGCCACCGTACTGCGGATGGGAAATAGCGATGGGTATCACCAACCATCTTGCCGAGGCCAATGTCATTCTCGACCTTGACGCCACGAGCAAGGGAGGCGTTCTGAAGCTTCTGGCGGCCGTGGCAGCGCGTCGGTTGGGGCGCGATGAAGCCGACATCCTGACAGCGCTGCGTTCGCGGGAACGACTGGGTTCCACAGCGCTCGGCCGGGGCGTCGCCCTACCGCATGCGCGTATTGAAGGCGATTCTCCGCCGCTTGCCCTCTTCGCCCGGCTGCAGCGTCCGATCGACTTCGAGGCGCGGGACGAGGAGCCGGTGGATCTTGTCATCCTCGTCCTTTGGCCCGAGGCGTCGCTCGAAGGCTTCCTGCCAGCTCTGTCTGACACCTGCCGCTCGCTCCGGGAGCCTCAAGTGCTCCGCCACCTGCGCTCTGCCAAAGCGGCGTGAGGTGGTCCCCGGATCTCGGACAGGCGGGTAAGCTCGGTTCGCCTGTGAGAAGGACGGCCCTGGATGACGGGCAAGCGGACGCGGTACTCGGCGGACTTCAAGGCGAAGGTAGCGTTG
>NZ_SMOA01000151.1 GCF_004353985.1 Paracraurococcus ruber | reverse complement strand
CAGCGTGCCGGCGGCGGCGAGCGCCGCCTGCAGCGGCCCGGCGGCCCCGGCGCCGGCCGTCGCCGCGTCGTGCTCCACCCCGTCGCTGACCAGCAGCGTCGCCATCGGGCCGGTGCCGCCGGCGCGCCAGGCCTGGAAGGCGGCGAGCGCCGCGGCGCGGTCGGGCGCCCAGGGCTTCGGCCGCAGCGCGGCGAGGCGGGCGCGGAGATCCTCGACCGGCATCGGGCCGAGAACGCGCGGCGCGTCCCCGGTTTCGGCCGGGGCGGTGGCGAGCAGGGCGGCCCGGCGGCCTTCGCGCCCGGCCCGTTCCAGCGCGGCGCTGGCGGCGGCCATGCGGGATGGCCAGTCGGCGGCGGCGGCCCAGCCGTCATCCACCACCAGCAGCAGCGTGCCCTCCCCGCCGGTGGCGCCGCCCGGGCCCAATACCGGCCGGGCGAGGCCGAGGACCAGCAGCGCCGCCGCGGCGATGCGCAGCAGCAGCAGCCACCAGGGGGTGCGGGCCGGCGTCTCCTGCGTCACGGGCAGGTCGCGCAGCAGGCGGAGCGCGGGGAAGGCGATGCGGCGGGGCGCCGGCGGCGTCACCCGGAGCAGCCACCACAGGATGGGCAGGGCCGGCAGGGCCAGCAGCAGCCAGGGCGCGGCGAAGGCGATCGGGCCAAGGCTCAGCATGGGGTGCTCGGCGTTGGGGTGGGGCGGGGAGTCGCGGGCGGCACGGTGGGCACGGTGGGCACGGTGGGCACCAGCATGCCGCATGCCACAACCGGACGTCGCGTAAATCCGCGCGGCGCACGCGGGTTGCGGGGCGAGGGGGACGCCGCGGGGTCCCGATCGCGCAAGGCGCGATGAGGTGCCCCTGTCCCCCTCGAACTCCCCCCGCCAGGGGTCAGGCGACCCCTGGACCGGCCTGAGTCATCGCGGCGGGAGGGGGCCCTCGATGGGGCCCCTTCCCGCCGCGATGAACCCATACGGGGGTCCGGGGGCCGGTGCGGTCCCCGGCGGGGTGGGTACGGGAGGGGCAGCGCCCCTCCCTGGCAAGCGACGCGCGCCAACACCTATTGCGGCGACAGCGCCTGCCACAGGGCGAGGAGCGCGGCCTGCGGCGGCTGGTCCACATGATGCGTCAGGAAGCCCCAGCCGGCGGCGGCGCAGATGCCGGCGATGCCGTCCCGGTGGTGGCGCAGGCGTTCCAGATAGACCCGCCGCGCCTCCTCCACCCGCGGCACCAGCACGCCGCCGCTGCCCCCGCCCCATTCGAACAGCACGCGGCCGGCATAGGCGCGGTTGCCCTCGCCCAGCGTCTCCTCCTCGGGATCCAGCACCTGCAGGATGTGGCCATGCACCGGCCAGGCGGCGAGCGCGGCGACGGCGGCATGGATCTCCGGCAGCGGCGCCATGAAGTCGCCGATGAGCACCGCGCGGGCATGCCGCGGCAGGCTGTGGTCGGGGGCGGGCAGGGCGCGCGACTTGGTCACCGTGCTCATCGACTCGACGAGGGAGGTGAGCCCGGCCCGCCCGGCATGCGCGCGCGGCGGCCCGCCGATCAGCCGCACCCGCTCGCCGCCGCGCAGCGCGAGCGCCGCCAGGGCCGCGGTCAGCAGGTCCGCCCGGTCCCGCTTGGTCGGGCGGTTCGCCGAGAACTGCCATTCCATGGAGCGCGAGGCATCGGACCAGAGGGCGATGGTCTGCGCCGCCTCCCACTCCGTCTCCCGGATGAAGAGGCGGTCGCTCTTCGCGCTCTGCCGCCAGTCGATGCGGCCGGCGGCATCGCCGGGCAGGAAGGGGCGGAACTGCCAGAAGGCATCGCCCTGGCCGGCGCGGCGGCGGCCGTGGACGCCCTGCAGCACGGTGGCGGCGACGCGGTCCGCCTGCACCACCAGCGGCGGCAGGCGGGCGCCCAGCGCCTCGGCCCGCAGCGCCTGCGTGCCGGGCGGCGGAGCGGCCGGCGGGGCCTTCGCGGCGCGGGGGTCAGCCAAGCTGGGCCTTCAGCGACTCGATCACGTCGGCGATGCGCACGCCTTCCGCGCGGGCGGAGAAGTTCAGCGCCATGCGGTGCCGCAGCACCGGCGCCGCCAGCGCCAGCACATCCTCGACCGACGGCGCCAGGCGGCCATCCAGCACGGCGCGGGCCCGCGTCGCCAGCATCAGCGCCTGCGCCGCGCGCGGGCCGGGGCCCCAGGCGAGCTGCTTGGCGATGCCGGGCAGGGGCGAATTCTCCGGCCGGGCGCTGCGCACCAGGCGCAGGATGGCGTCCAGCACGCTTTCGCCGACCGGGATGCGGCGGATCAGCGACTGGGCCGCGATCAGCTCCGGCCCGGTCAGCGCCGGCTGCGGCTTGGCGTCGCGCGCGCCGGTGGTGGCGAGCAGCATGGCGCGCTCCGCCGCCTCGTCCGGGTAGGTGATCTCGACCTCGAGCAGGAAGCGGTCGAGCTGCGCCTCGGGCAGCGGGTAGGTGCCTTCCTGCTCGATCGGGTTCTGCGTCGCCAGCACATGGAAGGGCGCCGGCAGCGGGTGGACATGGCCGGCGACCGCCACCCGGTGCTCCTGCATCGCCTGCAGCAGCGCCGACTGCGTGCGCGGGCTGGCGCGGTTGATCTCGTCGGCCATCAGCAGCTGGCAGAAGACCGGGCCGGGGATGAAGCGGAAGCCGCGCTTGCCGCCCTCGCCCTCCTCCAGCACCTCGGAGCCGATGATGTCGGCCGGCATCAGGTCCGGCGTGAACTGCACGCGGCGGGCATCGAGGCCGAGGACGGTGCCGAGCGTCTCGACCAGCTTGGTCTTGCCGAGGCCGGGGACCCCGACCAGCAGCGCATGGCCGCCCGAGAGCAGGGTGATGAGCGTGTGCTCCACCACCTCCTCCTGCCCGAAGATGACGCGGCCCACCGCGTCGCGCACCCGGTGCAGGCGTTCGCCCAGGGCCTCCACCTCCGCCACCAGGGATGCGGGGTCGGCAGCATCGGCGTCGGCGTTGCCACGGATTGCGGTGTCGGCCACTTCAATCATCCCTGTCACGATCCCTATATTGGCCTCGCCACGCTCCCTGGCATCCCCCTTGGCACCCGTATGGGGCTTCCCCTTGGGCCTATCGGGGTTCGTCACCGGGGCGGCGTCACCCGGACGTGTGGACGCCGCAGCCTATGGCCAAGGAGCGGGCCGGACAAAGCGTTGAGTGGGAGGCTGGCGTGCAGAACCGGATGAAGCCGTCGGACGGCCAGGACCGGACCGCGCCCGCGGAGGCTCGGCCCGGCGCGGCCGCAGTGCAGGAGGCAGGGATGCGGGGGGATGCGGCGGCGGCGCCCGGACGGGGCGCGCATCGCCAGGCGCCGGGCCTGCCCGCCACGGGACCGGCGGCGCGGGGCCCGAAGCATGAGGTGGGCGACTACGCGATCCGCATCGACCGCAACGGCACCTGGCACTACCAGGGCAGCCCGATCGGCCGGAAGGCGCTGGTCTGCCTGTTCGCCAGCGTGCTGCGGCGCGAGGCGGACGGCACCTACTGGCTGGAGACGCCGGTGGAGCGCGGCCGGATCGAGGTGGAGGACGCGCCCTTCCTCGCGGTCGAGATGTGGTGGAAGGATTGCGACTGCGGCGACGGCCGGCCGCGGCAATGCCTGGCCTTCCGCACCAACCTCGACGAGATCGTGACCGCCGGCCCGGAGCACCCGATCCGCATCCACCTGGACCCGCGGACGCGCGAGCCGCGGCCCTACATCACGGTGCGGCCGGGGCTGGAGGCGAAGATCAACCGCGCCGTCTTCTACGAACTGGTGGCGCTGGGCCAGCCGGAGGTGGTGGACGGCCGGGAGGTTCTGGGCGTCTGGAGCGAGGGCGCCTTCTTCCCGATCGACGAGATCGGCGCGCTGGACACGGCGGCGGAGTAGCGGCGGCGCCCGCCCGACGCGGCGGGCCGGAAAACCCGGCGACCGCGTGCGGGAGCGGCGGGAGCAGGCGTCAGCGGGCGGTCCCAGCCATCGGGCGCGCGACGCATCCGCCCGGGCCTGATGTTCCGGGACAGGTCACGCAGGGCAGCATCGGTGGTGTGTCACGTTGAATGAGCCCTCGCACCTCGCGCGCCGGGCGATGCCGCCGGCCGGGTCGGATCACGGAGACAGTGGATCTCCGGACGGGCGCGGTGGCTGGGGGACCTGGATTCGAACCAAGACTGCCCGAGTCAGAGTCGGGAGTTCTACCGTTAAACTATCCCCCAATCGGCCCCGCCGGACCGTCCGGCCCTGCGGGGCGGTCCTCATACAGCCGGCCGCGGCGGGCCGCAACCACCAACCCGTCGAAAGCGCTTGCCCGGCACACCACATTACAGGACGATGCCATGTGCGCCCCGTCACACGGGGCAACCCAACAGAGGAGGTGGGCCGAAGGCCCCGCGCCATGCCGGACGACGCTGCTCCCCTCGGGGCTTCTTTCGGGCTGCAGGAGCCCCCGATCCCGGTCCTCGACGGCCGGGCCGGCAGCGTCGCGCGGTGCGGGACGGCGGTCGCGGCCTATGCCGCGCTCGACCTCGGAACCAACAACTGCCGGCTGCTGGTCGGCGCCCCGGCGCATGGCGGCTTCCGCGTGGTGGACAGCTTCAGCCGCATCGTCCGGCTCGGCGAAGGGCTGGCCTCCACCGGCCGGCTGTCCGAAACCGCCATGGACCGCGCCATCGCCGCGCTCTCCGCCTGCGCCGACAAGCTGGCCCGCCGCCCCGTCCGGCAGTTCCAGGCGGTGGCGACCGAAGCCTGCCGCCGCGCCCAGAACGGCCCCGCCTTCCTCGCCCGGGTGGAGGCCGAGACGGGCCTGCGCCCCCGCATCATCTCGGCGCGGGAGGAAGCGGAGCTGGCGATGGAATCCTGCTCCCCCCTGCTGGAGGAGAGCGACCGCCGCGCTCTGCTGTTCGATATCGGCGGCGGCAGCACCGAGATCGCCTGGATCCGCGTGCCGCCCGGCTGCGGCCGCTATGGCCAGGGCCCCGGCCCGGCCGAGCTGATCGGCTATGTCTCCATGCCGCTCGGCGTGGTGACGCTGGCCGAGCGCGCCGGCGCCTCCTGCTTCACGCAGGAGGGGTTCGAGGCGGTGGTGGACGAGGTGGCCGCGCATCTGCGCCGCTTCGACCGGGTGCATTGCATCGGGCAGGAAATCCGCGCCGGCGGGGTGCGGCTGATCGGCACCAGCGGCACCGTCACCACGCTCGCCGGCGTCGCCCTGGCCCTGCCGCGCTACCGAAGGCCGCTGGTGGATGGGCGCATCCTCGACATCGAAGTGGCCGACCAGGCGCTGGGCGACCTCTTCGCCCTCGGCCGCGCCGGGCTGGCCGCGCATCCCTGCGTCGGGCCGGACCGGGTGGATTTCGTGCTGCCGGGCTGCGCCGTCTATGCCGCCATCCGCCGCGTCTGGCCGGTGCCGACGCTGACCGTCGCCGACCGCGGCCTCAGGGAAGGCATGCTGCTGCGCATGATGCGCGGCGACCGCTTCGCCTGGCGCGACCGGGGCCCCGCCGCCCGCCGCCACGGCCCATAAGGACCAGTATCGCATGAAGGGACCCCTGCCCGGCGGGCGGGGCGTGACCACGCGCCTCCGCACCGCCAAGGGCCGCACCACCGCCAGCCAGAAATGGCTCGAGCGGCAGCTGAACGACCCCTATGTCCGCGCCGCCCAGGCGCGCGGCTTCCGCTCCCGCGCCGCCTTCAAGCTGCTGGAGATCGACGAGAGGGCGAAGCTGCTGAAGCCCGGCGCCCGCGTCGTCGACCTCGGCGCCGCGCCGGGCGGCTGGACTCAGGTGGCGCTGGAACGCATCGGGCCGGCCGGCAAGGTGGTGGCGCTGGACCTGCTGCCGATGGACCCGGTGCCGGGCTCCATCGTGCTGCAGGGCGATTTCCAGGACGCGGCGGCGGAGCAGGCAGTGCTGGCCGCGCTGGCCGGCCAGGCCGACTTGGTGCTGTCCGACATGGCGCCCAACACCACGGGCCACAACGCCACCGACCACCTGCGCATCATCGCCCTGGCCGAGCTGGCGCTGGATTTCGCGCTGAAGGTGCTGGCGCCGGGCGGCGGCTTCGTCGCCAAGGTGCTGCAGGGCGGCACGGAGAAGGCGCTGCTCGACCTGCTGAAGCAGCGCTTCGCCACGGTGCGTCACGTGAAGCCGCCGGCCAGCCGCAAGGACAGTGCGGAGCTCTACGTGGTGGCGACCGGCTTCCGGCCGGGGTGAGAGATCTCGGGGGGGGCGCTGCCTCCCCCCCCACCCCCTACCGCCGGGGATCGAACCGACCCCCGGCCCCCCGTGCGGGTTCCATCGCCTGGGGGAGGGTCCGGATGGGGTCCTCCCCCGGCGATGACTCGAGCGAGCCAAGCGCCCCCGCCGTGCGAGACCGTCATGGCTTCCTGCTTGCCGCGGCGCCGCGAACGGGGCTAAGGGGACGCGCCAAGGCTGCGGACCCTGCCGCCCCGTCCCTGGCGCCCCCGCGCTGGCGGGCCGGGCGCCGGACGCGGCCATTGCGAAAGGTCCCCCGCATGGCTCCCGAATCCCTGCCCGATGCCGTTGGTCCGGACCTGCGCCAGCGCAGCCGCATCATCGAGGAGGCCTTCGCCTTCGACGACGTGCTGCTGGTCCCGGCCTATTCCGCCGTGCTGCCGCACCAGACGGACACGCGCACCCGGCTGACGCGGGAGATCCCGCTGAACATCCCGCTGGTCGCCGCCGCCATGGACACGGTGACCGAGGCGCCGATGGCCATCGCCATGGCCCAGGCCGGCGGCATCGGCGTCGTCCACAAAAACATGACGGCCGAGGAGCAGGCGGCGCAGGTCCGCCGGGTGAAGAAGTTCGAGAGCGGGATGGTGGTCAACCCGGTCACCATCCACCCGGACCAGACCCTGGCCGATGTCCGCGCCATCCAGGACCAGCACCGCATCAGCGGCATCCCGGTGGTGGAGCGCGGTTCGGGCCGCCTGGTCGGCATCATCACCAACCGCGATGTCCGCTTCGCCAATGATCCGGGCACCCGGGTCTATGAGCTGATGACGCGCGACAACCTGGTCACCGCCACGGCCGATGTCACGCCGGACCAGGCGCGCCACCTGCTGCACCGCCACCGGATCGAGAAGCTGCTCGTCACCGACGAGGCCGGGCGCTGCATCGGCCTCATCACCGTCAAGGACATGGACAAGGCGCAGGCCAACCCGAATGCGGTGAAGGACGCGCTGGGCCGGCTGCGCGTCGCCGCCGCGACGGGGGTGGGGGAGGACGGGATCCGCCGGGTGGAGGCGCTGATCGCCGCCGAGGTGGATGTCGTGGTTGTGGACACGGCGCATGGCCATTCCGGCGGCGTGCTGGCGGCGATCGAGCGCATCAAGCGCATGTCGAACACCGTGCAGATCGTCGCCGGCAACGTCGCCACGCCGGAAGGCGTGCGGGCGCTGATCGAGGCCGGTGCGGATGCGGTGAAGATCGGCATCGGCCCGGGTTCCATCTGCACCACCCGCATCGTCGCCGGCGTCGGCGTGCCGCAGCTGACGGCGGTGCTGGAAAGCGCCGCGGCGGCGCGGGAGCACGGGGTGCCGGCGATCGCCGATGGCGGCATCCGGACCAGCGGCGACATCGCCAAGGCGATCGCCGCCGGCGCCGACTGCGTGATGATGGGCAGCCTCTTCGCCGGCACGGATGAGGCGCCGGGCGAGGTCTTCCTCTACCAGGGCCGCAGCTACAAGTCGTACCGCGGCATGGGCAGCCTGGGCGCCATGGCCCGCGGCAGCGCCGACCGCTACTTCCAGCAGGAGGTGCAGGACAGCCTGAAGCTGGTGCCGGAGGGGATCGAGGGCCGTGTCGGCTACAAGGGCCCGGTCGGCGCGGTGGTGCACCAGCTGGTGGGCGGGCTGCGGGCGGCCATGGGTTATACCGGCAACGCGACGATCGAGGAGATGCAGCGGAACTGCCAGTTCCGCCGCATCACCGGTGCCGGCCTGCGGGAGAGCCATGTGCACGACGTGGCGATCACCCGGGAAGCGCCGAACTACCGGCTGGAGGGGTAGGGGCGGGCGGCGCCGCGCGCCTCAGTGCAGCGCCGCGCCCTCCGTCGCCTCCAGCGCGTCGCCGACCGCGATCCGGCCGCCCTCCAGCACCTCGGCATAGACGCCCAGGTCGGCATGGCCGAAATGCTCCCGCAGCCAGCGCGGCGGGTCGGCGTCGCGCGCCGCCGTCTCCGGGTTCACCTGCGTGGCGGGGCAGCGGATGATCCGCTTGAACACCCGCAGCCGCGCCCCTCCCAGCAGCACCTCCTGCCCCAGCAGGTCGAACTCGGCCCAGGGCAGGGCGCCCGAGACATAGATGTTCGCCCGGAAGCGCAGCGGATCGAGGTGCTTTCCCACCTTCGCCTCCAGCGCATGCAGGGACGACAGGCCGATGATGGAGACGCATTTCTGCGCCACGTCGGTGAAATTATGCCCCGGCGCCTCGATGAAGCGCGGGGCGCCCCGCGCCTCCTCCCCCAGCCATGCCGTGAGGAAGGCGGTGATCTCGGCGCGGCCGGCCTCGGTCCGGGTGCTGGCCAGCAGGGCGGCGCCGTCCGGCGGGCGCAGCGCCAGCATCCCGGTCTGCGGGTCGAAGGCGGAATGCAGCAGGGCGAGGCGGGCATTGTAGGCGAGGCAGCCGAAATTCCGCTTCGGCATCCAGGCCGGCGCCGCCGGGTCGAGCGGCGCATCCCCCTGGGCGAGCGCGAAGCGGCGGTCATGCGGCAGGCACTGGCCCGGTGTCAGCAGCACGTCCTCCAGCGCCTCGGCGGCCAGGCCCTTCACCGGGTAGCGGTAGATCTGCTCGACGCGCATCGGACCGTTTTCCTCCCAGGGCACCCTTGACCCGCCGCAAGGCGGAATACCACATCCCGTGTGAACTTGGTCCTGGCCATCGCCTCTTGAGGGATGGTCGGGGCCGGTCGCCGACGACTCAACGGCCGATCCGGACCGCGGGCGCAGCGCGCCGCAGGTCATCGGGCCGCGGACGAGGGACAGACGAGCATGGATATCGAGAAATTCACCGATCGCGCCAAGGGCTTCCTGCAGGCGGCGCAGACCATCGCCATCCGGGACTACCACCAGCGCGTCACGGCCGAGCACCTGCTGAAGGCGCTGCTGGACGATGACCAGGGCGCGGCCGCCGGGCTGGTCCGCGCCGCCGGCGGCGATCCCGCCCGGGCCAAGCAGGCGGTGGATGCCGAGGTCGGGCGGCAGCCCAAGGTCACCGGCGGCGGCGCCGGGCAGCCGGCCTTCACCCCCGACATCGTCCGCGTGCTGGATGCGGCGCAGCAGCAGGCGCAGAAGGCCGGCGACAGTTTCGTCGCGCAGGACCGCATCCTGGTCGCACTGGCGGCCAGCGACACCGGGGCGGGCCGCATCCTGAAGCAGGCCGGCGCCGATGCGCAGCGGCTGGAGGCGGCGGTGGCCGACCTCCGCAAGGGCCGCCGCGTCGACAGCCAGAATGCCGAGGAGCAGTTCGACGCGCTGAAGAAATACGCCCGCGACATCACCGATGCGGCGCGCAACGGCAAGCTCGACCCAGTGATCGGCCGGGACGAGGAGATCCGCCGCGCCATCCAGGTCCTCGCCCGCCGCACCAAGAACAACCCGGTGCTGATCGGCGAGCCGGGCGTCGGCAAGACCGCGATCGTCGAGGGGCTGGCGCTGCGCATCGTCAAGGGCGACGTGCCGGAGGCGCTGAAGGACAAGCGCGTCATGGCGCTCGACCTCGGCGCCATGGTCGCCGGCGCCAAGTACCGCGGCGAGTTCGAGGAGCGGCTGAAGGGCGTGCTGACCGAGGTCGAGAAGGCCGCGGGCGACATCATCCTGTTCATCGACGAGATGCACACCCTGGTCGGCGCCGGCAAGGCGGATGGCGCCATGGATGCGTCGAACCTGATCAAGCCGGCGCTCGCGCGCGGCGAGCTGCACTGCGTCGGCGCCACCACGCTCGACGAGTACCGCAAGCATGTCGAGAAGGACGCGGCGCTGGCCCGGCGCTTCCAGCCGGTCTTCGTCGGCGAGCCTTCGGTCGAGGACACGATCAGCATCCTTCGCGGCATCAAGGACAAGTACGAGACGCATCACGGCGTCCGCATCACCGACAGCGCGCTGGTCGCCGCCGCCACGCTGTCCAACCGCTACATCACCGACCGCTTCCTGCCGGACAAGGCAATCGACCTGGTGGACGAGGCCTCGTCCCGCCTGCGCATGCAGGTGGACAGCAAGCCGGAGGAGCTCGATGAGCTCGACCGCCGGCTGATGCAGCTGAAGATCGAGCAGGCGGCGCTGGAGAAGGAGGACGACGCGGCGTCCCGCGACCGGCTGGCGCGGCTGGAGAAGGAGGTCGCCGACCTCGAGGAGCGCTCGCGCGAGATGACGCAGCGCTGGGCGGCGGAGAAGGGCAAGGTCGCCGAGGTCCAGAAGGCCAAGGAGGCGCTGGAGCAGGCCAAGACCGAGCTGGAGATCGCCGAACGCAAGGGCGACTTCGCCGAGGCGGGGCGGCTGAAATACGGCGTCATCCCGGGCCTCGAGAAGCAGATCGCCTCGGCCGGCGACGGCGATGCCCGGCTGGTGAACGAGGCGGTGACCGAGGAAGGGATCGCCGCCGTCGTCAGCCGCTGGACCGGCATCCCGGTCGAGAAGATGCTGGAGGGCGAGCGCGCCAAGCTCCTCAAGATGGAGGACCAGCTGCGCAAGCGCGTGGTCGGGCAGGAGGAGGCGCTGGAGGCGGTCAGCAAGGCCGTCCGCCGGGCGCGGGCCGGCCTGCAGGACCCGAACCGGCCGATCGGCAGCTTCCTGTTCCTTGGCCCCACCGGCGTGGGCAAGACCGAACTCGTCAAGGCCCTCGCGTCCTTCCTGTTCGACGACGACCGGGCGATGACCCGCATCGACATGTCCGAGTACATGGAGAAGCACGCGGTCTCCCGCCTGGTCGGCGCGCCCCCGGGCTATGTCGGCTATGACGAGGGCGGCGCGCTGACCGAGGCGGTGCGGCGCCGGCCCTACCAGGTGATCCTGTTCGACGAGGTGGAGAAGGCGCATGAGGACGTCTTCAACATCCTGTTACAGGTCCTCGACGATGGCCGACTGACCGACGGCCAGGGACGCACGGTCGATTTCCGCAACACCATCATCGTGCTGACCAGCAACCTGGGCAGCCAGGCGATCGCCGAGCTGCCCGAAACGGCGGATATCGAGGCGGCGCGGCCGGCGGTCATGCGGGCGGTGCGGGACCGGTTCCGGCCGGAATTCCTCAACCGGCTGGACGAGGTCGTGCTGTTCCGCCGCCTCGCGCGCGGCGACATGGCGGCCATCGTCGACATCCAGCTGGAGCGGCTGCGCAAGCTGCTGGACGACCGCAAGATCCGGCTGGAGCTGGACGAGGGCGCCCGGGAATGGCTGGCCGAGGCCGGCTACGACCCGACCTATGGCGCGCGGCCGTTGAAGCGCGTGATCCAGCGGAGCCTGCAGGACAAGCTGGCCAACCTGCTGCTGGAAGGCCGCATCCAGGACGGGGAGGCGCTGCGGGTCACCGCCGGCCTCGACGGGCTGGAGATCGCGTCCGAGCCGCTGGCCCAGGCCGCCTGACAGCCGGCCGCGGCGGGACGCGCGCGTCCCGCCGCCTGGCCGCGCGGAGGGCAGGCTTGCCGGCAGAGGAACCGTGAGGTTCGCGGGGAGGGGGGTGGCCGCAGGCAGGCCGGGCGCGCGGGGGGCCGCGCCGCGGGCAGGCCGGTCAGTCGGCGGCGGCGACTTCCTGCATCGGCTGGAGATGCGCGACCTGGGCGACCAGGGTGCGGCGCGTCGTCAGGAAGGCGGCCAGGTCGGCCCCCGCCAGCACGGTCGCCGGCCGGGTGCGCGCGAGGGCTGGGTCGAGCGTGCGGCCGCCCTCGGCCAGCTCGTAATGCAGGTGCGGGCCGGTCGCCATGCCGGTACGGCCGACCTTGCCGATCAGCTCGCCCTGGCGGACCCGGTCGCCGGCCCGCAGCCCGGGCGCGAAGGCCGACAGATGCGCGTAGCGCGTCGTCCGGTCCTCGGCATGCAGCAGGGTCAGCACCCGGCCATAGCCGCGCATCCAGCCGATCTGCACCACCTCGCCATCCGCGGCGGCCAGGACCGGCGTGCCGGACGGGGCGGCGAAGTCGATCCCCTGGTGCTGCCGCGTGTAGCCGAGCACGGGATGCGAGCGCATGCCGAAGCCGGAGCTGACGCGGGCGCCGTCGAGCGGCGTGCGGAGGAAGGCGCGGCGCAGGCTGACGCCCTGCTCGTCGAACCAGTCGGGCCCGTTCTCGGTGTCGAATTGCCAGAGCGAGAGGCGACGGCCCGCCAGGTCGAAGCCCGCATGCAGCACGCGGCCTTCGCCGAGCAGGCTGCCGCGCGGATCGCGGAAGCGCTCGAACAGGATGGTGAAGCTGTCGCCGCGGCGGAGCTCGCGCTGGAAGTCCAGCTCATGCGCGAGGCCCTGGACGAGCTGCCGCGCCAGGCTGTCCGGCAGGCCGGCGGCGTTGAGGTCGTCCAGCAGGTCCTCCCGCACCAGGCCGCGGGCGAGGACGAGGTGGCGGCGCTGCCCGGCGAAGGCTTCCTGCGCCTGCCAGCCGGCGGGGGTGCGAAGCACGGTCACGGTGCGGCCGGGATGCGGCTGCAGGGAGAGGCCGAGCAGCGCGTCGTCCTCCGGCGCCTGGCGCAGCGTCAGCGCCTGGCCGGCCGGCAGCGGCGCGCGCGGCGGCAGGACGGTCGCGAGGGCGGAGACGGCCGGCTCCCGCTCCCGCGGGCCGACGCCGGCGGCGGCGAGCACCTGGGCGACGGTCTGGCCCGGGGTGGCCAGGATGGTGCGGACCGTGGCACGTGGCCGCGTGGGCAGGATGGTGGCGCCGGTCGCCAGCACCGGCCGGTATCCCGGCGGCGCCGGTTGGGCGAGGACGGGGGCGTTGGCGCCCCCGGCGACAAGGCAGGCAAGAGCGATCCAGCGCGCTCGGCGCCGGGTGCGATGCAGCATGAAACCCCTCCCAGGGCTGAAATGTGGCGTAACCCTGCCGGTCGGAATCACGCGAAGTCAATAGCTTGAACTGTCCGGCTACGAGACGAGATGAGGAAAAGTCAAGGTTACAACGCGGCAGGTCGCGTTGGGTTTGACAGGCTGTGCCGAGGGGACTAGAAGCCGCGCCACCCCGATGGCGGGCCGGCAGGCCGGGCGGCGGGGAAACGGCCGCCTTGACGGCGATGGGCGACGGGATTAAGTCTCTCGCCCCGCTCGAAAGGCGGACTTCCTACCCGGCAGGGTCGCGTGCCGGTCGTATCGGGCCTTCGGGCCCGGAGCGGCCGCAGGGAAGATGTTCCTTGACAGTTTTATCTGGTTTTGGAAGCGCGTTCAGTGGATGAGCGTTGCTGTTTGGCTTGGTCCTGGTTTTGGGCTTGGCTGGGCGGATATTTTGCGTGGTGTGTGTTCTGCTTTGGCGTGGTGAGCGTTGGGGTGGGATGCGCGGGCGGCGCTGCCTGGGGCATTGTTGCTTTGGGTGGGTGTTTGCTGTGCGTGGGGTATTGCCTGGTTTGGTTTGGCTGGGGTTTGGGCTGGATGGTGATGTGGATGGGTTATGGATGAGTTCGCGGGTATGGCGCTGGGCTGTGAGGCCTGGGCGCTGATGAACCTGAGAGTTTGATCCTGGCTCAGAGCGAACGCTGGCGGCATGCTTAACACATGCAAGTCGCACGGGCAGCAATGTCAGTGGCGGACGGGTGAGTAACGCGTAGGAACGTAT
>NZ_SMOA01000150.1 GCF_004353985.1 Paracraurococcus ruber | reverse complement strand
ATCGCCGGCCTACGGCGCGTGAAGGAGCGCCGGCCGAAGAATCTTCAAGGGTATCAGAGAGATGTCGCCATGCGGCTGCCAGGTCTCTGAGGGAAAGGATGCAGAATGTCGCGCGATCGCCGCGCCTGCCGCGGAACAGGAACAGGTGGCCGGAGAACGGGTCGGCCTGCAGCACCGTCTGCACCTGCGCCGCCAGCCCGTCGAAGCCCTTGCGCATGTCCGTTGCGCCGAGCGCGAGGTGAACGCGCATCCCGGCATGCAGCGCCAGCATCAGCTGTCCAGCGCCGTCGCCAATCGCCCCAGCACCTCCGGCGCGATCGCCTCGGAGACACGCAGCACACGGCCGTTCCGCAGTACCGGCTCGATCGTCGTCGCGGACCGCGCAGGCCGTTCAGGACGTGGCGATGCGGGAGCCCCCGGCCGCGGCGGTGGATCCTCGACGATGCGAACCGGTACCAGAGCGGGCGGGACCTCCGGCCCCGTCCCGACCAGGCCCGGCATCGTTCCCTTGCGGGCCTGACGCCGCCACTCGAACAGCAGGCTTCGGCTCATGCCATGACGGTCGGCGACGCCCGCCACCGACGAGCCCGGACGCATCGCCTCCTCGACCAGGGCCAGCTTCTGCTCCGTCGTCCAGCGGCGCCGCCGCTGCACCACGCTGATCACCTCGGCCCGCTGACCGTCCGGCAACGCCCATACCCCTACGCGTAAGGGCGACAACCGACTTCCGCGCCGCCCAGAAGCCGCGCAGGTCAGCCGATCAGCGCCACGCGCCGCAAGGCAGTCGAGGGATGACGCTTACGGGCCAGGTCCCGGATCCGACGGCCATCCAACCAGGAACCCATCGCCCCGCACCGTCCCGCAGTGGATGCCGTCGACACCAATCAAGCACCGCAAGAATCAGGTGCGCAGCCCGGGAAAACAGACATGTCTTGGATGACAAGCGACATCGCCCTTCGGGTCCGTAGCGTCGCACGGGCTCTTGGCCTGACTAGCCTCGTTATGTCTGGACTACGACGGCTGGGCTATGAGGTGGTCCTCAGAGGTGTCGTCCGACGCGTCATCCGGCCGGGCGATTGCGTCTGGGATGTCGGAGCCAATCGCGGACTGTACACCCGCATGTTCGGCGAGAAGGTCGGGCCAGACGGCACCGTGGTGGCCTTCGAACCGGTGCCGCACACGGCCGAGCGTCTCCGCGCCGCTGTCGCAGACCTGCCCCGCGTGCGGACCTTGCCACTCGCCCTTTCGGACAGCTCCGGCGACCTCGCTGCCGATCTCGGCGACCACCCCGATGCGGAGACTGCCCGGATCTTCTCCGCGCATGCCGGCGAGGGCGATGTGATGTTCAGGGCGGAGCGTGGCGACGACCTGGTCCGGGAGGGGATCGTTCCGCGACCCCAGATCGTCAAGATCGACGTCGAAGGACATGAGCTCGAGGTCCTGCAAGGCATGGAGGAAGTACTGTCCAACCCGTCGCTTCGGCATCTTTTCATCGAGGTGCATTTTGCGATCCTGGGCATGACCGATCGACAGGATGTCCCCACGACGATCGTGCGGCTGCTTGAGGCCAAGGGATATCGCCTGCGTTGGGTGGATCAATCGCATGTGTGGGCGGCAAGGGCGTGACAGTGCGGGATTGCAGTAGGCCACCAAGGTTGGCCCTGCCGCGCACGAGCTGCCAGCATTTGGCCTCTTCCAACCCGTCCGACCGAATCACTCTGCGATCTGGTGTCACGCCTTCCAGTGAGCCGCCGCCCCCGTCGCGGCGTGCCACGCCGACACGATGGATCGGCGCGGAAAGCGTCGGCGCCGGTTACCGCCGCGGGGCAGCGGCGCGCTCACCAGTCCTGGGGTTGCCGAGTTGACGGCCGGACGCTGGACCAGGAAGCTGCAACCGCTATCGTTGGTGCGACTCCAGGCATGGCACAGGCAGCCTCGGCGAACAGGGACGCGGCTGCTTGGCCGCGCTTCGCAGATGGAACGCCGATAGCCCAACCGAGGGATTGATGAGCCGACGCCCATCTCGCAGGAATGGCGAGCGACCGAACGGTGCCTTTGCGGAGCTTCGGTCGGAGATCGAGCGGCTGCGTGGTGAGCTGATCCAGGCACGGAGCCGCATCCTGCAACTTGAGCAGGGAGGCGCGGAGCCAATTGCCGCACGTCGGATTGCCGAGTTGGAGGAAGGACAGAAGGTCGCCCGCGGCCTGGCCGTCGAGGCTGCCATCGCCCGCTCGAGGGCGGAGGCGGAGGCGAAATTCCTCCGCGATGCCATCGAACGCGCGCCGGGCGTGCATGGCTGGCTTCTGCGTCGTGCGTTGCGACGGTTGCCTGCTGGGCCCGGTCAGGCCAGGCCGAAGCCTGGGCGCTGACGCGGCGGGTTGGGGCGGCCGGCGTCATCCGACCCTGGCAGCGGCGTATGGCCATGCGCGTCGAGCAGCGGCTCGGGGCAGGAACTGCGCTGCCATAGATCAGATCCACCGTCGCGGCGGTTGGTGAACCAATGCCGGTTAGTGGACGCACCACCCGTGACGGATCGCGGGGCCGGCGATCAACTGCGCCTGCCGGCCGGAGCCGCGGACGGCGGCGCCAAGCCGTAGCATTTCGCAGTCCTGGCCAAAGGGCGATCATCGAAGGCAGCGACAATCGTCTTGCGGCGGATCGCATCAAGGCTGGCTGGTTGGGCGGCCATCTCTCTCTTGGTCGCTGGAACGGTTTGCAGCTAGGCTCGGCTCACCTGGAAGTTCGGTTTCGCTCGCGCGGTGGGCGGCTTCTGGTCGTGGCGGTCCTGTCGCGCCTTCGATCATGTCGCCGCACGACGCCGGCGGTGAGCCTATCGCTGGAAGACTGGGAGGAAGCGATGACGGAGCGCCGCATCGTCGCCTTGGACGCCACGCCCGGACCGCTGGAGGTCGACCTGGCGGCGACGGCCGTGCTCGTGGTTGACATGCAGAACGACTTCGGGGCCGCAGGAGGCATGTTCGATCTGGCGGGGATCGACATCTCCGTCGTCCGACGGGCGATCGCCCCGACCGCGAGCGTCCTTGCGGCCGCCCGCGCCGCCCGGATCCCGGTCATCTACGTGAAGGAGGAACTTCGCCCCGACCTATCGGACACGGGCGCGGAGGGCTCCCCGCATTGGCGCATGTGCCAGCGGATGCGTGTCGGATCGGAGATCACGGCGCCTGATGGGCGACCGAGCCGTATCCACGTCGCCGGCACATGGAACACTGAAATCCTGCCCGAACTTGCCCCGGAGGCGGGCGACCTCGTTGTCTCGAAGCGGCGGTGGAGCGCCTTCTACGGCACGGATCTCGCGGCGCAGCTCCGCGCCCGGGGCATCCGGTACCTTGTTGTGACGGGGTGCACCACGAGCCTGTGCATCGAATCGACCATCCGGGACGCCGCCATGCGCGACTATCTCTGCGTGCTCCCGGTCGACTGCACGGGCCAGCCTGCCCGCTCCGGGTCGTCGTACAGCGGGCATGAGGAGTCATTGAGGATCATCGAGCGTTCCTTCGGATGGCTTTCCTGCTCCGAGCATGTCGCGCGGGCCTTTGCCGGGCGTCAGCCTGCAACGATGCCATGCTCGCGGCGCGGCTGACGGCGCTGATAGCACTGGCCGGCAACCATGCGGGCTGGCGCGCCACGCGCGCGAGTGTCCGACCGACGGGCTTGCCCGGCGGAGCGTTCTGGCGGGGTTTGCTGGCCTGGACGATGCAGCGGCCGGCCAGCCTGGATCGGGCCCACAACGAATGCGGGAAACACCAGCCGGTCGACCGCCATCTGAATGGCGCCGCCACGTCATGCGCCAGCACCGACACCCGGTCCCGGCTGCATGGGACGAAGCGCATCTGCCTGCAAGACGCATCGAGAATTAGCCGGCAGGGAAGCGGAGAAGGCTGCCGAACCGGCCCGCGTGACCCTGTGCTGCGTAACGCCTGATGGCCGATGCCGGCGACCAGCCTGGCAGTCGGCGCGCTATCCTGCGGAAGCGGCACCCGAGTTGGGGAGGTCATGCGTCCCGCAGAGTTCCGCGATCACGTCGGCCGCAGTCTGTAGGCGGGTCACGGCGCTCACCGATTCGCCCGCCCAGAGAGACATGGCCGCGATGCTGCCGGATGCGGAGCGGTCGGCGACGCCGGTCGCGTAGCGGCCGATGGGCACGGCGCCGCCACCAAGACGCTCGATCGTGGCGACAGGGCCGTCCGACGCAGCCTCGGCTGCCTCGAGGCAGGAACGCAGGACCCGATGGGGCGCATCCGGCCAGCCGACACTGAACGCCCCGGTGTAGACGGTGTCCTCCGCACGGGCGTCGATCAGTGCCTGCACGTAGTCCGGATGGGCATTGGCCTCCGTCGTGGCGACGAACCGTGTGCCGACGCGAACGCCATCCGCTCCTGCGGCCAAGGCGGCTTCCACGCCCCGGCGTGTCCCGATCCCGCCCGCCGCCAGCACCGGCAGGCTGACGGCGTCCAGGACTTCGCCGAGCAAGGTGAAGGTGCCGATGGTGCCGCGGACATGGCCGCCGGCCTCGACGCCCTGGGCGATGATGAAGTCGCATCCCACTGTCTCGGCGGCGATGGCTTCAGCGCGGGAGCCGACCTGCCAACCGACGAGCGCCCCCTCCTCGTGGGCCATGTCGACGAGTCGTTGATTGGGTTCGCCATAGAAGAACTCGACGACCTTTGCCCTGCGGGCAGCCCGCGTGACGATACGAAGATCGAGCGGTGGGCGGTTGGTCTGACCGGCCAGATGGATCGGTGACACAATGATGTTGACGCCGAAGGGCCTGCTGGTCAGGGCCATGACCTGATCCAGGAGGACGGGCAGGGTTTCCGCAGTCAAGCCGGCACGTGCGGTCCCAAGCATGCCGAGGCCCCCGGCATTGGAAACGGCTGCGACCAACTCGGGTGGGGAGGCGGAACCCATGCCGGCTTGCTGTATCGGCAGTGCACACCCGATCAGCCTCGTGAAGCGTGTCGTAACCATGGCGTTGCCTCCCGGAAATTCGGTGGCCGGCGCGGAATGATGGTCCTGCTTGCGATTTGCCGCCGCGGCCAAATGCCAGTGCTGATAGAGAGAATGCTTGTGCGGAAAAGGGCGCGGGCCGGGCACACGGACCGGCCCGCCAGCTTGACGATGTTCCGCGCTTGCCCGAAGTCGCGCAAGCGGTGCGATGAAGGAATGGCCAGTCTGCCGGGATGCAGCGGTTGCGCTTACGCTGGCGGCCAGGATGCCGCTCACCCCGGGTGGCAGATGGCGCGCTGCGATCGGCTTGCGGAAGGGTGCGACAGGTGCCGGGCACATCCCGGACCCGCGAAGGCCGCAAGCCGGGGACCGGGTCGGTTGGGCGTTGGACATCTGGCTCGTGGGGGCGAGGATTTCGGCAATGGCTTGGTGTGCCGCAGACCTGCCCGGAATGCGGCCTCGCGACCACCAGCGCGGCACCGAATGCGTGCCGCGCAGCCTGGGCCGGTGGAGGGCGGGCGCCGGCATCAAGGCTTCCGGGCCTGGGCGCGGACGCCACGGATGGGCCGGGGGCCGGTGTCATGATGGAACGGCAAGGCTTCGGTGGGCGTGATGGCACCCTGATGGCGCAGTGCCGCCACGACGGGATCCGGGCCATGTACGGCTGTGGAGGCTGCGCGATGCGCGTCGGCCAGCGTCTGGCGGGACGGGTCGGGCCGTGACGTACCCGGTGACGCCGGATGGCCGGTACTTCGTCGTGCGCGGCCGTCTCTGGCGCTGCGCGAATCCAAACCTGGCCGATGCGCAACGCACCCGACTGATCGCGGCGCTGATGGCGGCCCGGCGGAGCAAGCAGCAGGCCATGCGCGCCGGCGACGATGCCGCGCGCGAGGCCGCGCGGGCGCAGGTGGATGCCGCGAAGATCGCGCTGGGTGAGCGGGGACCAGTCTGGTGGGACGATGGCGCGCCGGACTTCAACAGGCACCTCGCGCGGAATTCGCCCTATGCCGCGTGGTTCGCAGCGCTCTCGGGCGATGGATGAAGCGCCGGTCCCGCCATTCGGTTGGCGCAGCCGGGGCGGCGCCGTCGCGGGTGGCCGGTCCTGCCGAAGCGGCAATGCCCGGCCCAAGGGCGATCGGTCCAAGGCCCACCCGTCATCCGGCTTCGAACCGGATCCGTACGTCCGCGGCGTCGCCGAAGTTCGCCCGAACGGTCTCGCCGGCGCGGACCGGAAGCATGCCGGTCGTGGAGCCGGTGGAGACGGTCTCCCCCGCGCGAAGGCCATCGCCCAGGCGCCGGCGTTCCTCGGCAAGCCAGAGAAGCGGCACCAGCGGATCGCCCATCACCTCCGTGCCCAGGCCCCGGCGCCGGACCGTGCCATCCACCTCCAGCGTCACCGCCAGGTCGCGCAGGCCCGCTCGCCAGCCGGGGATCGGGTCGCCGAAGACGTAGCGCCCCGAGGCGCTGCCATCGGCGAGGATCGCCGGCAGGGGCGGCAGTTGCGCCATGGGGTAGCGGCATTCGGCAACCTCGATGCCGGCATGCACGGTCGCAACCGCGTCCACCACCTCCGGCCAGGTCCAGGGGTGCTCGCGGGCCGGCAGGTCACGCGCCAGGGTGACGAAGACCTCGCATTCCACGAGCGGGTCGAGCAGGTCGCCATGGCGGAGGCTGGCAGGTGAGGGATGGGCGAAGCGCCGGAAGGTGCGACCATAGATCGGGCCGGCTAGGCCCAACCTCGCCCGCACCGACGCCGTCGTGCCGGCGATCTTCCAGCCCAGCGGCTCCCATCCCAGCCGGGCCGCGACCTCGCCTTGCACGCGGTAGCCGGCCTCGGGCGTCGCCGGGACCAGGGCGGCTGGCAGCGGGATCTGCCGCGCCTCGCGCCGCGCCGCCACCAGCAGGTCGATCAGCGCCGATTCCGTCATCCTGGGGTCTCCAACCGGCTCACGCCGCGGCCCGGCGGTCGAGCCGGAACATGGCCACGGCCGTGACGGCCGAGCCGGCGGCGGTGGTGAGGATGGCGATCCGCCAGGCATCGGCCGAGGCCGCCCCGCCGGCGAGGTGCAGGACGAGGCCGAAGGCGATCGTCGAGGCGAAGGCGGCGAGGTTGCCCGCCGCCGAGACGAGGGCCAGGGCGGCTCCGCGCTCGGCCGGAGCGACCCGCACCAGCATGGCCGGCGTCAGCGCCCCCGCATCGGAGAAGATGGCGCAGGCATAGACGATGCTCAGCATGAGCACGACCGGAAGGGGCGATGCCATCGCCGCCGCGAGCACGACGCCGACGACCACGGCCGAGCTCGCCGCGCAGGCGATCACCCGATGGCGCCGCCCGGCCTCGGCCCGCCGTGCCACCAGGGCGCTGATCGGCATGGCGACCGGACCGATGATGGCGGTGACAAGGGCGAAATTCAGGGCGCCATAGGCCTCGTTGCCCGGCAGGCTGACCGAGAAGCCGAGCAGCGCCACGAGCCAGGTGCGGAAGGCCATGCCCTCCCAGCTGTTGCCGAAGGCGGCGACCAGCACCAGCCCCCGTCCGGGGCCACGCGCCGCCTGGCGCAGCCGGCCGAACAGGCCGCCCGGCCGGGCCGTGCTTCGGGGCGGCGACGGCATGGCGTTGCCGACCAGCATGCCGGCGATGGCCGCCGCCACCGCGGCGCCGAGGAAGGCGGCGGGCCAGCCGAACAGCCATTGCAGGCTTCCGGAGACGGCGAAGGATGTCGACAGCCCGAGCGTGAGGCCGGACACGTAGTCCCCCGCTGCCTTCTGCTGTCCGGCCGGCGGCAGCGTCTCGATCAGCAATCGCAGGCCCGGCATGTAGGTGCCGGCCATGCCGAGGCCGGTGAGGATCCGGGCGGTCAGCAGCGCGCCGAAGCCGTCATCCACCCAGGGGAAGAGCAGCCCGCCGGTCACGCCAAGACCCGTGCCCAGCAGGTAGAGGCGCCGCGCATCGCGCGTGTCGGTCAGCCCCGCGAAGACCGGCGAGCCGATCGCATAGGCCAGGAAGAAGGCGCCGCCGGCGAGGCCCGCCTGGACCTCCGTCAGCCCGGTGGTGGCGCGGAGATCGGGCAGCACCGCGGCGTAATTGGCGAAGCCGACCAGGTTCAGCAACAGCGCCGCCAGCATGAGCATCGGAGGCGAGCGGGGTGCGAACCGGCTCACGGTATCAGGACCACGCCCATGGCGACGCGGCCGAAGGCGCCCCCGCGGTCGAGCAGGTCGCCATGGCGGAGCCCGAGGCCGCTGCGCTGCCAGCGCGCCGCCGGCCGCACGCCGATCCATGGGCCCTGCGGCGGCCTGGCGAAGTGCACGGTCAGGTCCGGGTTGGGGAAGCCGGCGACGGGCGCGGGACCCGGCAGCCCGGCCCTGGCCAGGCCATGCGCGAAATCGGCCGGCGGCAGCGCGGCGGTGAAGGCCGAGACCCCCGGCAGCATCGGCGCCTGCCAGCGGAACCAGACGGACCCGTCGGGTGCCAGCCGGGGCTGCAGGACATCCATCAGCCAGGCGCCCCCCTCCGGCGCGCGGACGCTGCGGGGCGGCAGGTCCATCGGATCGATCGCCGGCGCGGCGGCGGGGTGGGACTCATGGTCGGTGGCCAGGCCCGGCACCGCCACCTCGCTGGCCAGGGTCAGCGCGCAGCGCGCCTTGAGCTGGCCTGCCGCCTCCAGGGTGGCGTCGAAGACCGCGATGCGGCGCCCCGCCTGCACCGGCGCGACGCGGATGCGGAGCGGGACATCGGGCGGCACGGGCTTGAGGAGATCGGCGCGCACCGCCAGCGGCCGGAACGCGGCGGGTGCCACGGCCTCGATCTCCGTCGCCATGAGCGCCGCGACGATGCCGCCCTGCACGCCGGCGAAGGGGCCTCGGGCATGGTCGCTGGCCCGCCAGAGTCCCTCGTCGAGGCGTTCCAGCAGTGGCGGAGCGGGACGACCGGCATCCGCGGTGTGGGGAAGGGGCATGGCGCGCACCGTCTGGGTGGTGCCGAGCAGATCGGCTGGCGCTTCGGCCGGCAAACGAATATCCTCGGTCTCGGATGAGCCCGGTTCATGCCAGCCTGGGCGGGCTGCCGCTCCTTGCGCTCCGTGCCTTCGAGGCGGCAGCGCGTCATGGCAGCTTCCAGGCCGGCGCCGCGGAGATCGGGCTGACGCCCTCGGCCGTCAGCCATCACGTCCGGCAACTCGAAGCCTCGCTCGGCGTCGCGCTGTTCGACCGGCTGCACCGGCGGGTGGCGCTGACGGAGGCTGGCCGGACCCTGGCGGACGCGCTCGGGGAGGGGTTCCGCCGCATCGCCGTGGCCTATGCCGCGGCGCAGGCGCCACGCGGCCGCCTGGTGGTATCTGCCACACCGAGCTTCGCCGCACGCTGGCTGGTGCCTGCCATGGCCACGCTGCGGGCCGAGGGGATCGACCTGGACATCGAGGGCACCGCCGCCGCCGCCGATATCGAGGGCGGCGCCTGCGACGTCGCCATCCGCCTGGGGCCGCGGCCATCCGGGCGCCTGGTCGCCGAGGCGCTGGCGACCTCGCCCCTCGTCCTGGTCGCGGCGCCGGCGCGCCTGGCCGGCCGGGCGGCCTTGGCGCCGGATGAGATCGTTGCGGGCCCGCTGCTGTCCATCACCCTCGCTCCCCGCTTCTGGGCGGAGGTGCTGCAGCGGCTCGGGGTGCCGCCGCAGCCGCTGCGCGACGTGCGCCTCGACTCCTTCGACGCCGCGCTGCAAGCCGCCGAAGCCGGGCACGGCCTTGCCTATGCGCCGGAGATCGTGGTTGCCGATCGGCTGGCGGCGGGCACGCTCGTGGCCATTCATCCGCGGCGCTTCGGCCGTCGCAGGGGCTGGAGCTACTGGTTCGTCGCCCGCCCGGAGGTCGCCCAGCGGCCACCCGTTCGCCGGCTGAAGGCCTTGCTGATCGCGTCCCTCGCATCGGCTGGCGGCCAGGAGGCGGGCGAGCGGTAAGGCGGGCCCCGGGCAGTCCGCGGCTGCCCCGCATGACGCCGGTGCGCACCAGGCAGCCATGGCCAATGCCATGCCATCCTGGTCCGGCGGGGTGCCCGCCAAGGGCCAGCGCCGAGGTTCCCCGCGCAGGCGGCTTCGGGCCCAACGTCAGGGGGCCACGGTCGCCCACACGACCCCGTGGCCGACCGCACCCGCCACCGCGATGGCGCTGATCAGGCCTTCCGGCCCCGCATCGCCGACCGGGCGCGGGACCGTCCCGGTCGGGATGCTCGCCAGCCAGCCCCCCCGATAAGCAACCGACGGTCGCCATGGCCGCGGCATGCCTCCGGTCAGGCACCTCCAGCGCGCTCGCGCCGACGCGGATCCCGGATCGGCGCATGCGCGCCCGTCGTTGCGCCGGGCGCAGGCGATCCGGCCAGGGCGGCAGCGCGGATGGCGTCCGCGATCACACCAGCATCGCGCGGCACTTCGCCGCGGCACTCGTCAGCATGATCTTGTCCGCGGTGGCGAGGAAGATCCGCAGGCCGAGCGAGACCGAAAGGTCGAAAGGCCCGATGAGCAGCACAAGCAGGCCCGGCGTGGCGCAGATCGCCTCGATATGCACCAGCCCGGCCCGCGTCTCGACCAGCGCGATGGCGCCCTTCGCTGCTTCCGCGGCCTCGAAGCCGCGGCAGTCGCGCACGAGATGCCCGCCGGCGCGGATGCAGGGGCAGGCGCCGCGCGTCCCGGACGGCACGAAGCGCGTGGCGGCGACGGCCGCCGCGGCCCCGACCGCGCTGCCGATGCCGGGCACCCTCACCGCCGCCGCGCCCGCATCCAGCGCGCGGCCGATCCAGCGCGGGTCGAGCCCCGGTGCGCGCACCAACGGCACCATCCCGTTCGCGTCGCAGGCGCGGAACAGCGCTTCCGCCGTCTCAAGCCCGATGAAGGGCCACATGGCGGCGAAGATCTCGTCCAGGCTGATGCCCGGCGGGGCCCCCGACTTGAGGTAGAAGCAGGCCGGTGCGAAGGGCGGCGTCAGGTAGGCGATCTGCATCGCCATGTCGAACAGCACGCCGAACCAGACGGGGTCGTAGCCCAGTGCGACGATGGTGGGGACGAAGACCGGTGCCGTCAGCGGCAGGATGGCGTCCCAGTCCATGAAGAAGTCCAGCACCAGCAGCAGGATGACGCCCAGCGGCGGGAAGGGCAGGCTGCCGAGATGCGCCTTCAGGGAGTCGATGCCGCCGAGCAGGTTGTAGACGCCGACCAGCGCATCGGTGCCCAGCACCAGCAACGTCACCATGCCGCAGGCGCCCATGGTCTGGGCCAGCGCGTCCCGCACCAGCCGCCAGCGGAACCCGCCCCGCGCGCAGACCGCCAGCAGCGTCCCGCCGGCGCCGACCGCCGCGCTTTCCGTCACGCTGGCGAGGCCGAGACAGATCGACCCGAGCGTCGCCAGCAGCGGCAGCAGGGGCAGCGCCACGCCGCGCAGCGTCCGCAGCGGCGGGCCGAGGGCGGGGTTCGGCGATCCCCGCAGCATCAGGTCGCGCTAACGCCAGAACCGGTTCTCACGAGGCCCAAGCCGGCCTGCCGGCGGGGTGATGCTCGCCGACGATGGTCGGCATCGTAGCATCAGTGCCAGGAGAGATGGTCCGCGCCGTTCTGCCGCACGGCCCTCGGTCGCCTGCTCCTTTACCCCACAACGCTATAGCTGAAGTGCTCGGCGATCAGGACGTAGTCGGTTCCGCCCTGGCGGTCGACATTCCACCATGTCTGCACGCCAAAGCCCGGTGTCGCATTCAGCCCACCATCGGCCGCGCTCAGTGGGACGTGCTCGGTGGCGCGGACCTCAAACCGTCCGTCCACATAGAAGTCGATGTACCCGCGTTGCCAGTTCATCGCATAGGTATGGGTCTGCCGCGGGTCGATGTCCCGGCCGAAGCCATACGCCTGATACTGGTTGGAGCCGTCGCCGCCACGCCAGTGAATGGTACCGTAGGGCTCGCCACCGGAAAAGAACTCGACAACGTCCAGTTCGGGACCGGGCCACACATTGTTGGCGGGCCATGTCAGCGCGTATCCACCCGGCTCTGGTTTGTTGACCCGCAGCGTGAACTCGTAGAGCCCATATCCGAAGCTGTCGGCGCTCTGCATCATCAGGCCGCTGTCGTTCCACGTGCCGGCCCGCGATGTGAGTTCGATGGCACCGTCCGGCGTCCTATCGACCACGCCCCAGAGGTTGGTGAACCTGCCGAGGTTGCCTGCAAAATCCTCGTCATAGACCACCCGGTGCGTCGGCAGGTTGCCACCTCCGACTGGCGCCGCAGGAGGATTGGGCACGGCAGTGCCGCCGCCGCCAGAACCCCCACTGGCAGCCCCCGGGTCGGTCAGCCTGGCGAGGTTCGGATTGACCACGCCTTGCAGGAGGACCCAGTTCGTATCGCCCAGATTGGGCGTGCCATAGTGGACATAGGTGCCGGTGCTGACCCGCTCCGTGCCGGTGATGCCGCCAGGCACGACGAGCCGATCGACGCCCACCTCGAAGTCGGTGATCGTGTCATGCGGCTCATTGGCGCCGCCATCGCCGATGCTGAAGACGAACTGGTCCGCACCACCTCCGCCGGTCATCGTGTCGGCCCCGCGCCCGGCTTCGATCCTGTCCGCTCCGGATGTGCCGTTGATCCGGTCATTGCCAGCACTCGGCCCTGACCCAACGGCCGGCGGCGGGGCGTTCCCGCCACTATCCACGCCACCTGCGCCGGGGTTGGTCAGCTTCGCAATGTCGGGGTTCGACACGTCCCGCAGGAGAACCCAGTTCGTGTCCCACAGCGAGTTCGTGGCGTAGTGGACGTATGTGCCATTGCTCGCCCGCTCTGTACCGGTGATCCCGCCTGCAACCTGCAAGCGGTCCTCGCCGACCCGGAAGTCCGTGATCACGTCATGCGGTTCGGTGTTGCCGCCATCGCCTGCCGCGAATACGAAGGTATCTGCTCCACCACCTCCGGTCAGCGTGTCGACACCACGACCACCGGTGATTGTGTCGGGACTTGCCGTACCCGCAAGGACGTCCGCGCCAACGGCGCCGTTGATCTGCGCCATGGCGCGCTCCTCCAGTGATTCCAGGTTGATCATTCGCGGCCACATGGCCACGCCACGAGACAGGGCGGAGGCGTCGCTGCCCGCGGGCAGTGACCTACCGGGGCTCTTCGGCGTTGAAGATTATCGAGCCTGTTTCATGGTTTCTGTTGAATGCGACGCCTCGCATCCTGACACTCCTGGCCAAGGTTTGTGGCGTGTTCCCGACGTGGGTTGCTCAGACGTTGGCGGCGTCACGGGTGCGTCGAGCATGCAAGCGAAGCTCCATCGGGTTGCTCTTAATGCAACGACCAGCGGTCGGCTGCAAGACCAACGTTCCATGGAGACCTGCACCCGCCGCCGAACCGAACAGCAGCGTCGCTGCGACGGCGCCTCCAAACGCCCAGTCTCCGGCCGCGCCGGCATGCGCCGGCAATGTCCGCCGGCATGACAGGTGGAGCGGTCCGCAGGGCATCTCCGTGATTAGTCGCGGCCGAGGCGAGGTCAGCCCAGCGAGCGCCAGAAGATCCGCATCACGGATCGGCGCCACTCTTCGCGGCGATGGCGATGAGTTCCTCGAGGTCGAGGTCGCGTTCCAGGTTGTGCAGCGTCTCGTCGTCGATCTGCCGTCCCCGGTGCAGCCGGACGAGCTCCTCCCGCCCGGCGGCGACGGCGGCCAGGATGACGTCGTAATGCGCCGTGATGCTGCGCTCGCGTTCCTCCGATGTCCCGGAAAACTCCGCTGAGGCCGTTGCCCGCCGCCGGTAGGTGTCGAGCAGGCGCGGATGCTCCAGCGTGCCGTCCGGGCCATAGGCCAGCCGCTCCACGCAGGCGAACT
>NZ_SMOA01000014.1 GCF_004353985.1 Paracraurococcus ruber | reverse complement strand
GGCGGGGCGGCCGCGGCGGGGGTTGCCGGCAGCCCGCCCAGCGCCGCCAGCGCCGCGATGGCCGCCCGCGCCCCGCCCGCTGCCGCGATGCCGTCCAGCAGGCCCCGCCGCGTGATCACGCCCCCCGCCTCCTCCGCCGCGCCGCGGTCATCCGCCGATCCGCGCCAGCACGGCCTTCGCCGTCGCCACGGTCCCGTCCCTGCCGCCGATATCGGCCGTCCGCAGCCCCGCCGCGAAGGCCCGGTCCACCGCGCCTTCCAGCTCCGTCGCCGCATCCGCGAAGCCCTGCCCCGCCCCGCGGGAGGCCAGCCAGTCCAGCATCATCGCCGCCGAGAGCAGCGTCGCGGTCGGGTTGGCGATCCCCTGACCGGCGATGTCCGGCGCGGTGCCATGCGCCGGCTGGAACACCGCATGCTCGTCGCCGATATCGGCGGAGGGAGAAAACCCCATGCCGCCCACCAGCCCGGCGCCGAGGTCGGACAGGATGTCCCCGAACATGTTCTCGGTCGGCAGCACGTCGAACTCCCAGGGCTTGCGGACCAGGTCGAGCGCCATCGCATCCACATAGTGGTGGCCGCTGCCCACCCCCGGGAACTCCGCCGCCACGCCGTCGAAGACCGACCGCATGAAGGCGAAGGCCCGGAAGACATTGGCCTTGTCCACCAGCGTCACCTTGCCCGGCCGGCCGCGCTGTGCGCTGCGCCGCTGCGCGAGGCGGAAGGCGAAGCGGGAGAGCTTCTCGGTCACTGTCCGGGTGATGCGCAGCGTCTCCTCCGCCAGTTCCTCCGTCACCAGCCCCTTCCCGCGGGAGTGGAACAACCCTTCCGTGCTTTCGCGGATCAGCACCAGGTCGATCCCCCGCGCGCGCGGATCGGCCAGCGCGACCGGCACGCCGGGGATGGCCCGCACCGGCCGCACGCCGGCGTACAATCCGAGCCGGAAGCGCAGGTCGAGCTGCGGGGCGATCTCGGTCCCGTCCGCCTGGCGGATGCCGGGCCAGCCCATGGCGCCGAGGAGGATGGCATCGGCGGCGGCCGCGGCGCGGAAGCTGGCTTCGGGAAACCCGTCGCCGGTCGCCTGGTAGTGGAAGGCGCCAGCCGGCAGGGTCTCGGTCGCGATGCCGATGCCATGGCGCTTCGCCAGCGGCTCCAGCACCGCCAGCGTCGCCTCCGTCACCTCCGTCCCGATGCCGTCGCCGGGCAGCACCGCCACCCGCACCGTGTTCGACTGGCCCATCGCGGCCCTCCCTGCCCTTCCTGCCGCCGGCACTCTGCGCCAGCCGGGGGCGGCGGGACAGGGCGCGGGATCGTGCCGCTGGGGACCATGCCCGGGCAGCAGGCTTGCCGCCCGCCCCGGCCAGGGTCACACTTTCGGCCAACGACATCAGGAGGAAACGCGGCATGGACCTGCGCTTCACGCCCGAGGAAGCGGCCTTCCGCGAGGAGGTGCGCGCCTTCATCCGGGATCATCTCCCGCGCGAGATCCGCGAACGCATGCGGCTGGGCCACCCGCCGCGCAAGCAGGACACCATCGCCTGGATGCGCATCCTGAACGAGCGCGGCTGGGCGGCCTATTCTTGGCCCACGGAATGGGGCGGACCGGGTTGGACGCCCATCCAGCGCATGATCTTCCTTGAGGAGAACCTCTCGGCGCCGGCGCCCGAGCTGCTCTCCTTCAACATCACCATGCTCGGCCCCGTCCTGATCCAGTTCGGGACCGAGGCGCAGAAGAAGCACTTCCTGCCGCGCGCCGCCAACCTCGATGACTGGTGGTGCCAGGGCTTCTCCGAGCCCGGCGCGGGCTCCGACCTCGCCAGCCTACGCACCGCCGCGGTGCGCGACGGCGACCACTACGTGGTGAACGGCCAGAAGATCTGGACCAGCACGGCGCACAATGCCGACTGGTGCTTCTGCCTGGTCCGCACCAACCCGCAGGCCGCCAAGCGGCAGGACGGCATCTCCTTCCTGCTGATCGACCTGAGGACGCCTGGCATCGAGGTGCGGCCGATCATCTCCATCGACGGCAGCCACCACCTGAACGAGGTGTTCTTCACCGATGTCCGGGTGCCGGTCGGGAACCTGGTCGGCGAGGAGAACAAGGGCTGGTCGGTGGCCAAGTACCTGCTGGGCAATGAGCGCACCGGCATCGCCCGCCTGGGCAAGAGCAAGGAGCGCGTGCGCTTCGCCAAGGAGGTGGCGAAGGAGGTCCGGATGAACGGCCGCCCGCTGATCGAGGACAAGGCCTTCCGCCAGCGCGTCGCCCAGATCGAGGTGGAGATGAAGGCGCTGGAGATCACCCAGCTCCGCGTCGTCTCGGCCTATGCCAAGGCCGGCGGCAACCGGCCCGACCCGCTGTCCTCCGTGCTCAAAATCAAGGGGACGGAGCTGCTGCAGGCCAGCAGCGAGCTGGTGATGGATGTCGGCGGCCCGCAGGCCATGCCGGTCTGGCAGCAGGAGCTGGCGGCGCTGGCGAACGAGCCCGCCATCGGCCCCGACTGGGCGCCGCAGATGGCGCCGAACTACCTGATGCTGCGTGCCGCCTCGATCTATGGCGGCACCAACGAGATCCAGAAGAACATCCTCAACAAGGCCGTGCTGGGGCTCTGAGATGGATTTCGACCTCACCGACGACCAGCGCCTGCTGACCGACAGCGTCGCCCGCCTGCTGTCCGACAGCTATTCCTTCGAGCAGCGCAAGGCGCTGCTGAAGACCGAGCAGGGCTGGAGCGAGACGCTCTGGCAGAAATACGCCGAGCTGGGCCTGACCGGCCTGCCGATCGCCGAGGAGCATGGCGGCTTCGGCGGCGGCGCCGTGGATGTCATGCTGCTGATGCAGGCCTTCGGCCGGCACCTGGTGCTGGAACCCTACCTGGCCACGGTGGTGCTGGGCGGCACCGCGCTGCGGCTGGCCGGCGACGCGGCGCAGCAGGGCGAGATCCTGCCCGAGGTCGCGGCGGGTTCGCTGCGGCTCGCCTTCGCGCATTACGAAAGGCAGGCGCGCTACGACATCACCGATGTGCTCACCACCGCGAAGCCGCAGGGCGGCGGCTTCCTGCTGGAAGGCGCGAAGAGCGTGGTGCTGCACGGCGCGACGGCGGACAAGCTGGTCGTCAGCGCCCGAACCGGCGGCAGCCGAGCCGAGGCGGAAGGGCTGAGCCTGTTCCTGGTGGATGCGGATGCCCCGGGCCTTGCCCGCCGCGGCTACCGGCTGCGCGACGGCACGGAGGCGGCGGAGCTCTCGCTCTCCGCCGTGCAGGTCCCGCGGGAGGCGCTGCTCGGCCTGCAGGACGCCGCCCTGCCCGTCATCCAGCGGGTAGTGGAGGCCGGCATCGCCGCGACCGCGGCCGAGGTCATCGGCGCCATGGAGACCATGCACGCCATGACGCTGGACTACCTGAAGACGCGCGTGCAGTTCGGCAAGCCAATCGGCGAGAACCAGGCGCTGCAGCACCGCGCCGCCGAGATGCTGGTGGCGATGGAGCAGGGCCGGTCCATGGCCATGCTCGCCACGATGTCCTTGGAGGAGGAGGACGCCGCGGAGCGCGCCCGCCACATCTCCATGGCCAAGGTCGGTGTCGGACAGGCCGGCCGCTTCGTCTCCCAGCAGGCGGTCCAGCTGCATGGCGGCATCGGCATGACGGAGGAATACGCTGTCGGCCATTTCTTCCGCCGCGTCATGGTGATCGAGCATCTGTTCGGCGACACCGCCACCCACCTGGACCGGCTGGCGGAGCAGGTGGCGTGACCCGGCGCCGCGCGCTGCTGGGCGCGGCGCTGGCGATGCCGGCCATCGGGCGCGCGCAGGCGCCCTGGCCGGAGAAGCCGGTGAAGATCATCGTGCCCTTCCCGCCTGGCCAGGCCGCCGACATCCTGACTCGCGTGCTGGCCGATGAGCTGTCGCGGCGCTGGCCGCAGCGCGTGGTGGTGGAGAATCGGGGCGGCGGCGCCGGCGCCCCGGGGCTGGAGGCCGGTGCCCGCGCCGCGCCGGATGGCTATACGCTGACCGCCGGCACCTCCGGCACGCTCTCCGTCAACCCCTCCGTCCTGCCGCGCATCCCCTATGATGCCGAGCGGGACTTCACCTTCATCGGCAATGTCGCGGTGCTGCCGCTGCTGATCGTCGCGCACCCGTCCTTCCCGCATCGCACGGCGCAGGCGCTGGTGGCGGCGGCGAAGGCGGCTCCTGGCGGCATCGACCTGGCCACCGCCGGCCCGGCCACCAGCCAGCACATGTCGGCGGAGCTGTTCAGCCACCGCACCGGCACCCGCTTCAACATGGTGCATTACCGCGGCAGCGGCCCGGCCATGGCCGATCTGCTGGGTGGCACCGTGCCGCTGATGTTCGACAGCGTCACCTCCTCCCTGCCGCATATCCAGGCCGGCAAGATCATCCCCCTGGCGGTGACGACGCCCGATCGTGCGCCGCAATTGCCGGAAGTGGCGACCATCGCCGAGACGGTGGCGCCGGGCTACGGCGCCTATGGCTGGACCGGCCTGGTCGGGCCGGCGGGGTTGCCGGAGACCATCACCCGCAAGGTGAATGCCGACCTGAACGCCGTGCTGTCGGAGGCCGCCATCCGCGCCCGCTTCCTGGAACTGGGCGCGACCGTGGCGCCCGGCACGCCGGACGAGTTCGGCGCCTTCGTGCGCCGCGAGATCGCGCAATGGCGCGAGGTGGCGCGCATCGCCAATGTCCGGCTGGAGGGCTGACGCGATGCGCCGGCGCGCCTTGCTCGGCGCCCTTGCGCTGCCGGCCGCGGCGCGGGCGCAAGCGCCCGGCTTCCCGGCGCGGCCGGTGCGCATCATCGTGCCCTACGGCCCGGGCGGGTCGAGCGACATCGTCTCGCGCATCCTGGCGCAGCACGCCTCGGAACTCGCCAACCAGTCCTTCCTGGTGGAGAACCGCGGCGGCGGCGCCAGCGTGCCCGGCACCCAGGCGGTGGCGACCGCGGCGCCGGATGGCTACACCATCGGCAGCAACGACAACGCCCTGCTGGTCAACCCCGGCCTGCTGGGCGACCGGCTGCCCTACGATGCCGAACGCGACCTGCAGCCGCTCGGCCTCGCCGTCACCACGCCCGGCCTGCTGCTGGCGGCGCCCGGCGCCGCGGCGCGCGACCTGGGCGGCATGATCGCGGAGGCGCGGGCAAGGCCGGGCCTCGGCCTGTCGCACGGCGGCATCGGCACGCCATCGCACCTGCAGGTCATCCAGTTGCAGCAGGCGGCGGGCGTGGAGGTGACGCCGGTCGGTTATCGCGGCGGCGGGCCGCAGATCGCCGGCCTGGTCGCGGGCGAGACGCCCTATGGCTTCGCCGCCCTCTCCTCCTCCTTCGGGCATGTGCAGGCGGGACGGCTGCGGGCGCTGGCGGTGACGGGCGCCACCCGCACCCCGCTGCTGCCGGAGGTGCCGACGGCGGCGGAGGCTGGCTTCCCCGCGGTGGATCTGGTGGGGCTCTGGGGCTATGTGGTGCCCGCCGGCGTGCCGGCGCCGCTGGTCGATCGCCTGCACGCCCTGCTGCTCGCCCCGGCGCGCGAGCCGCCGCTGCGGCAGAAGCTGGAGGCGCAGGGCTATGCCGTGGTCGCCAGCAGCCCGGCCGATTACGGCGCCCTGATCCGCCGCGAGACCGCGCAATGGCGCGAGGTGATCCGCAAGGCCGGCATCAGGCTGGATTAGAGCGGTTGCCGTTCGCCATGGCTCACGGCAACCGCTCTAGTCATTTGAATCCACGAGCATCGTCACCCTCTCAGGTGATTCCACCTGATCGGGATCTGGTCTGGCCGATCGCGGCAGGGCGGGAACGCGCGGACCCATGCCGCGAACTGCGGCCTGCGGCGGGGTGCGCCGACCGGGGGCGACACGGCCACCCGTCCCGCCCTCCGCCGGCCCGGCCTCATGGCAGCGGCCGCAGCTCCAGCACGCCGTTGCCGAGCTGCAGGCTGAAATTGCCGAGGAAGGACAGGCCGAGCAGCGCATCCACGCCGGGGCCGAGCGCGGCCTTCGACTCCACCAGCACATGCACGGGCACGTCATGCGCCACGGCGCCGCCCACGGCGATGCGCCGCACCCGCCCGCCGGCCACCCAGGCCGTGCCGCTCGCCGTCCCGACCAGCGCGCCATCCGACCGGTCCTGCCGCAGGCCGATGCGGGCCGCGAAGGCGGTGGTCAGGGTGGTGCGCGTGGCGCCTGTGTCGAGGATGACGCGCGCCGGCGTGCCGTCGAACTCGGCCGGGACGATGACGGCGCCGGCGCGCGCATCGTAGCGAAGCTCGGCGCCGCCGCTGCCGAAGGGCGCCGGGCAGCCGCCCTGCTGCCGCCAGTCGCGCATCAGCGTGCCCAGTTGCTGCGTTCGGCGCTGGACCGGGTCGAAAGCGACGAAGTCGCGCAGGGTGAGCAGCGCGTCGCAGGGCCGCCCGGCCCGCGCCTCCGCCCGCGCCAGCGAGTAGTAGGTGGACAGGGCAACATTGCCCGGATCGGCGAAGCGTCCGAGCGCCTGCCGCCAGTCCTGCGCCGCGGCCGTCCAGTCGCCGGCCTTCTCCCGCAGCTCGGCCCGCCAGCCCCAGGCCTGCGGATCGGCGGGATAGCGCTCCACCAGCTCATCGGCCGTTCGCGCCGCGCCGGCCAGATCGGCCGAGAGGAGCTGCGCCTGCAGCCGCGGGTGCAGCAGCGCTTCGTCCAGCCCGCAGCGCTCGCGCGCCGCCGCTTCCACGATGAGCATGGCGCGGTACTCGGCCGCCTGGTTCAGCGCCTGGGCGAGGTCCAGCGCCACGGTGCGGTTGCACGGCTCCTCGGCCAGGCGGTCGGCAAGCTGCCGGGCCGCTGGTGCCAGGCGGCGAAGCGTCGCCGCGGGCAGGGCGGAGGGCGGCTCCGGCGCGGCGGGCGCAGCCGCCTGCGGGGGAGCCTGCGGCGGGGCCGGCGCCGGCATGCCCTGCCGCAGCAGCATCGCCATCCCGCCGGCCACCAGCGTCAGCACGATGCCCAGCACGACCCAGGCCCATGGCACGCCGCCGGAGGATCGCCGCCCGACTGGTATCGACCGCTCCGAGGGATCCACCCACATGGCCGCCTCCGTTGAAGCGGAAGCGACTCATATACGACACAGAAACGAAAATCTACTGTGTCGGCGTGATCCGGCACGCCTCGGCCGAGACCTTGGCCAGCCGCAGCATCCGCCGCACCGCGACGGCGCCCGCCCCCACCTCCCCCGCCACATGCTGCAGCAGCGGGTTGGAGAGCAGCGCCCGTGCCCCGGCATCCAGCACCACATCGGTCGCCGCCACCGTCGCCGCATCCCACAGCGTGCGCCGCAGCAGCGCCAGCGTGCCGAACAGGCCGGGCCGTAGTCCGTGCAGGGACGCGACCTGCCGCACCAGCCGCACCCCGCGCCAGGCGAAGATCAGCGCATCCAGCGCCGGCGAGGGGCTGATGGCGGTGACGGCGAAAGCCTGCATGGCGGCGCTGCGGCCCAGGGCGCCAGCGCGCTGTTCCAGCGATTGCATGCAGGGCTGCAAGGCCAGTTGCAGCTCGTCCACCGTCCGTGCCGCCTGGATGGCAGGGACCAGCGCCGCGCCGTCCGGCACCGTCGCGGCCCAGCGCAGCGCCTCCGCCTTCGCCGTCGCCAGGTCGCCGCGGGCGAAGGCGGCACGCGCCTGGTCGACGTTGCGGATGGAGGCGAGGCCGCGGAATTCCCGCCAGACGCCGGACCCGATCAGCGCGATGCCGCCGGCCACCACGCCGAGCGTCGCCGCGCCTTCCAGCATGCCGCGGCCGAACTGGTCGACGACGAAATTCACCGAATCGATCAGCGTGATGCCGCCGATCAGCAGCGCGCCGCCGCCCAGCACCCGGCCGATGCCGGACCAGCGCACGGTGGGGCGGGGCTCCGCCACCGGCACCACCGCCTGCTCCCACTGGAAGTCCAGGCGCTGGGCCGGCCGCGTATCCTCCTCCAGGATCACCCGCGGGCCGCGGGGCGCGTTCGGGTCGCTCACAGCTTGTCTCCGATCAGCGCCGCCACCAGCGCGTCGAGGCCGAGATGCGGAACGCCGGCGCCCCCGGCGGGGTCGAGCCGCGGCGGCTGGAATTCCGGCATCTCGAAGAAGCCGTGCTCCCAGAAGCCGGGCTCGGGCGGCCGCAGCGGGATCTCGCCGGGATAGACCTTGGCGCTGCGCCGGCTTTCCATCAGCACGCCGCGCACCGCCGCCACCGGGCGGCCGTCCAGCGTCGCCACGTCGTCTTCCGTGCAGCGGACGGAGGCAAGGGCATGCACGCTGGTGGCGACGCCGGCGCTGGCGACGCGGCCCTGCGGCGCCGCAACGAGGTGGCCCAGCAGGGCCGAGAGCGCATCGCGCTGCCGCGCCGGCACATGGTCGGCCTTGGTGGCGACGAAGGCGACGCGGTCCACGCCGACGCCGGTCAGCCAGTCCAGCCAGCCGCCGCCATAGCGCAGCGCCTCGGCGATGGCGGCCAGCGCATCGGCGGTGTCCTCGAAGGCCTCCCGCCCCGCATGCAGGGCGCCGAGCACGTCCACCAGCACCGCCTGGCGTTCGAAGCGGCGGAAATAGGGCTCGAAGAATTCCTCGCGCTGCGCCTCGATATAGGCGCGGTGGCGCTCGGCCATCGCCTCCGCCAGCTCGCCCTGCAGCAGGCGCGGCACGGGGAAGAACCACAGCAGCGGCGTCTCCCCGCGCGGGCCGGGGTTCAGCAGGCGGCCGGGCTGCAGGAAACGGAAGCCGAGCTTGTCGCGGCAGCCGCGCAGCGTGTCGCGATACAGCGCCGCGCCCTCCCTGATCAGCGAATCATCGGCGGGGGCGTAGTTCGGCAGGGCATCGAGGAAGGCGAAGAACCGGGCCGCCTCCGCCGCGCGCGGCCCGCTGCGCAGCCGCGCCAGCGTCGCCTGCGACCAGGCGGCGAAATCCTGCCGCAGCATCGGCAGGTCCAGCAGCCATTCGCCGGGATAGTCCAGCAATTCCAGGGTGATGGTGCGCGGGCCCATGACGCTGCCGAAAAGGCTCTGCCGGTCGAGCTCCAGGACGAGCTCGAGCGAGGAGAGGTCGTCGGTGCGGGCCGGCCAGGCCGGCGGGTTGGCGGCCAGCGCCGCGACATGCGCCGCCACGTCGAAGCGCGGCAGGCCGTGCAGCTCCGGCGCCACCGCCTTCACGCCGCGCAGCCTGCCGCCCGCCGCCGCCTCCAGCGCCGGCAGCGTGCGGCGGCCGCGCCCCGCCGCCAGCAGGTTGGCGAGCAGGGAGGTGATGAACACGGTCTTGCCGGCCCGCGTCAGCCCGGTGACGGCCAGGCGGATGCGTTCCTGCCCGAGCAGGGAACGGCCGAAGCGTTCCGCCCCATAGGCGGCGTCGCGCAGCAGGCCGAAGGGGTCGAGGAGGCCCGACATGCGCGGCCGGCGACGCCCCCGGTCAGCGCTGGATCAGCTCGATCTTGTAGCCGTCCGGATCCTCGACGAAGGCGATGATGGTGGTGCCGAACTTCACCGGACCCGCTTCCCGCGTCACCTTGCCGCCGCCGGTGCGGACCTTCTCGCAGGCCGCCGCCACGTCCGGCACGCCGAGCGCCAGATGGCCGAAGGCATTGCCCTGCTCGTACTTGTCCACGCCGTAATTGTAGGTCAGCTCGATCTCCGCCTGGCCCTCGGCATTGCCCTCGCCATAGCCGAGGAAGGCGAGGGTGTACTTGCCGTCCGGCACGTCGCGGCGGCGCAGCTCCTTCATGCCCAGCAGCGACGTGTAGAATTGCACGCTGCGGTCCAGGTTGCCGACGCGAATCATGGTGTGCAGGAACTTGCTCATGGCGTCCTCTCCTCGAATTCCTCGGGGCGCAGGGCGAGCAGGAACAGCCCCGCCGCCTCCGCCGCCGCCACCGTTGCGGCGCGATCCACCAGGATGGTCCCGCCCGCCTCGAAGGCGATGCCGGCAAGGCCGGCCGCCACGGCGCCGCGCACTGTCTCGGGCCCCAGGGTGGGCAGGTCAAGGCGGCGATCCTGCCCGGGCTTCACCAGCTTGACCAGCACGCCGCCCGGCCCCTCTCGCCGCAATCCGGCACAGCGCGCCAGCAGGGCATCGGTGCCCTCGATCGCCTCCACCCCCAGCACCAGCCCCTGCTGCACCACCGCGCCCTGGCCGACATCGACCGCGCCCAGCGCCCGCACCACCGCGACGGCGCGGGCGATGTCAGCGCGCGCGGCTTCGTCCGGCCCGGCGGCGGTCAGCAGACCGGCTTGCGGCAGGATGTCGCGCAGCAGGGACTGCGCCGGCAGGATCTCGAACCCCTCCTCCTCCAGCACCCGCGCCACCGCCCGCAGCAGCCCGTCATCGCCGGCGAAATAGGCCCGGCCGATCTTCGCCAGCAGCCGGGCGCCCACCGCGTCGGGGCGCAGGGAGAGGAAGCCCGGGCGCTGCGCCCGGCCGGTCAGCACGATCTGCCGGCAGCCATGTTCGCGCAGGAAGCCGAGGATGCTGCCGGCGGCGCCCACCCTCTCCCGCAACACCGGCACGTCCTGCCAGTCCTGGTCGGACCAGCCTGCCAGCGCCACCACCGCCACAGGGCGCCCCGCCGCGCGGGCGGCCTGCGCAACGCGGAGCGGGACATCGCCGCCCCCGGCCAGCAGGCCCAGAGGATTCCTCACCATCGCCTCGGGAGGGGCTCAGCCCCGCCCGGACCCTCCCCGCCAAGGGCCGAAGGCTCCTTGGAAATCACGAGATCCGGGCGACGCGTCACGCCCCGTCCCCGTTCTCCTCGTCGACGCCGCCAAGCTCGGGGGCGGCCATGCGGCCGGGGCGGACCAGCTGGCGGCGCCGGCTACTGTCGCGGACGAAGGCGATCACCTCCTGCACCAGGGGCTCGTCCGGCCAGCGCTGCGTCGCCTGCTCCAGCTTGGCGGCGAACTCGCCGGGGTCCTTGAACAGCAGGTTGTTGGCGGTCCGCAGGGTGCGCAGCTGGTCGCGGGTCGCGCCGCGGCGCAGCAGCCCGATCTTGTTGAAGCCGACCAGCCGCGCCGGCAGGCCGAAGACATAGCCGAAGGGCGGGATGTCGTTGGTCACGCCCGCAAGGCCCGAGACCATCGCCAGCCTGCCGATCCGCACCGTCTGGTGCACGGCCGCCCCACCACCGACGAAGGCGTGCTCGCCCACCCAGACATGGCCGCCGAGCATGACGTTGTTCGCCAGGATCACGCCGTCGCCGACGCGGCAGTCATGCGCGACATGCGCCATGGCCATCAGCATGCAGCCGGCGCCGACGGTGGTGACGCCACCGCCGCCGACGCTGGCGCGGTGGATCGTCACGCCCTCGCGGATCAGGCAGCCCGGCCCGACCTCGCAACGCGTCGGCTCATCCTTGTATTTCAGGTCCTGCGGCGGGGTCCCGATGGCGGAGAAGGCCAGCACTTTGGTGCCGGCGCCGATCCGCGTCGCGCCATCGACCACGACATGCGAGACGAGTTCGACCCGGTCCTCGAGCACCGCCTCCGGCCCCACCGAGCAGAAGGGGCCGATCCGGCAGCCGGCGCCGATGACGGCGCCCTCGGCGATCACCGCGCCGGGCGCGATGCTGGCGGTCGGGTCGATGCCCGGACGGGAGAGGGTGTCCAAGGCGCTCAACGGTCGAGGATCATGGCGGCATAGGTGGCTTCCGCCACCACCTTCCCGTCAACCTTCGCCTCGGCCGCGAATTTCCAGATATTGCCGCGCTGCTTCTCCTTCACGACGTGCACGCGCATCTGGTCCCCCGGCACCACCGGCTTGCGGAACTTCGCGTTCTCCACGGTCATGAAATACACCAGCTTGCCGCGCGCCTCCGGGCCCAGCGTCTCCACCACCAGCACGGCGGCGGTCTGCGCCATGCTCTCGATGATCAGCACGCCCGGCATGACCGGATGCTCGGGGAAGTGGCCCTGAAAGAAATTCTCGTTGATGGTGACGTTCTTGATGCCGATCGCCGAACTGTTCTTCACCACCTCGACCACGCGGTCGACCAGCAGGAAGGGGAAGCGGTGCGGGATGGCGCGCATGATCTGCGCGATGTCATAGGCCTCCACCGTCGCCGGGCCCGCGGTCTCCGCCGCCTCGCTCGCCGCCATCGTCCTAGCCTGCCTTCCCTTCGCCGCCGCGCCCGCCCCCCAGCGCCTTCAGCTTCGCCATCGCACGCCAGAACTCGCGCACCGGCATGGACGGGCTGCCGATCACGTCGGTCTTCGCGGGGACATCGTTCATGACCCCGGCCTGGGCACCGATCCGCGCCTGCGCGCCGATCCGCAGATGCCCGGTGAGACCCGCCTGGGCCGCAACGGTCACGTAGTCCTCGAGCACGGTGGACCCTGCGATGCCCGCCTGCCCGACCACGACGCAGCCCCGGCCGGTGCGCACGTTGTGCCCGATCTGCACCAGATTGTCGAGGCGGGTGCCCGGGCCGAGGACGGTGTCCCCCTGGCTGCCGCGGTCGACACAGGCATTGGCGCCGACCTCGACGAAGTCGCCGAGGATGACCCGGCCGAGCTGCGGCATGGTCTCGAACCGCCCATCCGGCGTCGGGGCGAAGCCGAAGCCTTCCTGCCCGATCCGCGCGCCGGGATGCAGCACCACGCCCTCGCCCAGAATGGCATGGCTGACGCTGCTATGCGGCAGCAGCCGGCAATGGTCGCCGATCTCGACCGCCGGCCCGACCGTCACCTGCGCCCCCAGGATGCAGCCGCGCCCGATCCGCGCCCCGGCGCCGATCACGGCATGGGGACCGATCTCCGTGCCCTCTCCCACCACCGCATCCGCGGCCACCACCGCCGTCGGGTGGATGCCGGGCACCGGCGCCGGCGGCGGGTGCAGCAGCCGCGCGGCGCGGGCGAAGCCGAGATAGGGCTGCGGCGTCACCAGCGCGACGGTCCCGGCCGGCACCTGGCCGGCGAAGGCCCCCGCCAGGATCACCGCCCCGGCCCTGGTCTCCGCCAGCAGCCCGGCATAGCGCCGGTTGTCGAGGAAGCTGACGTCGTCGGGCCCAGCCGCCTGCAGCGGCCCGACGCCGGTGAACAGCCGGTCCGGATCGCCCTCGAAGCTGGCGCCCGCGGCGCCGGCGATGTCGGCGAGCCGCGTCGGCCCGGCGGCGGGGAAGAAGCGCGGATCCGCCACGGCGTCGCCTAGCGCCGCTGGTTCGGCTGGCCCTGCTGGGCCGGCGCGGCCGCCCCGGGAGCCGGGCGCGGCGCATTCGCCGCCGCCGGCGCCTCGGTCGCCACGCCCTCGGGCGGCATGGTGACGCTGCGCAGGGTGCGGTTGAACTGCTGCGCGATCTCCTCCGTCAGGTCGAAGGGCGGCTCGTTGAAGATCACCAGCGGCCGCGGCAGCACCATGTTCACGTTGCGGCTGGCGGCCACCTGCCGGATCACCGTGCCGAGCGTCTGCTCGATCTCCTGCAGGGCCTGCTGGGCCGCCTGGTCGATGGCGGTGTTGCGGCCGCGGAAGATGCGCTGGCTGTCGGTGATGCGGTCCTGCAGCGCCCGCTCCCGCTCCCGCAGCTGCTCGGGCGGCAGGGTGGCGCGCTGGTTCGCCAGCTGCTGCTGCGCCTCCCGCCAGGCATTCTGCTCGCGCTGCAGGTCGTCGTTCAGCTTCTGCCGCCGCTTCTCGATCTCGTCGCGCACCTGGTTGAAGGCGGAGGAGACGCGTTGGATCTCCTGCACGTCGACGATGCCGATGACCGCGGCCGGCGGCTGCTGGCCGGGCGGCAGCGGCCGCGCCGCCTGTGGCGGGCGCTGCTGCTGCTGTGGCGGCCGCTGCTGCTGCTGTTGCTGCGGCTGGGCCGGCCGCTGCTGGCCCTGGTTCGGAATGAAGTAGCCGGGATCCTGCTGCTGCGCGCGTGCCGGCAGGCCGGGAAGCAGGAAGGCCGCGGCAGTGAGGCACGCGGCGGCCGCGCGGGCCTGGGCAGTCATGGGGCGCATGGTATCAGCATTCCGTCGTCAGATGCGGGGCGTCAGAAGCGGGTGCCGAAGCCGAAGCGGAAGACCTGCGTCTCGTCATAGGACTTCTTCACCACGGCCTGGGCAAGGTCGACATTGATCAGGCCGAAGGGGCTGCGCCAGGAAACGCCGATGCCGGCGCCGACGCGCGGCGCGCTGTCATCGGCGAAGCGCACGCCGGCCAGGCTGGGCGAGCTGGCGTTCAGCTGCGACAGCGACCCGACATCGACGAAGGCGCGGCCGATCAGGCCGAGTTCCGCCGGCAGCGGCAGCGGGTAGCGCAGCTCCGTGCTCTGGGTCCAGAGGAACTTGCCGCCGAGGCTGTCCCGCGTCGTCAGGTCGCGCGGGCCGGCGCCGGCGATGCGGAAGCCGCGCAGGTTCTCGCCGCCCAGGAAGAAGCGGTCGATGATGCGCTCGTTCTTGCCGAAGATGTTCTCCAGGTAGCCGACGCTGCCGGAGACCGAAAGGTACCAGTCGGGATCGCCGAGATAGGATTCCAGCGGGATGTAATAGGTGCCGTCGAGCCGCAGGCGCAGATAGGCGACGTCGCCGCCGAGGCCGGCGAAATCGGTGCCCAGCCGGGCGACGCCGCCGCGCCGCGGGTCGATGATGGAATCGCGGAAGTCGTAGGTCAGCGTCTGGCCGATCTGCGACAGCAGCGTCTCGCCCCGCTGCTCGGTGATGAAGCGCGACGCGCCGGTGGCGATGTCGTAGACCTCGCGGTTGACCAGGGTATAGGCCCAGGACTGCCGCAGCCGGTCGTTGAAGGCGTAGCCCGCGCGCAGGGTGAAGCCCGCCCGCCTCTCGCGGTAGGAGGCGATGTTCAGCAGGTTGCGCTGGATGAAGAAGATGTCGACGCCGGCCGCCAGGTTGCGGTCGAGGAAGTAGGGATCGGTGATCGAGAAGTCGAGCTGGCTGCGCCGCTCCGCCAAGGTGCCGTTGATCCGCGCGTCGATGCCGGTGCCGAGCAGGTTGCGCTCCCGCAGGCCGAGATCGGCGAGCGCGCCGGCATCGGTGGAGTAGCCGCCGCCGATCGAGACCTCGCCGGTCGCCCGTTCCGTCACCTGCGTCGTCAGGATCGCGCGGTCGGGCGCCGTGCCGGGCGCCGAGCTGACCTGCACATCCGCGAAGTAGCCGAGGTCGCGGATGCGCTGGCGGCTGCGGCGGATCTGCGCCGCGTTGAAGGCGTCGCCCTCGCTCAGGCGGAATTCGCGGCGGATGACGCGGTCCTGCGTGCGGGTGTTGCCGTTGATGTCGATGCGCTCGACATAGACGCGCGGCGATTCGTTGACCTCGAAGGTCAGGTCCACCCGCCGCTCGTCGCGGTTGCGCTGGATGCGCGGCTGCACGTCGACGAAGGGGAAGCCGCGCAGGTTGGCGGCGTCCTGCACCGCCTGCGCCACCCGCTCCACGCTGTCGCCGTCATACCAGTCGCCGGTGTCGATATCGACCAGCCGCTGCAGCCCGGCCGCCTCGAGGTTGCGGATGTTCGACACCACCTCGACCTTGCCGACGCGGTACCGCGGCCCCTCGTCGATGGCATAGGTGACGAAGAAGCCGCTGCGGTCCGGCGCCAGCTCGGCCGTCGCATTGGTCACCTGCACATCGGCATAGCCGTTGCGCAGGTAGAAGCGGCGCAGCAGCTCCCGGTCGAAGGACAGACGCTCCGGGTCGAACTGGTCGGAGGAGGAGAGGATGCGGTACCAGGCCTGCTCCTTGGTCGCCACGATCTCCTTCAGCTTGGTGTCGCCGTATTCCCGGTTGCCGACGAAATTGATGCGGGCGACCAGGGCGACCTCGCCCTCCTGGATCTCGTAGACCACGTCGACGCGGTTCTGGTCGAGCTGGATGATCTTCGGCTCCACCACCGCCGAGAAGCGGCCGCGCCGCGCATACAGCTCCTGCACGCGCTGGCGGTCCGCCTGCACCGCCTGCGGGGTGAAGACCGCGCGGCTGCGCATCTGCACCTCGTTACGCAGGACGTCGTCGGAGATCTTGCGGTTCCCCTCGAAGGCCACCCGGTTGACGATCGGGTTCTCCTGCACCTCGACCACCACGCGGCTGCCTTCGCGCCGCAGCTGCACGTCGCGGAACAGGCCGGTGGCAAACAGCGACTTCAGGCTGCGGTCCAGCCGGTCCGCGTCGAAGCGGTCGCCGGGCTGCAGCAGCATGTAGGACCGGACGGTATCCGCCTCGATCCGCTGGTTGCCGCGGATGTCGATGCCCTGGATCACCTCCCCGCCGGGCGCGGGCGCGGCGCGCTCCGGCGCACGGGGGCGGACCTGCGCATCCGCCGCCGCGGGCAGCAGGGTCGGCGCGAGGCAGGCGGTGGCTAGCAGGATGGCGCGCAGGGAGAGGGACAAGATCGGGCCCGTGCTCTGAGGGGGTTGCCCCGGGGTTTCGCAGGCGGCGCGGAGAATAACCGCAGCCCCCTCCCCCCGCCACCCCACCTGCCGCCGCCGAGGCCCCCCGGCGGCGGCGCCCCGGCGCCCGCGGCGCGTCAGCCCAGCAGGCGTGCCACGAATTTGCCGATGCCGCCCTCGACGATGTCGTTCCTCGAGGCAAAGAGGAAAAGGGCGATCAGCACCGCGAATCCGGCGCGGAAGCCGTATTCCTGAACCTTGGGGGGCAGCGGGCGGCCGCGAATCGCCTCGGCCGCGTAGAACATCAGGTGGCCGCCATCCAGGATCGGGATGGGGAAGAGGTTGAGCAGCCCCAGGCTGACCGACAGCACCGCCATCAGGTTCACCAGCGCGCCGATCCCCAGATTGGCCGCCTCGCCGCTGATCTCGGCGATGCGAATCGGCCCGCCCAACTCCTTGGCGCTGCGCTGCCCGGAGATCATCTCGCCGATCCCGACCAGCGTCTGCCAGGTGATGTCGGCGGTCTGCACCGTCCCGGCCCAGAGGGCGGAGACGGGGTCCAGCCGCTCGAACCGCGCCGCGCCGCCCTGGATGCCGAGGACGCCGACCGTGCCCTGCGCATTCTCCCGCGGCTCCGGCACCGCGGTCACCGTCACCGCGGCGCCGTCCCGCAGCACCTGCACGGCGATGGGCTGGCCGGCGCGCGGCTGGACGTAGCGCTGAACCTGCTCGAACCGCGCGACCTTCTGGCCGTCCAGCGCCACGATCTCGTCGCCGGCCAGCAGCCCCGCCCGGGCGGCGGCCGAGCCCTCCATCACCGTCCCGACCCCGGTGCCGCCGACCGGCTGCCCGATGCTCATGAACAGCCCGGCGAATAGCAGCACCGCGAGCAGGAAATTGGCGAAGGGCCCGGCGGCCACCACGATGGCACGGCTGCCGACCGGCTTGCCGTGGAAGGTGCGGCCCGGCTGCCAGGTCGCCCGCACCTCGGGCGGCGCGTCCTCGGGCGTCTCCTGCCCATGCATCTTCACGTAGCCGCCCAGCGGGATCCAGCCGAGCCGCCATTCGGTGCCTTGGCGGTCGACGCCCTTCACCACGGGGCGGCCGAAGCCGATCGAGAAGGCCTCCACATGCACCCCGCGCCAGCGCGCCGCGAGGTAGTGGCCGAGCTCATGCACGAAGACCAGCACGCCGAGTACGACCGCGAAGGCGATCAGCGTCCGCGGCAGGCTCGGCAGCAGGCTCCAAAGATGGCCGATGAACTCCAAGGTCCTGTCCTCCAGCCGGGGCGGCGGATCCGGCGGCGCCAAGCGGATGCGGACGACCCCCTGCCGCGGGAGCCGGCGGACAGCATGGGACCCGCCGCCCGGACCCGGCCGGCAGGCTGACCCCGGCGGCTTGCCGGAGTCTCGACGGCCAGGGGTTCAGGCGGCGGCGCGGCGGGCGGCGATCTGCCCGGCCTCGGCGCGGGCGGCGCCATCCAGCGCCAGCACCGACTCCAGCCCGGACACCGCCGGCGCGCCGAAGCGGCCCATGGTCTCCTCCACCACCGCCGCGATGTCGAGGAAGCCGAGCCGCCGGTCGAGGAACAGGCCGACCGCAACCTCGTTCGCGGCATTCAGGATAGTGGGGGCGCCGGCGCCTGCCTGCAACGCCTCCCGTGCCAGGCGCAGGGCGGGGAAGCGGACCGGGTCGGGGGCGAAGAATTCCAGCCGGCCCAGCAGCGCCAGGTCCAGCCGCGGCAGGCCCACCCGCATCCGCTCCGGCCAGGCCAGGCAGTGGGAGATCGGGGTCCGCATGTCGGGGGTGCCGAGCTGGGCGAGGATGGAGCCGTCGGCATACTGGACCATGCCGTGCACCGCCGATTGCGGATGCACCAGGATGTCGATCCGCTCCGCCGGCACCGGGAACAGGCGGGCCGCCTCGATCAGCTCCAGCCCCTTGTTCATCATCGTGGCCGAGTCGACCGAGATCTTGGCGCCCATCGACCAGACCGGGTGCTTCACCGCCATCTCCGGCGTCGCCGCCCGCATCACCGCCAGGTCGGCAGTGCGGAAGGGCCCGCCGGAGGCGGTCAGCACGATCTTCTCGATCAGCGCCGGGTCCTTGGTGTCCAGCGCCTGGAAGATGGCGTTGTGCTCGGAGTCGACCGGCAGCAGCGTAGCGCCGGTGCGGGCGGCGGCGGCCAGCACGATCTCGCCGGCGCAGACCAGCGTCTCCTTGTTCGCCAGGGCCAGGGTGCCGCCGCGGTCCAGCACGGCGAGCGCCGATTGCAGCCCGGCGCTGCCGACGATGGCGGCCATGGTCCAGTCGGCCGGGCGGGCCGCGGCCTCCACCACCGCCTGCGGTCCTGCCGCCACCTCTATGCCGCTGCCCGCCAGCGCTTCCTTCAACGCGGTATAGGCGCTGGGTTCGGCCACCACCGCCAGGCGCGCGGCGAGCTTGCGGGCCTGGGCGGCCAGCGCCGCCACGTCCCGGCCGGCGACCAGCGCCTCGACCGCGTAGGTCCCGGGCGGCGCGGCCTCCACCAGGGCCAGGGTGCTGCGGCCGACGGAGCCGGTGCTGCCGAGGATGCTGAGGCGCTTCATGGGGCGGTCCATTGCTGGTCTCTCGCCCGGCAGGGGCGGGTGCCCGCCGGTAGGGTGTTGACGATACCGGCTGTCATCCGGGGCTGACAGCCGAGCCTAGCGTCCTTTCCGACCGTCATGGTGGGAAATGCGAAGCGCGGCCAAGCGCCTGTTGCGTCAGTGCCACAGGGCGGCGCCAGGGCCCAGAAGCACGCCCAGCAGCGCCGCCGCGGGCGCTGCCGGCAGCACGCCGTCCAGCCGGTCCAGCAGGCCGCCATGCCCGGGGATGAGGGCGGAGCTGTCCTTCACCTGGAAGCGCCGCTTCAGCCAGCTTTCGAACAGGTCGCCCGCCTGGGCCAGCACGCCGATGACCGCGGCGACCAGCAGCACCCGACCGGGCGGCATGGTCCCGCCCTCGATCACCGCTGCCGCCAGCAGGCCGACCAGCATGGCGGCCCCAAGGCCCCCCAGCGCGCCCGACCAAGTCTTGTTAGGGGAGATGGCGGGGGCGAGCTTCGGCCCGCCGAAGCGCCGGCCAGCCAGGTAGGCGCCGATATCGCTGGCCCAGACGACGAGGAAGAGGAACAGCACATTGGCGCGCCCCGCCGCCTGGTCCCCGCGCAGATGGATCAGCGCGATGCCGGCCAGGCCGATATAGAGCAGCCCGAAGGCGAGCCAGAAGCCCGGCTGCGCCCGCCGCAGCCCGGGCGGGCGGCCGGCGGCCCAGAGCCCCAGGAACCCGGCCACCACCAGGCCGAGGGCCCAGGACCAGCGCTGCTCCACGGCCAAAGTGCCGGCGGCGAGCGTGACCAGGGGCACCGCCATGCCCGGAAGCCGGCGGGTGGAGAAGCCGCAGAGCCGGGTCCATTCCCATGCCAGCAGCGCCACGGCTGCGGCCATCAGCGCCGCCCAGGCTTCCGCCCCCAGCCAGATGCAGAGCACGGCGGCCGGCAGCAGCAGCGCCGCCGAGATCGCCCGCTTGCGCAGGTCCGGCCAGCGGGCGGGCAGCGGCGGCGCCGGGTCAGCCGGTCCGGGCACCGTAGCGCCGCTCCCGCCGGCCATAGTCGCGGATGGCATCGGCCAGCGCCTCGGCGTCGTAGTCGGGCCAGAGCACTTCCTGGAAGACGAACTCGGCATAGGCGGCCTGCCAGAGCAGGAAATTGGACAGCCGCTGCTCGCCGGAGGTGCGGATGATGAGGTCGGGGTCGGGCATCCCGGCGGTGAAGAGCCGCTCGCCGAACAGGCCCTCATCCAGGCAGGCCGGGTCCAGCGTGCCGGCCTTCGCCGCCTCCGCCACCGCCCGCGCGGCGGCGACGATCTCCGCCCGCCCGCCATAGGACAGGGCGACGGTCAGGTTCAGCCGCGTGCCGTGCGCGGTCTGCGACTCGGCGCGCTCGATCTCCCGCACCGTCTCCGCGCCGAAGCGGGACCGGTCGCCGATGACCCGCAGCCGGATGCCCTCCTTGGCGAGCGTCGCCACCTCGGACCGGAGGTACAGCCGCAGCAGGCCGGTGAGCGCCCGCACCTCCTCGGCCGGCCGCAACCAGTTCTCCGAGGAGAAGGCGAAGAGCGTGAGCCAGGAGACGCCCTGCTCGACGCAGCCCTCGATGGTGCGGCGGACCGCTTCCGCCCCGGCCTTGTGGCCGAGCGGCACGGGCAGGCCGCGGGCCTCGGCCCAGCGGCGGTTGCCGTCCATGATGATGGCGACATGCGCGGGCACCCGCGAATCGCCACCGCGGCGGGTCGCGGCGGCGGCGGGCAGGGTGTCGAGCGGGGCGAGGCTCAGCTTGGGGGCACCGGACACCGGGCTCAGACCTGCCTGATGTCCTTTTCCTTGTCGGCCAGCGTCTGGTCGACGGTCTTGATGAACTGGTCGGTCAGCTTCTGGATCTCGTCCGACCAGGTCTTCGCCTCGTCCTGGCTGATCGGCGCCTTCTTGTCCTTCTCCTGCGCCTTCGCCTGCTCCATGCCGTCGCGGCGGACGCCGCGGATCGCGACCTTCGCGGCCTCGGCGTATTTGTGCGCGGTCTTCACCAGTTCCGTCCGCCGCTCCTGCGTCAGGGGCGGCAGCGGCACGCGGATCACCTGCCCCTCGGTCTGCGGGTTGAGGCCGAGGCCGGAGTCGCGGATGGCGATCTCGACCGCCTTCACCACCGACTTGTCCCAGACCTGGACCGACAACAGGCCGGGGCCGGAGACCGAGACATTTGCCACCTGGTTCAGCGGCTGGTTGTTGCCATAGGCCTCGACACGAATGGGCTCGAGCAGCGCCGGGCTGGCGCGGCCGGTGCGCAGGCCGGAGAATTCCTTCTTGAGCAGTTCGATGGCGCCATCCATCCGGCGCGTCAGGTCCTGCTTGAGTGTCTTGAGGTCGGCCGGCATGGCCCCTGGTCCCCCGTATCGTTGGCACGGCCCGGCCGGCGCGGAACCCCTCGGCCCGGCGCCGGCGGCGCCGGCTAGTGCTCCAGCACCGTGGTGAATTTGCCCTCGCCGCGCATGACGGCGGTGAAGGCGCCCGGCTCGTGGATGTTGAACACGATGATCGGCAGCTTGTTCTCGCGGCAGAGCGAGATCGCGGCGGCGTCCATCACCGCCAGGTCGCGCGCCAGCATGTCGAGATAGGTCAGCGTCACATAGCGCTCGGCCTGCGGGTTCTTCCGCGGGTCGGCGGAATAGACGCCGTCTACCTGGGTGCCCTTCAGCAGCGCATCGCAGCCCATCTCGGCGGCGCGCAGCGCGGCGGCGGTGTCGGTGGTGAAGAACGGGTTGCCCGTGCCGGCGGCGAAGATGACGACGCGTCCCTTCTCCATGTGGCGGATGGCGCGGCGGCGGATATAGGGCTCGCAGACCGACTGCATGGCGATCGCGCTCTGCACCCGGGTCGGGATGCCGGCCTTCTCCAGCGCCGACTGCATGCCGAGCGCGTTCATCACCGTCGCCAGCATGCCCATGTAGTCGGCCTGGGCACGGTCCATGCCGGCAGCGGCGCCGGCGATGCCGCGGAAGATGTTGCCGCCGCCGATCACCAGGCATACCTCGACGCCGAGCGCCACCACGCCCTTCACGTCCTCGGCGATGCGGCGGAGCGTGGCGGTGTCGAGGCCGTAGTCGCGCTCGCCCATCAGTGCCTCGCCGGACACCTTGAGCATGACACGCTTGTAGCTGGCGGCTGCGGGCGCTGTGCTCATTATGGGACCGTCACGGCAGGCGGCTGAAGATAGGCACCCCCCTCCCGCCGGGCAAGCGCGGGAATCAACACCGCCCTGAGAGGCCGGGTGGGGTGCGGCGGCCGGGGGCGGCGCGGGCCGGCCGGCCGGCGAAGTACACGCTCGGCAACGGTACCGGGCGGCGGTACCGGCGGCCCTGGGTGCGCCCGGGCCGGGACCCAGGCGGTTGGCGCGGCTGGGGGAGGCCCCTGCCGCGCCGGGCAGGCTCAGGCCGGCGCGGTGCCGGCGGCGGCCGCGACCTCGGCGGCGAAGTCCGGGCCGGTCGGCTTGTCGATGCCCTCGCCGAGCTGGAAGCGGGCGAAGCCGGTCAGGCTGCCGCCCGCCTTGCGGACGATCTCCTTCACCCGGGTCTCGCCGTCATGCACCCAGACCTGCTCCAGCAGCACCACTTCCTCGTAGTACTTGCGGATCCGGCCCTCGACCATCTTCTCGATCACCGCCGGCGGCTTGCCGGACCCGCGGGCCTGCTCCTCGAGCACCGCGCGCTCGCGTGCCAGGGCCGAGGGATCGACCACCGAGACGTCCAGCGCCTCCGGCCGGGCGGCCGCGACATGCATGCCGATCTGCCGGCCGAGCTGCTCCAGCGCGTCGATCTCCGACTTGCCTTCCAGCGCCACCAGCACGCCGATCTTGCCGAGCCCCGGCTTGATGACGTTGTGGGTGTAGGTGGCCACCGTGCCCTCATTGACCTCCAGCCGCTTGGCGCGGCGGATGGTCATGTTCTCGCCGATGGTGGCGATCAGCCGCGTCAGCTCCTCGGCCACCGAATGGCCGGTGCCGGGGAAGCGCGCCGCCTTGATCGTCTCGACATCGTCGCCGACCGAGAGGATCAGGCCGGCGACCTCGGAGACGAAATTCTGGAACTGCTCGTTGCGCGCGACGAAGTCCGTCTCAGCATTCACCTCGACCATGGCGCCGACCTGCGGCGCGGTGGCGACGCCGACCAGCCCCTCGGCCGCGACGCGGCCGGACTTCTTGGCGGCGGCCGACAGGCCCTTCTTCCGCAGCCAGTCGATCGCGGCTTCCATGTCGCCGCCCGCCTCGGTCAGGGCCTTCTTGCAGTCCATCATCCCGGCGCCGGTCTTGTCGCGCAGGTCCCGCACCATCGCGGCGGTGATCTCGGCCATGGGGGCTCTCCCGTGTCCTTCGGCTTCGTACAGGTCGGCTGGCAGCGTCGCGGCTGGCAGCTTCGGCCGGAACGCTGCCGGGCGGGGCCTGTGCGGCCGCCGCCCGGAGCATCCTGCCGGCATCGGATCCCGCCCGGCTGCCGCCGGGGCGGGCGGGCGTCAGGCGGTCTCGGCGGGGGTGCCTTCGGGCTCGCCCGCCTGGACCATCGTCTCCAGGGTCCCGGCGTCGAGGCCGGCCGTCGGGCTGGCCTGGGCCTCGGCCAGCACGGGCTCGCCCTCGGTCAGGTCGGGCTCGGCCACCACCTCCTCGGACGCGCCGAGGTCGACGCCGCTGGCCTGCAGCTCGGCCGAGATGCCGTCGAACACCGCGCCGGCGACCATGTCGCAATAGAGGTTGATGGCGCGGATCGCGTCGTCATTGCCCGGGATCGGGAAGGCGACGCCCTGCGGATCGGCGTTGGAGTCCACCACGGCGACGACGGGGATGCCGAGCTTGTTGGCCTCCTCGATCGCCAGCTTCTCCTTCACCACGTCGATCACGAAGATGATGTCGGGCAGCCCGCCCATCTCCTTGATGCCGCCGAGGGCGCGGTCGAGCTTCTCCTTCTCCCGCGTCAGCATCAGGACCTCCTTCTTGGTGAGGCCCTGGACGTTGCCGGAGAGCTGCTCCTCCATCTGCTTCAGGCGCTTGATGGAGCCGGTGATCGTCTTCCAGTTGGTCAGCATGCCGCCGAGCCAGCGGTGGTTGACGTAGTACTGGCCGCAGCGGGTCGCCGCTTCCGCCACATACTCCGCCGCCGCCTTCTTGGTGCCGACGAACAGCACGCGGCCGCCGGCCGCCACCACGTCCCGCACCGCCCGCAGCGCGCGGTCCATCATCGGCACGGTCTGCTGCAGGTCCAGGATATGGACCTGGTTGCGCACGCCGAAGATGTAGGGGGCCATGCGCGGGTTCCAGCGCCGCGTGTGATGGCCGAAATGCACGCCGGCCTCGAGCAGGGCGCGCAGGGAAACCTGTGGCATCGCCATGGGGCGAAATCCTTCCAAGACAGTCCGGTTGGGCCTCCGCGGCGCGTTCCGGGATGTCTCCCCGGACCGGACCCCGCCCCCCTGGCAAGCCAGGGGAAGGAAGGGCGCGCCGCGTGCGGATTTGCCGGCGCGGGACACCTCCCCCGCCGGCGGCGCCCCTATGGCATGCCGGGCGGCCCGGGGCAACAGCCGCGGGCGGCCGATGCCGGCCCGGCAACACGTCCGCGTCAGGCCGGGCCGCGGCGGGCAGACAATGTCCCGGGCCAAGCCCTACTGCCGCATGCCGCAGCGCAGCAAGGAAGGGGCGCCGATGACCGCCATCACCGGATCGGGCGCCGTCCCGCAAGCCCGGACGGCGCCGCGCGCCTGGCTGCCCTGGTGGCTGCCGGCGACGCTGCTTGCCGCCGCCATCGCCGTGCCGATGCTGCTGTCGCCCTACCCGCCGCTGCAGGATTTCGCCGAATGGGCGTATCAGGGGGCCCTGCTGGCGCGGTTGGCCAGCGGGCAGCCGGTGCCCGGGGTGGAGCTGGTCGGGCATCCCGTGCCGAACAGCCTGACGCAGGCGATCCTCGGCCTGCTCTGCCTGGTCCTGCCGCCCGCCGTCGCGGCGCGGGTCTTCGTGCTGGCCCTGCTCGGGGCGGGGCTCGCACTGTGCCTCGCCCTAGCCCGCCGCTGGCAGCCGGGCGCGGCGCGGAGCCTGGCGGTGGTGCTGCTGGTCTCCGTGGTCTGCAATGCCACTTTCTGGAACGGCTACCTGAACTACCAGCTTGGCCTGCTGCTGCTGGCCGGCTGGTTCCTGCTGCCGGCGCCGCGGCGGCTGCAGGCCGGGCCGATCGCCGCCTTCGGCACGGCGATCTTCCTCTCCCACGCCGCCACCTTCGCCGCCTTCGCCGCGGTGGTGGGGGCGGAGGCGCTGCTGGCGCGGCGGCTGCGCGGGGCGGTGATGGGCCTCGCGCTGCCGGGGCTGCTGGGCGTCTGGTACGTGCTGGCGGGCGATGGCGGCGGGGAGCCGACCAGCGCCATGGGCGGCGTCGCGCGGTTCCTGGCCTTCAAGGCCTATACGGTCGCCAAGATCGGGCCCTACCACAATTTCGTCTTCGCCGGCGGCGGCGACGAGGTGCTGCGGCCGGCGGCCTACTGGGCCGGCAGCGCCGCCAACCTGACCTATGCCGGGCTGGTCCTGGCGGCGCTGGCGCTGGGGCTGTGGCGCGGCGGGGTCCGGCGCTGGCCGCTGCTGCTGGCCGCCGCGGCGCTGCTGGCACTGTTCCTGCTGCTGCCGCAGAACGCCCGCGGCATCGTCAATCCGGGCGAGCGCCTGATGCTCCCCGCCCTGCTGGTGCTGCTGCTGGCGGTGCCGCTGCCGGCCTGGCCGCTGCGGTTGTCCGCCGGGCTGGGCGGGCTGGTGCTGGCGGCCAATCTGCTGGCCTTCGCCATCCCGGCGCGCGACTGGACCGTGCCGGTGCATTTCCGCGACCTGGAGGCGGCAGGCGGCGCCGCGGCGCTGTTCCGGCATCGCCCGACCTCCTTCGCCTGCAAATGGGCGGCGCTGGAGACTGCGGATGCGCCGATTTCCTTCCGGACCAGCCTGCTGCGCTCGGCGGGGGAGGACTTCTACTGCCCCGTGCCGCCGTGACGGCGCGGCCGCGCCCCCGCCCGCCCCCGCTTTCCCGTGCCCGGGGGCGTCGCAGCCGCCACGATCCTGCCGCAGCCGCCACATCGGCGCCGCGGTGGCGCCGAAGCCACGCCATGCGGCTCCGGCAAGTTGCCTCCCACAGGAGGTTCCCGACCATGACCAAGCGCCTGCTCGCCGCCGCCGGCCTCTCCGCCGCCCTGCTGCTGGGCGGCTGCCAGAACCCCGATGGCTCGACCAATTGGGGCAACACGCTGCTGCTGGGCGCCGGCGTCGGCGCCGCCGCGGCGCTGGCTGCGGGCGCCGCCTCCGACCAGCCGCGGCACCGGCACTATGCCGGCGGGTATGGCGGCTACCGTGGCGGCTATGGCGGCTATCGCGGCGGCTACCAGCCGGCCTATGGCGGGTATTACGGCCGGCCCGGCTATTACCGCGGCTGGTGAGGCCGGGGATCGACGGCACCGGGATCCGCCGCGCGGCGGATCGGCTTGACAAGAGCGCGCCGGGCGCCCGGCGGCCGCGCGCGGACGGCATCCGGGTTCAACAAAGCCGCCGCTCGCGCTAGCGTTCCTGCCAACAAGACCGGCAGGGAGGGCAAGCCTATGCGTCGCACGAGACGGGAATTCGGCAGGCAAGCCGCGGGGCTTGGGCTGCTCGCGGGGCTCGGCCCCGCCACCGCCCTGGCACAGGCAGAGGCCCCGTGGCCCAACCGGCCCATCACCATGCTGGTGCCCTGGGGCGCCGGCGGGTCCACCGATGCCTTCGCCCGCATCCTGGCCGGGCATCTGCAACCCATCCTCGGCCAGCCCGTCCCGGTGGAGAACCGGGTCGGCGCCAACGGCACCATCGGCATGGCCGCCGCCGCCCGGGCGCGGCCGGATGGCTACACCGTGGTGGTGGCGCCCAACAGCACCTATGCCATCGCGCCGCTGATCTACCAGGTGCCCTACGACGCGGAGCGCGCCTTCACCGGCGTCGGCCTGCTGGCCGCCATGCCCATCTTCGCCTGCGTCCACCGCGACTTCCCGGCCCGGACCCTGGCCGAGTTCGTCGCCCTGGCGAAGCAGCCGGGCCGGCGGGAGACCTACGCCAATCCCGGCATCGGCGCGACCACCCACCTGGCGGCGGAGTGGTTCCTGCAGCTCTCCGGCGCGCCGGTGATGGAGGTGGGCTATCGCGGCGGCGCCCCGGCCATCCAGGCGGTGCTGGCGCGGGAGGCGAGCCTGGTGCTGATGCCGGCCTCCGCCGTGCTGCCCATGATGCAGGCGGGCGACCTGCGGGCGCTGGCGGTCACCACGGCGCAGCGGAGCCCGCTGGCGCCCGAGGTCCCGACCTTCCGCGAGCTCGGCTTCGACGGCTATGAGGTGGTCGAGCACCTGGCGATGCTGGCGCCCGCCGGCACCCCACCGGCGATCCTGCGGCGGCTGAACGCCGCCTGCGCCCAGGCCCTGACGGCGGCGGACACGCGGGACCGCTACGCGTCCCTGGCCGTCACGCCGATCGTCGAACCGCCAGAGGCCTTCCCGGCCTATCTGGAGAAGGAGACGGCGAAATGGCGCGCCCTGGTGAAGGCGCGCGACATCAAGGTGCAGTAGCGCTGGGCTGGCGCCGGCGTCGCGGCACGGGCGACGCGCCCGCGTCGCGGGTTTGGCGTGGGCGGCTACGGCGACACCAGCGGCGTGCGAGCGGCACGCCCGCGCCTCGGGGCTGGCTCCCGCCCGACCGGCCGCCGGCGTCGGGCTGCAGGCGCCAAGCTTAAGGCACCAGGGCGCGACCTTGGCCGGAGGGACGCGCGAGACGCCGGCGCCCCCGTCGAGGCCGGCCGGCATGGTCATGGTGCGCGGCGCGTCGCCGCCACGCGGTCGGCGCCTGGCCCCACCTCGGGCGATGGCGGTGGGCAGGCGCCGGGGCGCCTGCCCTGGCGATCAGTCGAAGCCGAGGAAGCCCTCCATCCCGGCGATGGGCGCCGCCGCCGCGAGCGCCGCGATATCCGGCAGCGGCCGGCCGAGCGTCGCGTCGCCGGCCAGCGCCTCCTCCAGCGCCGCGGCGACGCCGAGCAGGAAGGCATCGCCGCCGCGCGGCCCGACGATCTGCAGGCCGAAGGGCATGCCGTTCGCGTCGCGGCCGAGCGGCAGGCTGATCGCGGGGTGGCCGGTCAGCGTCACGTAGTAGGCCAGGGCCAGCCAGTGGAAATAGGTCCGTGTCGGCTGGCCGTCGATCTCGCGCGGGAACAGCTCGCGCCAGTCGCGCGGGCTGATGGTGATGGCCGGCGTCACCAGCACGTCATGCGTCTCGAAAAAGCGCTGGAAGTCGCGGTAGATGCGGGTCTGCGCCGCCGCCGCCCGCGCCGCGTCCTCCAGGCTGTAGCGCAGCCCTTCCTCGACATTGGCGATGACGTTGGGGCCGCAATCCTGCGGCCGCGTCCGCACCTTCTCCAGATGCGCGCTGAGGACCATCTGCGCCCGCAGCACCTCGAAGGCCTCGTCGCCGCCGCGGCAATCCGGATGCGCCTCAGCGGCGGTGCGGAACAGCGGCGCGATGGCGGCGACGCGGCTGCGGAAGGCCTCGCGCACCACGCGCTCGGTCGGCGCCTGGCCGAGATCCTCGCTAAAGCCGAGGCGGAGGCCGGCGAGGTCGATCCGCCGCGCCGGGTGGAACAGCGCCGGCTCCCCGCGCACCGGCCGGGCGTGCAGCGTATAGGCCAGCGGGTCGCGCGCATCATCGGAGGCCATGGCGCCGAGCAGCAGCGCGGCATCCGCCACCGTCCGCGCCATCGGGCCCAGCACCGGCAGCGGCGACCAGCCATGCGCCCGCTTCTCGGAGGTGACGAGGCCGGCGCTCGGCCGGTAGCCGACGATGCCGCAGAAGGCGGCGGGGTTGCGCAGGCTGCCGCCGGTGTCGGAGCCAGAGCAGAGCGGCGCCATGCCCGCCGCCAGCGCCGCGGCCGATCCGCCGGAGGAGCCGGCGGCGGAGCGGGTATTGTCGAAGGGATTGCCGGTCGCGCCATAGACCCGGTTGCGGGTATTGGCGCCGAGGCCGAATTCCGGCGTGTTGGTCTTGCCGATGACGATGCCGCCGGCGGCGCGGATGCGCGCCACCATGCCGCAATCCGCCGCCGGCACGAAGTCGGCGAATAGCGGGCTGCCATAGGTGGTGCGCAGCCCGGCCGTCTCTTCCAGGTCCTTGATGCCGACCGGCAGCCCGTGCAGCGGGCCGAGGTCGTCGCCGCGCATCACCACCGCCTCGGCCTCCCGCGCCGCGACGCGGGCGCGGTCCTCGTCCAGCGCCACCATGGCGTTGATCGACGGGTTCACCGCGGCGATGCGGGCGAGGCAGCTTTCCAGCAACTCGACCGGCGAGAGCGCCTTGCGGCCGATCAGGCGGCGCGCCTCGAGCGCGGTGAGGTCGCAGGGGTCGGCCAAGGCAGGCTCCTCGTCACGCAACGGAGGCCACCGGGGTAGACCCGTCCTCCCGGCGCGGCAAGCGGGGGCACGCGGGAGGGGCGGCGCGGCGCGGCCGGCAGCCCGATGCGGGGCCCGGCACGGATCGCGGGCGCGGGCGGACGAGCGACCCGGCCAGGGCGGCACCGGCCGGGCACGGATCGCCGGCCTCCCGCGGCGCCGGCCAGGCCGGCCGGTGGGTCAGCGCTGCCGCAGCCGGTCCGGGATGGGCAGGCCGAGCCGGGCCGGTACCTGCCAGACCTCGCGCACCGTGCGCAGCCAGGCGAAGCCGGCGGCCATGTAGTTCGGGAGGGCACGCGGGTGGTCGGCGGTGCAGGTGTTCACCGTCAGCCCACGGGGCAGCTCCGCCCAGGCGGCGTCGATCGCATGGCGCAGGAAGGCGCGGCCCAGGCCCTGCCCGATGGCATGAGGCAGCAGCCCGAAATAGGAGAGGTTGATATGCGGCCTGTTGCGCCGGTCTAGCTCGTAGAAGCCGGCCGGCTCGCCATCCCGGTAAAGGACATGGATGGACACGCCGCGGTCGCCGAGGATGGCGGCAAGCTCGGCATCCGGCAGGGTGCGGCGCAGCCACCAGACATAGTCCTGCCCGACCGTGTGGTAGAGATAGCGGTAGAAGCCGACGCTGCACCGGCCGACCCGGGCCACCGAGGCATCCGGCGGCAGCGCCGGCCCAGGCTCTGCCGGGCGGCGATCCATGCGCAGGAAGGTCACGTCCACCGCGACCGGGATGATGGTCTCCACGAGCCTGCCCATCACTGCCAACCGCTTGCCGCCTTCCCGCCGCCGCGCGGCAGGATAGCCGCGGCCGCGCGGCCTGTCCCCTGTTGTCCTGGCCCTGGTTGTCCCGGTCCTGGCCCCCTCGGCCGCAGGGCGCGGGGCGTGTCGTGGCCGCGCCGCCGGCGGCCGCGGCCCCCGGCGCCCGCGGCCAGGGCGCCGCGCGTCAGTTGTCGAGGAAGCTGCGCAGCTTCCGCGAGCGCGACGGATGCTTCAGCTTGCGCAGCGCCTTCGCCTCGATCTGCCGGATGCGCTCGCGCGTCACGTTGAACTGCTGCCCGACCTCCTCCAGCGTGTGGTCGGTGTTCATGCCGATGCCGAAGCGCATGCGTAGCACCCGCTCCTCGCGCGGCGTGAGCGAGGAGAGCACCCGCGTCGTCGCCTCCCGCAGGTTGGACTGGATGGCGGCGTCCAGCGGGATGATGGCGTTCTTGTCCTCGATGAAGTCGCCGAGGTGGCTGTCCTCCTCGTCGCCGATCGGCGTCTCGAGGCTGATCGGCTCCTTGGCGATCTTGAGGACCTTGCGAACCTTCTCCAGCGGCATGCCGAGCTTCTCCGCCAGTTCCTCCGGCGTCGGCTCCCGCCCGATCTCGTGCAGCATCTGCCGGCTGGTGCGGACCAGCTTGTTGATCGTCTCGATCATGTGGACCGGGATGCGGATGGTCCGCGCCTGGTCGGCGATGCTGCGGGTGATCGCCTGCCGGATCCACCAGGTGGCATAGGTGCTGAACTTGTAGCCGCGGCGGTACTCGAACTTATCGACCGCCTTCATCAGGCCGATATTGCCTTCCTGGATCAGGTCGAGGAATTGCAGCCCGCGATTGGTGTATTTTTTGGCGATGGAGATCACCAGGCGCAGGTTCGCCTCGATCATCTCCTTCTTCGCCTGGGTCATGTCCCGCTCGCCGCGCGAGACGGTGGCATAGACCCGGCGGAACTCGCCGATCGGCAGGTTGGTGTCGTTGGCGATGATCGCCATCTGGGCGCGGACCGATTCCACCTCGTCCCGCGACCGGGCGATGAAGGTCGGCCAGGCCTTGCCCTTCAGCTTGGTCAGCCGCTCGAACCAGGCGGGGTCCAGCTCGCTGCCGCGCCAGTGCTCGAGGAATTCCTCGCGCTTCACCTTGCTGGCCTCGGCCAGGCGAAGCACCTGGCCCTCGAGCGCGGTCAGCCGGCGGTTGATATGCTTGAGCTGCTCGACCAGTTCCTCGATCCGGTTGTTGTGCAGGTGCACCTTCTGCACCAGCGCCACCAGCTCGGCCCGCGACTTCTCGTAGGTCTTCTCGGACTTGCCCTGCAGGTCCTCGCCGGCGGTGTAGGCCTCCATGCGCTTGAGCTGCAGCTTCTGCAGCTTGGCGTAGTTCGCCTCGATCGCCTCGAAGGCGGCCAGCGCCTCCGGCTTCAGCTTCTCCTCGAGCGCCGACAGCGACAGGCCAAGCCCCTCGCCCTCCTCGCCCTCCTCGAATTCCTCGTCCTGCTGGCTCTCGGCGGCGGCCGCCGCCTCCGGGTTGTCGGCGGCGTTCGTCGCCTCCAGGTCGATGACGTCGCGCAGCAGCATGCGGCCTTCCTTGACCGCCTCATGCCAGGCGATGATCGCCTTGAAGGTCTGCGGGCTCTCGCAGAGCCCGCCGATCATCATGTCCCGCCCCGCCTCGATCCGCTTGGCGATGGCGATCTCGCCCTCGCGCGACAGCAGCTCGACGCTGCCCATCTCGCGCAGGTACATGCGGACGGGGTCGTCGGTGCGGCCGAGGCTCTCCTCGTCGACGTTGCCACCGGACTCCTCGTCCTCCTCCTTCTCCTCGTCCTTTTCCTTGGCCTTGGCGGCGGGCGCGCCCTCGGGCTCCTCGCCCTCCTCGGCCTCGACCAGGTTGATGCCGAGGTCGGACAGGGTGGCCAGGTGGTCCTCGATCACCTCGGACGAGACCTGGTCCGAGGGGAGCGCCGCGTTCAGCTCATCGACCGTGACGTAGCCGCGTTCCTTGCCGCGGGCGATCAGCTTCTTGACCGCGGCCGACTGGATGTCGATCAGGACGCCTTCCACCGCCTCGTCCCGGCTCTCCACCGTCTCCGTGCCGCCAGCGACCTTGCTCGCCATGCCGTCCGCTCCATCGACGCGACAGGCCCCGCCAGTGCCGGTATTCCGGGCCGGCGGGATACCCGTGCAATGCCCCTACCCTATGGTGCTCGCACGCGATGCCTGGGGACCCTCCCCGGGCTCCCCCTCGGCCGCCTCATCCGGGTCGGACTCCGTCTCGCCACGCCGCAAGGCGTCGAGAGCCCGCTTCAACCGGATCAGCCGCTGCTGCGCGGCCGGGTCGTAGGTCTCGGTCAGTTGACGCTGCGCGTCCGCCAAATCCTGGACCAGATCCGCCTCACCCCGCAGCAGGCCGAAGAAATGCCACCAGCCGTCCAATGCCTCCTTGGGCTGGGCCGTGGGCTGCGCCGCGGCGCAGAGCCCAGTGGCCCGGGTGGCCCAGGTGACGGCATTCCCCATCCCGCACTGGGCGAGGTGGCCCGTCAAGGCAGCCGAGTCAAGCGGTTCCGCCGTGCCGAGCCAGGCCAGCATCGCCGCCCGCAGGCCCTCCGCCTCGCCGGCCGGCAGATCGAGCGACATCAGCGCCTCCTCCACCTCCGGCAGCAGCAAGGGGTGGCGAACAAGGATGGCCAGAAGGTTGCGCGCGCGCTCCCGCCGGATGGCGTCGCTGTCCACCGCCGGGCGGGCCATGATGCGGAAGGCGGCCGGCCGGCCGGCCCAGGGCGCTCCGCCGCCGCGGCGGCCGGGGCCGGGCGCGGCCCGCCGGGTCTCCTCCCAGAAGCGGTCGAGCAGGGTGCGGCGATACTCGCCCGACAGGACCCGGTCGGGGATCGCCCGCGCCGCCTCCTCCAGCCGGCCCCGCAGCGCCGCGCGCTGCTCCGGCGTCTGCCGCGGCCGGCCCTCCGCCAGCAGGTCGAACAGCGCGGCGGAAAGCGTGCGGGCGCCATCCAGCACCGGCTGGAAGGCCCTGGGCCCGCCCTTCTGCAGCAGCGTGTCCGGATCCTCCCCGCCGCTCAGCGCCGCCAGCTTCAGGCTGCGCTCGGCCGTCAGCAGCGGCAGCGCCGTCTCCGCCGCGCGGGCGGCGGCGCGGGCGCCGGCGGCATCGCCGTCGAAGCACAGCACCGGCTCCGGGCTCAGCTGCCAGAGAAGCTCCAGCTGCTCGGAAGTGAGCGCCGTGCCGAGCGGCGCCACAGCCCCGGCGAAGCCCGCCTGGTGCAGGGCGATCACGTCCATATAGCCCTCGACCACCAGGACCGGGGCGCCGCGGAAGGCCCCTTCCCGCGCCAGATCCAGGCCATAGAGGCCCTGCCGCTTGCGGAACAGCTCCGTCTCCGGCCCGTTGACGTATTTCGGCTGGCCATCGCCCAGGATCCGCCCGCCGAAGGAGATGGTCCGGCCGCGGCGGTCGCGGATCGGGAACATCACCCGGCCGAAGAACATGTCGGAGTATTGCGCCCCTTGGCCGGCCTCAGGCCGGTCCGGGTCGCGCTGCTTCATCAGCCCGGCGGCGACCAGCTGCGGCGGCTCGATCCCGTCGGATTTCAGTTCGGCCGCCAGGGCCCCGCGGCCCTCGCCCGACCAGCCCAGGCCGAAGCGCGCGATGGTCTCGTCCGACAGGCCGCGGCGGCGGAGATAGTCGAGCGCCGGCCGCCCCTCGGGCAGGAAAAGGCGGCGGCGATAGGCGGCCTCGGCCGCCGCCAGCACGCCATGCAGGTCGCGCGCCCGCCTCTCCCGCGCCGCCGCCTGGGGCGTGGGCTTCGGTACCTGCATCCCGGTCTCGGCGGCCAGGCGCTCCACCGCCTCGGGGAAGGTCGCGCCCTCGGCCCGCATGAGGAAGGTGATGGCGTCGCCATGCGCGCCGCAGCCGAAGCAGTGGAAATGGTCGTCATAGACGTAGAAGGACGGCGTCTTCTCGTTGTGGAAGGGACAGCAGCCCTTCCACTGCCGGCCGTTACGGGCCAGCCGGGTCCTGCGGCCGATCAGCCCGTGCAGGGGCGTGCGGACACGCAGCTCGTCGAGGAAGGCGGGGGGTAGCGCCACCGGTCCGAAGGCCTCCTTGCTGCCCTGGGGAGTGGGGACAGGGAAGGACCTCCCTGCCCCGATGCCCCCCACAACCCGCTAGTCCCTGCGTCCAGCTTCCCTGCGTCCAGGCGCCCGGGGCGGATCGCGGAGCGGCATGGACGCCGCGGCGCGTGGACCCGCCCTGCGATCAGGACCCGAGGGCAGCCTTCACCAACGGCCCGGCCTTGCCCAGGTCCATGCTGGCGGCGTGCTTCGCCCGCAGCACGGCCATGACCTTCCCCATGTCCTTCACGCTGGCCGCGCCGGTCTCGGCGATCGCCGCCTGGATGGCCGCCTGGGTCGCCGCCTCGTCCATCTGCTGCGGCAGGAAGGACTCGATCACCCCGATCTCCGCCTCCTCCTTCGCCGCCAGCTCCTCCCGCCCGCCCTGGCGGTAGAGCTCGACCGACTCGCGGCGGGACTTCGCCATGCCGCGCAGCATGGCGACGATCTGCTCCTCGGGCACCTTATCGACGCCCGAGGGCCGCGCCGCGATGTCCGTGTCCTTCAGCTTGGCCAGGATCATTCGCAGGGTGGAGGTGGTGGCGGCATCCTTCGCCAGCATCGCCGTCTTCAACGCCTCGGTGAAACGGGCGCGGAGCTCCTCGGCCATGGCGATTCCCTTATCCGGCTTGGTCACGCCAGGGGCTTTAGGGCGGATCGCCAGCGGGCGGCAACGCTTCGAAACTGGGAAGTAATTTCCCATTCGGGCCGTCGAGGTTGATCCGGGAAGTCTTTTCCCACATATCTCCTGGCATGCGCACGGTCGAAGACATCATCGCCCTGCTCGGGGGGCCGGAGGCCGCCGCGCAGCGTTGCGGCATCGGCACCGAGGCGGTGCGGAAATGGCGCCAGGCACGCGCCATCCCGCCACGGCACTGGCCCGCCATCCTGGCCGCCACCGGCCTGTCCCTTGCCGAGCTTCCCGGCGCCCCCGATACCCGCCCCAGCCCCCGCGCGGAGACCGCCATGCCCATGCCCGAGACCGCCCCCGATCTGGTGCCCGACGGCGATCTCGACCCCCGCGCGCCCGAAGGCGATCGCAACCCCCGCGCGCCCGAAGGCGCGACGGCCTGCCTGGTGCTGGGCGACGGGTCGGTCTTCTGGGGCCGCGGCTTCGGCGCCCATACCCCGGCGGGCAACGCGCCGGCGGCGGAGGTCTGCTTCAACACGGGCATGACCGGCTACCAGGAGACGCTGACCGACCCGTCCTATGCCGGGCAGATCATCACCTTCACCTTCCCGCATGTCGGCAATGTCGGCACTAACCCGGAGGACCTGGAGGCGGCGACCCCGGTCGCCCGCGGTCTGGTGGTGAAGCAGGACGTGACGGAGCCGGCGAATTACCGCTCCACCCGGCATCTCGACCTCTGGCTGAAGAGCCATGACGTGCCGGGCATCGCCGGGCTCGACACGCGGGCGCTGACCGCCCGCATCCGCGACGGCGGCGCGCCGAACGGGGTGCTGTGCTTCCCGGCCGATGGCCGCTTCGACCTGTCGGCGCTGCGCGCCCAGGCCGGCGCTTGGCCGGGCCTCGAAGGCATGGACCTGGCGAAGGAGGTTTCCTGCCGCCAGCCCTATCGCTGGGACGAGACCGAATGGGCTTGGCCGCAGGGCTTCGGCCGTCAGGCGGCGCCGAAGCACAAGGTGGTCGCGGTGGATTACGGCGCGAAGCGCAACATCCTGCGCTGCCTGGCCGCCGCGGGCCTCGACGTGACGGTGGTGCCGGCGACCGCGACGGCGGAGGAGATCCTGCGGCACCAGCCGGACGGCGTGTTCCTCTCCAACGGCCCCGGCGATCCGGCCGCCACCGGCGAATACGCCGTGCCGGCGATCCGCGAGGTGCTGGAGAAGCGCGTGCCGGTCTTCGGCATCTGCCTCGGCCACCAGCTGCTGGGCCTGGCGCTGGGCGGCAAGACCTACAAGCTGGACCGCGGCCATCGCGGCGCCAACCAGCCGGTGAAGGACCTGACCACCGGCAAGGTGGAGATCACCAGCCAGAATCATGGCTTCGCGGTGGATGAGCGCAGCCTGCCCTCCACCGTGCGGGTCACCCATGTCTCGCTCTTCGACGGCTCGAACGAGGGCCTGGCCGCGACCGACCGCCCGGCCTTCTCCGTGCAGTACCATCCGGAGGCCTCGCCGGGCCCGACCGACAGCCACTACCTGTTCCACCGCTTCGTGGACCTGATCGAGACGAGCAAGGGAGGCTGAGAGCCATGTTCGACCTGAAGGGCCGCGTCGGGCTGGTGACCGGCGGCAATGGCGGCATCGGCCTCGGCCTCGCGCGGGGGCTGGCGAAGGCCGGCGCCGCCGTCATGGTGGCCGGCCGCAAGCCGGAGAAGAACGCAGCCGCCGTCGCCGAGCTTCGCGCGCTCTGCGCCGAGGCCGAGGGCGTGGTGGTGGACGTGACCGACGAGGCCAGCGTCAACGCCATGGTCGCCGCGACCGTCGCCCGCTTCGGCCGGCTGGACGTGCTGGTCAACAATGCCGGGATCAACATCCGCAACCGGCCGGAGGTCTATGAGATCGCCGACTGGCATCAGGTGATCGCCACCAACCTGACCAGCGCCATGCTGGCCAGCAAGGCGGCGCATCCGCATCTGAAGGCGGGCGGCGTCGGCCGAGTGATCAACAACGGCTCCATGCTGTCCATCTTCGGCCTGCCCTTCCATGCCGCCTATGGTGCGTCGAAGGGCGGCGTGGTGCAGATGACGAAGAGCCTGGCGGTCGCCTGGGGGGCCGACGGCATCACGGTGAACTGCCTGCTGCCCGGCTGGATCGACACCGACCTGACGCGCAAGGCGCGCACCGACATGCCGGGGCTGAACGACAACGTCCTGGCCCGGACGCCGAAGGGCCGCTGGGGCGAGCCCAAGGATTTCGAGGGCATCGCGGCCTTCCTGGCCAGCGACGCGGCGGCCTTCATCACCGGCTGCGCCATCCCGGTGGATGGCGGGTTCTCGGTGAACGGCTGAGCTGTGCCCTCCCCCGAAACCCTCCTCGTCTTCGCCGCCCTCTCGCTCGGCCTCGCCCTCACGCCCGGGCCGAACATGCTCTACCTCGTCTCCCGCTCCCTCGCGCAGGGGACCGGGGCGGGCATGATCTCGCTCATCGGCTGCCAGGCGGGCTCGCTCGCCATCATGCTCGCGGCCGCGGCCGGCATCACCGCGGCGCTGCTCGCCATTCCCTATGCCTGGGACGTGCTGCGGCTGGGCGGTGCGGCCTATCTGCTCTTCCTCGCCTGGCAATGCGTGCGCCCTGGCGGCCAGCCGCTGTTCAGCCCGCGGCCCATGCCGCGCGAATCGGCCCCTCGCCTCTTCACCGTCGGCTTCGCCACCGCAACATTGAACCCCAAGGTCGCGCTGTTCTACATGGCGGTGCTGCCGCCCTTCCTCGACCCCGCGCGCGGCGATGTCTTCCTGCAGGGCGCGATGCTCGGCGCGGTGCAGATCGCCATCTGCACGGGCTTCGACGCCGTGCTGGTCTGGGGCGCCGCCGCGACCGCCCGCTTCCTGGGCACGCGGCCGGCCTGGCTGGCAGTGCAGCGCTGGGTCCTGGGCGCCGCGCTCGGCCTGCTGGCCCTCAAGCTGGCGACGCAGGGGCGCGCCGCGTGACGCTGATCCTGATCGCCCTGCTGGCGCTGTCCTGGACCGGGCTCTCGCTGGCCGTGCTGGCCATGGCCTTCAAGCGGATCGGCCCGCCGCGGCAGGCGGCCTGGCGCGCCTGGGGGATCAGCCTAGTCTTCAACACGATCAGCGGCTGGTATGCCGCCCCCGGTGAACCGCTCCCGACCGCCCTGCTGGTCGTCGCCTGCCATGCCCTCCTGCTGCCGCCGCTGCTGCTGGCCGCGCGGCGGGAGGAGCAGCGCGGGTCATGACCGGCCCCTTCCGCCTCCTCGCCCGCGCCGCCACGCCGCCGCCTGCGACACGGCGCGCGGGAGGCGAGGCCGGGCGCACCCGCCGCCGCATGGCCCGCCCGCTGCCGAACGCTTCCCGCCAGTCCCCCGACTGCGCCCCCACGACCTGACCGGAACCGCCATGCCGAAGCGCACCGACATCAAGTCCATCCTCATCATCGGCGCCGGCCCGATCGTCATCGGCCAGGCCTGCGAGTTCGACTATTCCGGCGCCCAGGCCTGCAAGGCGCTGCGGGCGGAGGGCTACCGGGTCATCCTGGTGAACTCCAACCCCGCCACCATCATGACCGACCCCGGCCTGGCGGATGCGACCTATATCGAGCCGATCACGGTCGAGATGGTCGAGAAGATCATCGCCAAGGAGAAGCCGGACGCGCTGCTGCCCACCATGGGCGGCCAGACCGCGCTGAACACCGCGCTCAAGCTGGCCGAGGCCGGCGTGCTGGCGAAGCATGGCTGCGAGCTGATCGGCGCCAAGGCCGAGGTCATCGACAAGGCCGAGGACCGGCTGAAATTCCGCGATGCCATGGCGAAGATCGGCATCGAGAGCCCGCGCAGCGGCATCGCCCACAGCATGGCCGAGGCCTGGGAGGCGCTGGAGCTGGTCAAGCTCCCCTGCGTCATCCGCCCCTCCTTCACCCTCGGCGGCACCGGCGGCGGCATCGCCTACAACAAGGAGGAGTTCGAGCAGATCGTCACCGCCGGCCTCGACGCCTCCATGACCAACGAGGTGCTGGTCGAGGAGAGCGTGCTCGGCTGGAAGGAATTCGAGATGGAGGTGGTCCGCGACAGCGCGGACAACTGCATCATCGTCTGCTCCATCGAGAACCTGGATGCCATGGGCGTCCATACCGGCGACAGCGTCACCATCGCCCCGGCGCTGACGCTGACCGACAAGGAATACCAGCGCATGCGCGATGCCAGCATCGCCTGCCTGCGCGAGATCGGGGTGGATACCGGCGGGTCCAACGTGCAGTTCGGCATCAACCCCGCCGATGGCCGCATGGTGGTGATCGAGATGAACCCGCGGGTCTCGCGCAGCTCGGCGCTCGCCTCCAAGGCGACCGGCTTCCCGATCGCCAAGGTCGCCGCCAAGCTGGCAGTCGGCTACACGCTGGACGAGCTGGCCAACGACATCACGAAGGTGACGCCGGCGAGCTTCGAGCCGACCATCGACTACGTGGTGGTGAAGATCCCCCGCTTCACCTTCGAGAAATTCCCCGGCACCCCGGCGACGCTGACCACCAGCATGAAGTCGGTCGGCGAGACCATGGCCATCGGCCGCAGCTTCGCCGAGGCCATGCAGAAGGGGCTGCGCGGCCTCGAGACCGGGCTTTCCGGCCTCGACGAGATCCCGGTGCCGGGCGATGGCAGCCCGCAGGCCTTCCACGCCGCCCTCGCCACCGCGAAGCCCGACCGGATCCTGGTCGCCGCCCAGGCCATGCGCGCCGGCATGGCGGTGCAGGACATCCACGAGGCCTGCAAATTCGATCCCTGGTTCCTGCGGGAGATCGAGAAGCTGGTCGCCGCCGAGGCGGAGGTGAAGGCGCAGGGCCTGCCGGGGACGGCCATCGCGCTGCGCCGGCTGAAGGCCATGGGCTTCTCCGACCGCCGCCTCGCCGTGCTGGCCGGGAAGACGGAGGCCGAGGTGGAGGCGCATCGCATCGCCCTCGGCGTCGTCCCCGTCTTCAAGCGCATCGACACCTGCGCGGCCGAGTTCGCCTCCGAGACGCCCTACATGTACTCGACCTATGAGGGCGGCTTCGGCACCCCGGCCTGCGAGAGCCGGCCGACCGATCGGCAGAAGGTCGTCATCCTCGGCGGCGGTCCCAACCGCATCGGCCAGGGCATCGAGTTCGACTATTGCTGCGTCCATGCCTGCTACGCGCTGCGCGATGCCGGCTTCGAGACCATCATGGTCAACTGCAACCCGGAGACGGTCAGCACCGACTACGACACCTCCGACCGGCTGTATTTCGAGCCGCTGACCGCCGAGGATGTCCTCTCCATCCTGCGGACGGAGCAGCGCGCCGGCACGCTGCTCGGCTGCATCGTGCAGTATGGCGGGCAGACGCCGCTCAAGCTCTCCCAGGCGCTGCACAAGGCGGGCATCCCCATCCTTGGCACCAGCGCCGAGGCGATCGACATCGCCGAGGACCGCGAGCGCTTCCAGCACCTGCTGCGCGGCCTCGGCCTCAAGCAGCCGCAGAACGGCACCGCGCGCGACCTCGACGAGGCGGTGCGGGAGGCCGAGCGCATCGGCTACCCCGTGGTCGTCCGCCCCAGCTACGTGCTGGGCGGCCGCGCCATGGAGATCGCCCACAATGCCGAGCAGCTTCGCCGCTTCGGGCAGGAAGCGGTGAAGGTCTCGGGCGACAACCCCATCCTGATCGACCAGTACCTGGCCGATGCGATCGAGGTGGATGTGGACTGCATCGCCGATGCCGACGGCCAAGTCTATGTCGCCGGCGTCATGGAGCATATCGAGGAGGCGGGCATCCATTCCGGCGACAGCGCCTGCTCCCTGCCGCCCTATTCCCTGCCGCCCGCCATCGTGACGGAGCTGAAGGCGGAGACCGAGGCGATGGCCCGGGCGCTGAAGGTCGTCGGCCTGATGAACGTGCAGTACGCGGTGAAGGACGGGGAGATCTACGTCCTCGAGGTCAATCCAAGGGCGTCCCGCACCGCGCCCTTCGTCGCCAAGGCGACCGGCGTGGCCATCGCCAAGATCGGCGCCCAGGTCATGGCGGGCGCCCGGCTGGCCAGCTTCGGGCTGGACGACGACGCGGTCTATCGGCACGTCGCGGTGAAGGAGGCGGTCTTCCCCTTCAACCGCTTCCCCAATGTCGACGTCATCCTCGGGCCGGAGATGAAGTCGACCGGCGAGGTCATGGGCCTCGATGCCAGCTTCGAGCGCGCCTTCGCCAAGTCGCAGCTCGGCGCCGGGGTGAAGCTGCCGCTGGCCGGCACCGCCTTCATCTCGGTCAAGGACAGCGACAAGCCGGCGGCGGTGGTGCTGGCCCGGCGGCTGATCGACATGGGCTTCGCCGTGGTGGCGACGCGGGGGACGGCGGCCCGCCTCCGCGATGCCGGACTGGCCTGTGAGATCGTCAACAAGGTGCTGGAAGGCCGGCCGCATTGCGTGGATGCCATCAAGTCCGGCGACATCCAGCTGGTCATCAACACCACCGGCGGCGGGCAGAGCGTGGCGGACAGCTTCGACATCCGCCGCAGCGCCCTGACCCACGGCGTGCCGCACTACACCACCGCGGCGGGTGCCCGGGCGGCGGTGCACGCAATTGCGGCATTGCGGGCCGGCACCCTTGATGTGGCCCCCCTGCAGTCCTACTTTGCCCGATCATTCTGAGCGGTAGGCCGCCGGTTTCCGGCGCGGCCCCCAGGCGGCGCAGCACCGTTGCGCCGCCGGGTCGCGGAACCCCTGCCCGTCCCGCTCGGTTTCCCTCAGCCGCCCGGAACCGGTGCCGGTGCCGGGTTTGCCCCGGCCCCTCCCGGCTCCTTGGGGGCACGGAAAGTTTTTGGTCGCCATGCCGCGCCCGGGGCGCGCAGACTTGGCGAGGGTCGCTCGGAAGGAAGGGCTTGCCGTGCAGAAGTTCCCCATGACCGCGGAAGGTCTGGCGAAGCTGGAAGAGGAACTGAAGCAGCTGAAGGCCGAGGAACGGCCGGCGGTGATCCGCGCCATCGCGGAAGCCCGCGCGCATGGCGACCTCTCCGAAAATGCCGAGTATCACGCGGCGCGGGAGAAGCAGTCCTTCATCGAGGGCCGCATCGCCGAGCTTGAGACCATCATCCCGGCCGCCGAGGTTATCGACGTCTCCAAGCTCTCGGGCGACCAGGTCAAGTTCGGCGCCCGCGTCACCGTGGTGGACGAGGAGACCGAGGAGGCGAAGACCTATCGTATCGTCGGCGCCTACGAGGCCGACATGAAGCACAACTCGATCTCCATTTCCTCGCCGCTGGCCAAGGCGCTGATCGGCAAGAAGGTGGGCGACAGCGTGGAAGTCCCGGCCCCTGGCGGCGCCCGCGCCTACGAGATCACGGCCGTCGCCTTCCGCTGAGGCTGCGGCGCCGCCAGCACGGGAACTATCCCGGCCGGCGGCGCGGCGCGCACCGCCCGTCCCGCCGGGCGCCGAAACGTGGCGCTGGCCAGGCCGGCGGCAGGGTCGCCGGACAGGGCGCCGTGCCGGTGTCGCAGCGCACCTCCGGTGACCGCGCTTCGGCGGCGGATGCGCCGTGATGCATGACAGCGTCGCCAGCGGCCTTTTGCAGCGCAACATGAAGGATCGCCGCGGCTGCGCAAAAGGCGTATAGCGCGCCACCCCGCCGGCCGCGTCCCGTGCGCCGGCGGGGCGGAATGCTGCCGCGAAGGATCCCTGTCGTGCCGCACCGTGCCCTTGTCTCCGAAGGGATGGTCGCCCCGCCTGCGGTGGTGACACTCGCCGATATCCGCGCCGCGGCGGCGCGGATCGAGGGCGCGGTCCTGCGGACCCCGACCCTCCGCTCGGACGCCGTGTCGCGCGCCGCCGGCGCCCAGGTCTGGCTGAAGCTCGACAATTTGCAGGCGACCGGGGCCTTCAAGGAACGCGGCGCCGCCAACCGCATCGCCCTGCTGACGGCGCGGGAACGCGCGGCCGGCGTCGTCGCCATGTCCGCCGGCAACCATGCCCAGGCGGTGGCCCGCCACGCCGCCCTGGCCGGCATCGCCGCCACCATCGTCATGCCAAAATTTACCCCCGCCACCAAGGTCGTCCGCACCGAGGGCTGGGGCGCCCGCGTCGTCCTGCATGGGGAGACGCTGGCCGAGTCGGCCGCGCATGCGCATGCCCTCGCGCTGCGGGACGGGCTGACCTTCATCCATCCCTATGACGATCCGGGCGTCATCGCCGGCCAGGGCACCATGGTCCTGGAGATGCTGGAGGATGCGCCGGCGCTCGATGCCCTGGTCTTCCCGGTCGGCGGCGGCGGGCTGCTGACCGGCTGCGCCGCCGCGGCGCGGGAATTGCGGCCTGGCCTGCCGGTCTATGGCGTGGAGGTGGAAGGCTATCCCGCCATGGCCCAGCGCCTGGCCGGCAGCCCCGTCTCGGTCGGCGGCCCCACCATCGCCGAGGGCATCGCCGTGCGCGATGTCGGCGAATTGCCGCTGGCCCTGCTGCGGCAGATGGGGGTGGAGGTGCTGGTGGTGCCCGAACGGGCGGTGGAACAGGCCATCGCCCTGCTGGCCGAGGGCGCCAAGCTGGTGGCGGAAGGCGCCGGCGCCACCGGCCTCGCCGCCATCCTGGCCTTCCCCGACCGCTTCGCCGGCCGCGCGGTGGGCACGACGGTCTGCGGCGGCAACATCGATGCCCGCATCCTGGCCAATGTCCTGCTGCGCAACCTGCTGCGGGATGGCCGCATCCTGCGCCTGCATCTCGACATCCCGGACCGCCCGGGCGTGCTGGCCGACATCGCCGCGCGCGTGGCGGAAGCCGGCGGCAATGTCATCGAGGTGAGCCACCAGCGCCTCTTCGCCGCGCCCAGCGTGCAGAGCGCGGAGCTGGAGCTGATGATCGAGGTGCGCGATACCGCGCAGGGCAATGCCATCATCGCGGCGCTGGAAGCCGGGCAATACGTCGTTCGCCGGGGGTGACCCGGCCAGTCCTGTCCCGGCCGATCGCGCCCTGTCCCTGCACGACCAGTCCGCACGGTGCCGCTGCCGGGTCCGGGTCGCACCGGCAAGCGCCGGTGGCCTTCCGTGCGGGCCCAGGCACGTTCTGGCCAGTGGGCAGGCCGGCAGTGCGTCGGCCGCCTGCCACGCCGCACGCGCCAGGCGACGGGGCGCGCCCTGCTCCGGATATCGGCGCCCCAGGTACGTCTGGCCAAGGCCCGTTGCCGGGGGCGGCCGGCGCCATCGCATCGGTCGACTCGTCGCCCCGGCTGTCGGCCGGCGGGACCCTCAGGGCCGCGCCAGCAGCGACACGCAGTCGAGCCGCGGCACGCCGCCCCAGTCCATCAGGTCCTGCCGCAGAACCCGCAGCCCTTCCTTGCGGGCATAATGCGCGAACAGCTCCCGTGACATGAAGGCGCGGCAATGCGGCGCCTGCAGCCAGTCCTGCCCCTCGGTCCAGTTGGAATGGTGCAGGAAGGCGCGGCCGCCGGGCGCCAGCACCCGCCGCGCCTCCGCCAGGTAGGCGCGCACCACGTCGCTGTCGAAATGCACCATGGCGTCGAAGCTGTAGACCAGGGTGATGCTGCCATCCGGCACCGCCCGCAGGTCGTAGCCGTTGTTGGCCAGGTAGGTGATCCGCGGGTCGTCGCCGAAGCGGCGGCGGCAGAAGGCGATGTTCTCCGGCCGGATATCGACCAAGGTCAGCCGTCCGGCATGGTCCAGCAGCTTGCGCGCGTTGCGGCCGCGGCCGGTCGCCAGGTCCAGCACGCTGGTGAAGTCGGCGCCCTCCAGGAAGGGCAGGATGGCCGGCCAGATCCGCTCGAAGACCGGCTCGGCGGCGTCGAAATAGGGGTGCTCGGGCAGCCAGATATCGCCGGCATGGCGCGCTGCGGCGTCGAGGCGCGCCTCGGTCAGCAGGGCGGTCGGGCTGGCGGACATGGCGGTACCCCGTGGCGGTGCCGATGCTGCTGCCCCGGACTCCTTGCCGGTTTCCTCCCCGCCACGGCCTCGCCACATCGCCGCTGCCCACGGGGTGCGGAGCGCGACCGCTCGTCGCCACAAAGCCGCGCGATCCGCAAGGGCCGAGGGCTGGTGGCGGCCAGGGACCGGGCGGCAGGGCCCCGAGGCGGGGCGGAGCGCATGCGGCGCATTGCGCCGGCGGGGGCGCTCCCGCTATCGCGACCGCTGCCGCCGGCGTCGCCGGGCCGGGGCATCTGCTATAGACCGGGTTGGAGCCGCGCGGGCGAGGCATCAGGCGGCGCCGCGACGGGCGCGGGCATGGGGGCGACGGCGCGGATGAGCGGTTGGCGCAAGGATGAGGACGAGGCCATCCGCTCCGGCACCGTGCCGGATCCGGCCCCCGGGCTGGAAGGCTATCCGCGCGTCGACATGCAACTCATCGAGGCCGCGGTGCCGAAGCTGGTGGATCATGCCGTGGGCGGGCCGGTGGTGCTGACCCGGCACGGGCGGGAAGCCTATGTGTTGCTGCCGCTCGATATCTGGCGGCGGGTCTGGGGCGCCACCTCCCCGCCGCCGGTGCTGGACATGGATCCGGACGGCCTGCCCAAGCGCTAGGGCGCTGCGCGGGCGGGCCTGACGGCCCGGGCGCGCCTGCCGCCCCGCGCCGTGGCGAAAGACGGGCCGGCCAGGATGGCTTGACGCGGCGGGGCCGCCGCCCCCCTTTCCGTGGCCATGGCCCCGCCCCTCCTCATCCTCCAGGATATCCACCTGCATCTCGGCACCACGCCGCTGCTCACCGGCGCCACGCTTTCGGTCGGCGCGGGGGAGCGGGTGGCGCTGGTCGGCCGCAACGGCTCGGGCAAGTCCACCCTGCTGCGCATCGCCGCCGGGGCGGTGCAGCCGGAGCGCGGCAGCCGCTTCGTCCAGCCCGGCGCCACCCTGCGCAGCCTGCCGCAGGAGCCCGATTTCGGCGGCGCGCGGACGGTGTGGGAGCATGTCGCCGCCGGGCTCGGCCCGGCCGACGACCCGCATCGCGCGCGCTGGCTGCTCGACCAGCTCGGCCTGACCGGGGAGGAAGTGCCGGACCGGCTGTCCGGCGGCGAGGCGCGGCGGGCGGCGCTGGCCCGCGCCCTGGCCCCCGACCCCGACATCCTGCTGCTGGACGAGCCGACCAACCACCTCGACCTGCCGGCAATCGCCTGGCTGGAGGAGGCCCTGGCCGGCTTCCGCGGCGCCCTGGTGGTCATCAGCCATGACCGCCGCTTCCTCGGGCGGCTGTCGCGCGCCATGGTCTGGCTGGACCGCGGCACGACCCGCCGGCTCGACCGCAGCTTCTCGGAGTTCGAGGCCTGGCGCGACCAGGTGCTGGAGGAGGAGGAACGCGAGGCCCACAAGCTCGACCGCAAGATCGTGCGGGAGGAGCACTGGATGCGCTACGGCGTCACCGCCCGTCGCAAACGCAACATGCGCCGGGTCGGCGAGCTGGCGGCGCTGCGCCAGCGGCGGCGGGAGGCGTTGCAGGCCACCGGCAGCGTGCGCATGGCCGCGACCGAGGCCGAGGGCAGCGGCACCCTGGTGGCGCAGGCCGAGGGCGTCACCAAGGGCTATGGCGGCACCCCGGTCGTGAAGGACTTCTCCACGCGCATCCTGCGGCGCGACCGCATCGGCATCGTCGGCCCGAACGGCGCCGGCAAGACCACGCTGCTGAATCTGCTGACCGGCGCCCTGCCGCCCGACCAGGGCAGGGTGCGGCTGGGCACGGGCCTGTCGATGGTCACGCTGGACCAGACGCGGGAGAGCCTCGACCCCGCGCTGAGCCTGCAGGAAGCGCTGGTCGGCGGCCCGGGCGACCAGGTGGAGGTGGGCGGCCAGAAGCGGCACGTCGTCGGCTACATGAAGGACTTCCTGTTCGTGCCCGACCAGGCGCGCACGGCCGTCGGCGTGCTGAGCGGCGGCGAGCGCGGCCGGCTGATGCTGGCCCGCGCCCTGGCGCGGCCGAGCAACCTGCTGGTGCTGGACGAGCCGACCAACGACCTGGACCTCGAAACGCTGGACCTGCTGGAGGAGATGCTGGCGGAGTACCAGGGCACCGTGCTGGTGGTCAGCCACGACCGCGACTTCCTCGACCGCGTCTGCACCAGCGTGATCGTGGCGGAGGGCGATGGCCGCTGGCAGGACTATGCGGGCGGCTACAGCGACATGGTCGCGCAGCGCGGCCGCGGCGTGGAGGCGAAGCCGGCGGAGGCCGCGAAGCCCGCCGCGCCGAAGGGGGCGCCGGCATCGCCCGCCGCGACGGCGAAGCGCCGGCTCAGCTTCAAGCAGCAGCACGCGCTGGAGACGCTGCCCGACCGCATGGCGGCGCTGGAGAAGGAGATCGCCACCCTGCGCCAGGCCCTCGGCGCGCCCGACCTCTATGCCCGCGACCGCGCGCGCTTCGAGCGGTTCACCGCGGCGCTGACGGAGAAGGAGGCGGCGCTGGCCGCGGCGGAGGAGGAGTGGCTGGAGCTGGAGATGCTGCGGGAGGAGATCGAGGCCGGCTGAGCCGCCTTGGGGCGGGCGCCGCCGGCTCGTCATGACGCGGCGGCGCATGGGGTGGCCCCGTCCCTGCCCGGGCCGCAGCCGCCAAGGGCCGAAGGGCCTCGGGGAACCCCGGGTCCCTATGCCGCCAGGGCCGGCGTCGCGGGCAGGGGAAAGAGGCAATCCGCGATGAAGGCATCCGCCAGCGGGGCGCCGATGCAGCCGGCCAGCATGCGCCGGGTGCGGTCGTTGCGGCGCTGCCCCTCCACATAGCGGGACTGCGCCGCCGCCATGGCCGCGGGATCGGCCGCCGGGATGCGTGCCAGCGCCAGCATCGCCGCCATCGTCGCCTCCCCCAGGGCAAGCCCCGCCTCCACCTCCGCCGGGTCGCGCGGCCGGACCGCCACGACATGCGGGGAGAAGATGCTCGCCCAGTCCGGCAGCGCCCGCTGCTCGCCCAGCCCGGCCCGGAGCGGCACCACGCCCGCCGCCCAGTCGAGGATGGCCGGCGAGGCCGCCGCCACCGTCGGGGAGAGGTCGAGGAAGCAGCCCGTCGCCTTCTCCCGCCCGGCGACGACATCGAAGCCGAGGACCGGCAAAGCGAGATGCGGCTGCGGCATGCCGCAGCAATGCAGCACCGCGATCTCCCCGGGGATGGCCAGGAATTCCACATGCAGCCGCCGCCAAGCCGGCGTGGCGACCACCAGGTTGCGCCAGGCCAGCGGCCGCCGCAGCGTGCCGGCGCGCCGTGCCGCCGCCAGCCAGTCCATCTCCGGCAAGGGCAGGGCGGCGGGCGCCGCCAGGGCGCGCGCGGCCAGCGCCGCCGCCGCCTCGTCCAGCCGCGCGATCAGGTCCGCGCCGCCGGTCATGCCGCGGCCACCCAGCGGTCCAGCGTGTCGAAGGCATGGCGCGCCGCGGCGACCACGGCCGCCGGATCCAGCGCATCGGCCCTCGCCGCGTCGTCCAGAAGCTGCTTGAAGCCGCGCCAAAGCAGCCCGGTCTCCCCGCCATGCGGCACCATGCCGGCGCAGCCATGCGCGGGCGACAGGCCGAGCACCGCGGCGAGATGCCGGGCGATCAGCTGCCCACCCAGCGCCGAGCCTTCCAGCACATAGAGCGTGCCCCAGGCCGCCTCGGCGCTGCGCAGGCTGTAGCCGGGGCAGCGCGGCAGCGCGGCGATCGCGTCCTCCGCCAGGCCGAGCGCCCGCAGGTCCTCGGCCAGCAGCCGCGATCGGGTCAGCCTCCGGTCGAGGTCGAGCGCCCGCGGGAGCAGCCCGCCGGCCAGCGCGACCGCCGCTTCCGCCGCGGCGTGGTGGCCAAGCAGCGCGGCGACCAGCCCCCGGTATTCCGCCAGCCCGAGATCGGGCGCCATCAGCCGGGCGAAGCGCGGATTCGTCTCGATGCGGTCGTGCAGATCCTGCGTCTCCGCCCGCAGCCGGGCGCTCAGCGGCAGCGGCGCGGCGATCGCCGCCGGACCCGCCAGATGCGCCGCCGGCATCATGTCAGCGCCTTCCGCGTCGCCACCGCCGCGGCCAGCACGCCCGCATCGCCCGGCCGGGCGACGCCTTCGGCCGAGACGGTCAGCGTGTCGAGCGAGGCGGTGAGCTGCGCATAGGCCTCCCCCGTATCGGTCACCGCTTCCTGCATGCGGGTGATGGCGGCGCTCACGCCCTCGATCATGGTCGCGGCCTCGGCGGTCTGCTGGCAGCCCTGGCCGATGGTCTCGGCCACCTGCTGCTGCCGCGTCACCAGCTCGGTCAGCGCCGCGGCGGCGCCATGCACCGCCTCGACGATCGCGCTGAAATTCGCCTGCGCGCTGCGGGTCGCCGAGACCAGCTCGCCGAGCTTCGATTCGATGTCGGCGCTGAGGCTGCCGGCGCCGCCGGCGAGCGCCTTCACCTCCTGCGCGATGACGGCGAAGCCGGCGCCATGCGCCCCGGCCCGCGCCGCCTCGATCCGCGCATTCAGCGACAGCAGGTTGGTCTGCTGCGAGATACGGGTGATCTCGCGCAGGAAGCCGCCGATGGTCCCGAAGGTGTCCACCAGCGCGGCGATGGACCGGGCGCCTTCCGCCGCCCGGCCCTGCGCCAGTTCCGCCTGGCTGCGGGCGCTGTCGGCCAGGCTGGTCATGTCCCGCGTGGTCTCGAGCAGGGCCTGGCCGGCCTCGCGGGAGCGGTGCAGGTAGTCCGAGGTCTCGGCCACGCTGACGGAGAGCGTGCAGGCCTCCATCATCGTGCTCTCGAGCGTGCCGGAGAGCTTGACCCCGGCCTCCCGGATCACCTTGCACTCGTCCAGCACGCGCGCGGAGAGGAAGTCGAGCCGGCTATGCTCCTTCCCGTCCGCCGGCGGGCCCTTGCCGCGCCGATCCTCGGCCGACCAGGCCTCCGGCTGCGGCGCCCCACTCATCCTGTCCATGCACAGACCTCCGTGGACACCGGCGCGCGCGGCGCTACTGGATCGTGAGCACCTTGCCGAGATTGGCCTTGTGCATCAGCGCCAGGACGGAAGGATTGGCGTTGACGATCCCGACTGCCTTGTTCCGCGACTTGGCGGTGTGGCTGAGCATCATCAGCATGCCGGCGCTCGCCGCCTCCATGCTCTGCACGCCGCTGAAGTCGAGCCGGATCTGGTTGACCGCGGCATTCGCCAGCACCGGCTCGAGCTGCTGCTTGAGCATCGACTGGCTCATGCTGTCGAGCGTGCCGCGCAGCGTCACCGAGGCGAGCGGGCCGTTCGCCTGGACGGATACGTTGATGGACATGACGGCACCCCTCAGCTGGCGGCCGCCCAGGGACCGGCCGCCGCCGCCCCGGGAAGCATCGTGAAGGCGCGGCCACTGCGCGCGCCCATCCCATCCGGCTCCAGGGCCGGGTCGGCATACACCACCGGCGCGGCCTCCGGCGGCGGCATCGGCTCGGCGCCGTCGCGCCGCGTCCCCTGCCAGGCCTGGCTGACCGCGACGGCGAACTGCGCGGCCAGCAGCACCTCGCTTTCCAGCCAGGGGCGGGAGGCGCCGGCGAGCGGCGCGCGGTGCGCGGCGAAGTCATCGCGTGGACGGAACATCTTCTCACTGTTCAGCTCGGCCACGCTCGGCGGGCGGCCGGCCCAGATGGCGTCGATCACCCGTTCCTTGCGGAACCACAGGATCATGTCGCCGCGGTTGCCGATCGGTGCCGCCAGCAGGCCGCTCGCCACGGCGATCAGGTCCGGCGTCAGCGGCGCGAAATCGCCGAGCGCATCGGTGGCGAAGACCCTGCCCTCGCCCTCCTCGAAGGCCGGAAGCCGGCTGCCGAACAGCGCGGCCAGGCCGCGCACCGCCAGCGCGTCCGGCGTCGCGCCGATCAGGTGAACATGCCCGCCCGGGCCGGCCCGCAGCACCGCGGCGCCATCGGCATCGGCCAGCCGCAGCAGGTCGAAGGAGAAGCGGTCCTCCGGGTTGCCAGCGACCGCGCGGTCGAGCCCGGTGGCGGAGACATAGGTCGGCGCCAGCGCCGCGACATGCCGCGACATGGCATGCATGGCGTGCAGGCGGATGCTGTTCCCGTGGTCGCCGCGAAGGTTCGGCGTGGAGGAGAGCATGGCCTGCGCCGCCTCCACCGTGGCGACCATCTGCTGCGCCAGGCGCTGCCGCTCCTCGATCCGCGCCTCGCCGGCCTCCAGCTCGACGAGCCGGCTGGCGAACATCATGGTCAGCTGCTCGATGACCGCGCGGCTGTCATAGTTGAGGAATTTCTCGTCCTTGTTGTGGACGACGAAGAGGCCCCAGAGGCTGTCGTCGAGGCAGACCGGGAAGATGATGTTGCTGCCGACGCCGAGATTGTTGTTGTAGCCGTTGTCGCAGGGATGGATGCCGCGCAGCCAGCAATCGGTCATGTCGATGCGCGGGCCGCTCTCGGTCGGCTCGCCGTCCGGGCCGCGCATCAGCAGCGGGACGGATCCGCGCTGGGTCGGCTTCTGGCGGGTCTTGCCGGTCAGCAGGATCTCCTTCGCCGCTTCCGGCACGTCGGAGGCGGAGAAGTGGTAGCCGAGGAAGGAGCCGGGCAGCTTGCTGTCGGGGGCGTGCTGCTCCGCCACCACGACGCCATGGCCGTGCGACAGGAATTTGTACAGCTTCACTCGGTCGTAGCGGGTGACGAAATGCATCATCCGCGCCGCCGCCGCGTAGAGCCCCTGCACCGTGGTCTGGCGCGAGATGGCGTCGACCGCCGCCGACACCATGGTCTGGTAGTCGTGCTCGGCGGTGACATAGGGCTCGATCTCGATGAACAGCCGGCCGTCGCGCAGGTGGCAGATCGCCTCGAAGGCGCGGCCGCGGGCCTGCAGCGGCGTCGGGTTCTCGAAGAAGCGCCGGCCGGGGCGCAGGATGTCCTGCAGCCGGCGCACCGATTCAGGGTCCTGGAAGGCCATGGTGGGCTGCTGGCCGAGGACGGCGCGCGCCGGCACGCCGAGGATCTCCTCGACATTGGCGCTCACATGCTCGACGCAGCCCGTCTCCGGCACCACGACCATCATGACGCCATGCGGCTGCACCGTGCCGATCCGGGCGATCGGCAGTGTGTCGTGCTCGCATGGAAGGGGGCGCCCGTTCCAGATCCGGGCCCGGATGCTCGGCATGCTCTCGCGTTCCTCGTCTGCGGCTCCAAGCGACGCCGCGCTGCCGCCTGCCCGGAGGCTCGCGACACCGTGGTTCACCTTGCACGACGAGTGTTGCGTCAAAGGTTGAAGACAGGATTGAAATGGGGCCGGTTTAATGGCGCCTCCAGCACGCGGGCCGGACGAAGCCGGCCGGACGGGGCGGGCCGAACCGGGTGGTCCGGACAGGGCGGTGGCCCTGTCCGCCTGCGCCTCATCCCAGGTGCCAGCGCCCACGCTCCACGGTCGAGAGAAAGGCAGCCACTTCCCGGTTGAAGGCCGCCGGCTCCTCCAGGTTGATGGCATGCCCGGTCCGCGGGCACATCCACAGCCCGGCATTCGGCAGCACCGATTTCAGGAACAGGCTGGTCTCGAGGCAGGGGGTGTCCTCATCGCCCACCGCGATCAGGGTCGGCACGGGCATCCCGCGCAACGCCGCCTCCCAGTCGAGGATGGAATCCCGCCCGCCCTGGTAGTGCTGCATGGTCAGCCCGGTGCCCGGGCCGGAATGCTCCGACAGCCGCTGCATGTAGGCGGCCCATCCGCGCGGGTCCTTCTTCTTCAACTGGATGCGGGTCGGGCTGTGCCCCGTCTCTTCCGCCATGGCACCGGGCCAGCCTTCGGCCGCCAGCCGCTCCCCGCGCGCCTGGCAGGCGACGCGGAAGGCCGCCTGCTCGGCCCTGGGCGAGCCCGAGCCGACGCCCGCCAGCACCAGCGACGTCGCCATCCCGGTGTGGCGGAGGCCGAAGAGCAGCGCGGCGAAGGCGCCCATGGACAGGCCGACGACATGCGCCCGCGCGATGCCGAGATGCCGCAGCACCGCGGCGGCGTCGGCCACCGCATGGTCCTGCCCATAGAGCCCGGGATCGGTCGGCACGTCGGAGGGCGGATAGCCCCGCGCGCTGTAGGCGATGCAGCGGTATTCCCGCGCGAAGAACCGCATCTGGTCCTCCCAGTCGCGGTGATCCGCGCCGAATTCGTGGATGAACAGGATGGGGTGGCCGGAGCCGGCCTCCTCGTACCAGAGGCGGGCACCGTCGGCTTGGGCGTAGGGCATGCTGTCGTCCTCCCTGGCCGGCATCCTGCACCACCACGGCAGCGCGCCGAAGGCTGGAAATGCCGCGGGCCCCCGCGGCCCGGGCGCGCAGCGCGCCTGGCGCGGCGTCGCGCTGCCGGTCCGCCCGGCTTGCCAGTCTCCCTGGCGCGGGCGAGGCTGCAGCCGACGCCAGACATGCCACGCGACGCGGACCACGCCGTCCATCCCCTCCGGCGCCTGCTCGGCCTGCCGGCCTTCCGTCGCCTCTGGGCGGTGGGCGGCCTCGCCAATGCAATGCGCTGGGTGGAGACGCTGATCGCCGCCATCTGGACCTTCGAGGCGACCGGATCGGCGCTGGCCGTTTCCCTCGTCGCGCTGATGCGCGCCCTGCCCCTGCTGCTGCTCGGCGCCGCCGCCGGCGCCCTGGCCGAGATGCTGGACCGCAAGCGCCTGCTGATGGCCGGTCAGGCCGCGAATGCCGTCGGCGTCCTGGCGGTGCTCGCCCTCGCCCTGACCGGCCGGCTGGAGGTCTGGCATCTCGCGGCGCAGGGCTTCCTCGGCGGCCTGGTCTGGACCGGGGAGATGGCCTCACGCCGCCGCATGCTGACCGAGGTGGCCGGCGAGCGGGACGTGGTCACCGCCGTCGCCTTCGACAGCCTGACCTCGAACACCACCCGCATGGCCGGTCCGCTGCTGGGCGGCGCGATCTACCAGTGGCTCGGCCTGCCCGCCGGCTTCGCGCTCTCGGCCGCCTGCTATGCCGTGACTTTCGCGCTGCTGGCCGGCGTGCCGCATGCCCAGGCGCGGCGGCGCTTCGGGCCACGCCTCCTGCTCGCCGAGATGGCGGAGGCGCTGCGCGTGGTGCGGCGGATGAAGCCGCTGTGGGCGGTGATCCTGATCACCATCGCCATGAACGTCTTCGGCTTCTGCTTCATCGCCGTGCTGCCGGCCTATGGTACCCTGGCCTTCGCCGCCAGCCCGGTGCAGATCGGGCTTCTGACCGCGGCGGAGCCGGCCGGGGCGCTACTCGCCGGCCTTGTCATGGCGACGCGGCGCGGCGTGCCGCTCTCGCCCGCGCTGATGCTGGCCGGCGGCGGGTTCTTCCTGCTCTGCCTGCTGCTGCTGGCGGCGGCGCCCAGCCTGCCCCTGGCCATCGCCGCGCTGATGCTGGGGGGAATCGGCACGGCGCTCTTCGCGGCGCTGCAGACGGCGCTGCCGGTCACCCAGGCCCCGGCCGAGGCGCGGTCGCGGGTGCTCGGCCTGGTCACCACCTGCATCGGGCTGGGGCCGGCCGGGCAGCTGAGCATCGGCTGGCTGGCGGATGCGACGAGCCCGGCGACCGCCAGCCCCGTCATGGCCTGCCTGGGCCTGCTGATGGTCGCGGCGACCGCGGCCATCACCCTGCGCCGCTGACGCGGCCCGCCCCCCGCCCCGGGCGAAGGCTCGCCACACCCCGGCCCGCCGGCCGATCGGGCCCGGCGCGGGCAGGGCCGCTGGCACCCGGCTCAGCGTGCCGCGCTGGCCCGCCGCAGCGGCTCCAACCGCCGCTCCGGCACGGCGCCCCGCCGCAGGCAGTCCTCGGCGGTCGCCACGGGCTGCTGCGGCTGCCGGCGCAGCAGGGGCGCGAAGCGCGCCCGCAGGGCAGCCAGCGACCGCGACCAGCCGACCCGCCGCGTCAGATCCTTCCCGTCCATTCCACCCTCCATGGCTTGGGACGGACGCAACGCGGATCGCCCCCAGGCGGCTCCCGCCGCCGCCTCGCATGACGATGCCGACGCGGCGGAAGGAGGCTCGGCGCGCATGGGCCGCCATCCGGTGCCAGGGCGCGCCGCCGGGCATCCCGCCACGCCCGCTCCGGCACGAGCCGCGGATTGCCGGCTTCGGACGAGCGAGGGCCGGGCGGCGGCCGCAAAGCGTATGCCGGCAGGATTTCGGCGCATGCGGTTGCCCGCGCCGCTGCCATCGCGGCATGGTCCGCCCATGCTGCTCGGCATGGCCGATCTGGACGGGGTGCGCCGGCGCGTGCGCGATGTTGGGGACGGGCAGAAGCGGCGCCGCAAAGCCTGTGCGCTTCGGCCGGCGGCCGGTGCAGGGGGGCACCCGGCCTTCCCTGGCGCAGCGATGCCCCGCGCCGCGGCGGGCGTGACGCGGCTGACCCGTGGCATGGCGATCGTTCTTGCCCTGCTGCCCCTGCTGCTGGCTGCCCCGGCGACGGCGGCGCCTGCGGGCCGCAACCGGCCGGATGCCGCCTGGCTGGACGCGGCGCGGCGTTTCCTCTGCCCGCATGGCGGCGCCCCGGTGCGCGGCCAGGGCGGCCGCTGCCGCCCGGCGCCCGGCGAAGGCCCTGGCC
>NZ_SMOA01000149.1 GCF_004353985.1 Paracraurococcus ruber | reverse complement strand
AGTTGCCCTCGATCTCGGCGCGCAGGCCGTTGCCGAAGCCCCAGCCGATGCTGGCGACACCCGCGAAGCCCGGGTGCTTGTATTCCCAGCGCTGGCCTTCGGCGCGGGACTCCTGGTGGAAATTGAGGCCGGCACCGGCGCCGACATACAGGCCCGACACGGGCTGCGCCTGCGCGGCCACCGGCAGGGCCAGAACCGTCGCGGCCAGAAGGGCCTTCCTGAGGGTCATCCTCGCTTCTCCCGAATCGCCATCACCACGAACCATCATTCGGGGCGGGATTCGGTATGCCCAGAACGATGCCTGGGTGGAAGCTAACATCGTCCCGGTGGCATGAGCAGGTCGCCCATGCAACTTCGAGCTATATGTTGCAGGAAAAGCACGCAGGGGTGACGCGGAAGCCTCACAGACCCTTCAGCGTCGCCTCGTCCGGCATCCCGGCCAGCATGCCCAGGGGCAGCAGGCGGTTGGCATGCCCGATCTTGCGCCCGGGCCGGGCTTCCGACTTGCCGTAGAGATGCGGCACCACGCCGGGCGATCGCAGCAGGTCCGGCCAGCGGGCCATCCCCTCCGGCCCCACCAGGTTGCGCATGACCACGTCGTGGTGCCGGGAAGGATCGGCCAGCGGCAGGCCGGCCACCGCCCGCACATGCTGCTCGAACTGGCTGGCGGCGCAGCCATCCATGGTCCAGTGGCCCGAGTTATGCGGCCGTGGCGCGATCTCGTTGCCCAGCAACGTGCCATCCGGCAGCACGAACATCTCGAGCGCGAGGACGCCGACCAGGCCGAGGGCTTCGGCCACCGCGCCGGCATGCCGCCGGGCCGCGGCGGCCACCGGGGCCGGCAACCGGGCCGGCGCGAAGGAGAGGTCCAGGATGTGGTCGCGGTGGCGGTTCTCCACCGCGTCATAGGTCGCGGCGGCGCCATCGGCGCCCCGGGCGGCGATGGCCGAGACCTCCGCCGCGAAGGGCACGAAGGCCTCCAGGATCAAGGGCTTCGGCGACAGCCGGGCGAAGGCCGGCCCGGCATCCTCCGGCGACCGCAGCACCGCCTGGCCGCGGCCGTCATAGCCCAGCCGCGTGGTCTTCAGGACCGCCGGCAGGCCGATGGCGGCGATGGCGGCGGCCAGGTCGGCTTCGCCATGCACCGCCCGCCAGGGCGCGACCGGGACGCCGGCCGCCTCCAGGAAGGCCTTCTCCCGCAGCCGGTCCTGGCAGACCCGCAGCACCTCGACGCCCGGGCGGCAGGGCGCCAGCGGCTCCAGCGCCGCCAGCGTCTCGGCCGGGACATTCTCGAACTCGAAGGTGACGACATCCACCGCGGCGGCGAAGCGGGCGAGCGCCGCCGCATCCTCATAGGGCGCGACGATCGCGGCGGCGGCCACCTGCATGCCGGGGCTGTCCGCTTCCGGCGCATAGACATGGGAGCGATAGCCCAGCCGGGCCGCCGCCAGCGCCGACATGCGGCCAAGCTGCCCGCCGCCCAGGATGCCGATGGTGGCGCCCGGCGGCAGCGGGAAGCGGCCGGTCATGCCCGGTTGTCCGCCGGGGTCTCCGGCACGCCTTCGGTCTGCGCCGCCCGCCAGGCATCCAGCCGCGCCGCCAGCGCCGGGTCGGACAGCGCCAGGATGGCGGCCGCCAGCAACCCGGCATTGATCGCCCCCGCCCGGCCGATGGCCAGCGTCCCCACCGGCACGCCGCCCGGCATCTGCGCGATGGACAGCAGCGAATCCATGCCCTTCAGCGCATGGCTCTCGACCGGCACGCCGAGCACCGGCAGCGGGGTCATGGCGGCGGCCATGCCGGGCAGGTGGGCCGCGCCGCCGGCGCCGGCGATGATGACCTTCAGGCCGCGCCCACGGGCCCCCTCGGCATAGTCCACCAGCCGGGCCGGGGTGCGGTGGGCGGAGACCACCCGGGTCTCGTGCGGCACGCCCAGCCGCTCCAGCGTCTCGGCGGCGTGGCGCATCGTCTCCCAGTCGGAGCGGCTGCCCATGATGATGCCGACCAGCGGCGCGGCCCGGGTCATGTCGGTATCGGCCATCTAAGCGATGATGTCGGGGACCAGCCGGCTCTCCAGCCAGGCGATCTCGTCCTTCAGCTTCAGCTTGCGCTTCTTCAGGCGCTGGATCTGCAGCTGGTCGGCCAGGCTGTCGGACAGGCGGGCGATCACCGTGTCCAGGTCGCGGTGCTCGCTGCGCATCTCGTGGAGGCGGCGGAGCAGCGACTCGCGGTCGTCAAGCATCGGCAATGCGCTCGGAGGTGAAAGGGGGCGTGCATTCGCCGCCCGGGGGCCATTACCATGCCCCGGCGCGGTGGCAACAGCTTGGCCGTGCCGGCCGGCTGCCCCCCTGCGTGACACACGGCCAGGGAGATGCCGAATGAATCACTCGCCGAGGCTCCGGTCCCTCGAGGAGCGGCACGCGGTGCTTGACCGCCAGATCGGCGAGGAGGATGCGCGACCGAAGCCCGACGAGGCGGAGCTCCACCGGCTGAAACGGGAAAAGTTGCGGATCAAGGAGGAGCTCGAGAGGCTCCGCAAGGAGAACTGACCCGCCCGCTGGCGCTGGCCCGGCGCCGCGCCCCTGCCGACCGGCCCCCGGCCCGGCCGGCCGCCGGGTCGGGCAGCGGTCACGCCTTGTCGGCGGCCGGCGAAGCCGGCCGCGGTGCCGCAGGGCGACCGTCGCGGCCGGACCACATCGGCGTCGCCCCGGGACGTCGATGGGCTCGCGCCACGCGGCAGGCCGAGGCCCTGGATCCATGTACCCCGGCGCCACCGGGCGCCTGCAGGCATCCAAGCGATAGCAGCGGTCAGCGAGGCTGACCGCCGGTCTCAGGCGGCCGTCGTCTCCTCATCCGCCAGCGGCGGCGGGGCGAGATGCGCCGGCCGCTCCCCGGCGGCAGCGATGGCGGCGTTCAGGTCGCCCTGGCTGCAGAGGCCGAGGATCACCGGGTCGCGCGGCTTGATGTTGGCGCTGTTCCAGTGGGTGCGGTCCCGCACCTTGGCGATCGTCTCCTTGGTGGTGCCAAGCAGCTTGCCGATCGCCGCATCGGTCAGATGCGGGTAGTGCCGCAGCACCCAGGCGATGGCGTCCGGCCGGTCGTTCCGCTTGGAGACGGGCGTGTACTTCGCCCCCTTGCCCCGCGCCTTCGGGACCGGCAGGGCGCTGGTGGAAAGCTGCAGCCGGGCGGCGGAATCGCCCTCGCAACGGGCGATCTCCTCCCGCGTCAGCTGGCCGTTGAGCACCGGATCGTAGCCGATGATGCCCTGCGCCACTTCGCCATCCGCGATGGCCTGCACCTCCAGCGGGTGCATGCCGACGAAATCGGCCACCTGCTCGAAGGTGAGCGACGTCTTCTCGATAAGCCACACCGCGGTGGCCTTCGGCATCAGGGGCTGGGTCATGGGGGCGGTACCTTCTCGGGCGGGGCCGGGGCGGGCCGGACATCCCCGCCTGTCAGTCGGCCGGGATATAGAGGCGGCCCCGGGCAGGGTCAAAGCCCGGCATGCGACAGGAGGACAGGGATGATGGAGGAGGAACGACCCCGCCCGGCCACAGGCTTCGCGCCAGCCGTGCTGGACAGCTGGGGGGTGGCGGAGCTGCGGCACTATATCGGTCAGCTCCGGGCCGAGATCGAGCGCGCCGAGGGCGCCATCCGCCGGCGGGAGGCGGATCGCAGCGCGGCGGATGCCTTCTTCCGCCCACCCTCGGGCAGCTGACCGCCCGCATCCCGCCGCCGGGTCCGTGCCCAGCCCGCGCGTCGCCCGCGCCTGGCGCCGCCATGGCGGACCGGGGCTCGGGCGTGCCCCGGCCGCGCGGCCCCAGGCGGCGCACCTCCAGGCGGCACGGCCCGCGGACCACGCCACCGGCGCCGTCCCGCCCAAGGGGCGGGATCGAGACGGGGCATGTCCCCCGCCGGACGGCGCATCGTGGTTGCCCTGCGACAGGGGATCGGAGCCGGCGTCCCGGCCATCCGCATCCCTCCCGGGATCCGGCCCACCGCGGGACGCGCCGGTCACGCCGGGTGATAGGTCTCGATCCGCAATTCGCGCAGGGTCAGGTCCTGCGCGGTGCCGAGGGTGGCGATGGTGGTCAGGAAGCGCTTCGGCCCGTCCGGCGCCTGGAAGGCCACCGGCACCACCAGCGGCGCCGCGGCACCCAGCGGCCGTTGCCGGATCAGGGCGGCGATCCCGGGCTGCGCCAGCGCCTCCTCGATCGGTGGGCGGCGGGCCGGATCGGCGGTGGGGAGACGCGCCTCCCGCTGCACCCGGTCGAGCAGCGCGCGCGCCACCTCCGGCCAATTCGCCAGCAGCCGGCGGGCGCCGGCCGGATGGCAGAGCAGCCGCAGCAGGTTCGGCCGCGGCGCCGGCAGCAGGGCGAGAACGGGCCGCGGCATGGTCCCGGCCCCGGGGTCGGCGCCAGCCGCCAGGCAGGCATCGAGCGCCGGCGCATAGGCCTGGTTCACCATCACCACATCCCAGGCGGCGTCGAAGGCCACCGCCGGCAGCGGGTCGTGCCGCGCCAGGATCAGCCGCAGCGCCGCCAGCACCTCCGCCATCGCCGGCGCTTCCAGCGGCGTCTCGCGATGCGCCGGGGCATGCCCGGCGGCCAGGAGCACGCCATCCGCCTCGCGCGGCGGAAGGCCCAGCGCTTCGCAGAGCCGCAGGACAAGGCCGGGGCTGGGGCGCGACTTGCCGGTCTCGACATAGCTGAGATGGCGGGGAGAGATGCCCGCCTCCAGCGCCAGGTGCATCTGGCTGAACCGCCGGGCGCGGCGGGCGGCGGCGAGCAGGCCCCCGGCGCCGGCCGGGCCGGCGGCGGAGGCGGGGCTGAGGAAACCGTCCATCCACAAAGCCTCGCGCGCCGGCGGCGCGAATTCCATGACCTGCGAGGTCATGACGGCACGGCGGGCCACGGCGCCTGTCGCCTCGGCTTCACCGACCCGGCCGGCGCCTTCGTGCGGGGCCGGATGCCGAACCGAGCCGTGATTTGCCGCCCGGCCTCGTGCCGCGCGGCCTGCAAACCATGCCAGGCGCGCCACGATCCCGCGCACCCGGCCAATCCGCCGATGCGCGCCGGTCCGCGTCTCCAACCGCCATCCGATCGGGCTTCGGCGCGCCGGTCGCTCCGCCCGTGACGAGGCGCCTGTAGCGCGGGATGGTTGATCCCCCGGCTTCGGCCGGAATGAGCACGCCCCCCACATGCGGAAAGGGCCGGCGGGTTCCCCCGCCGGCCCAGGATCAGACCTGTCCTGTGCCCTGGCCGCTCAGGCAGCCTGGGCCTGGGTCCCCTGCTCATTCGCCTCGATCCGCGCCTGCGGCCGGCCGGCCTGCACCGGGATCTGGCGCGGCTTCAGCGCCTCCGGCACCACCCGCTTCAGGGCGAGCTGCAACAGGCCGTTCTCCAGCGTCGCGCCATCGACCACGATGTGGTCGGCCAGCACGAAGCGGCGCTCGAAGGCGCGGCCGGCGATACCGCGGTAGAGGAAGCTGCGCCCGTCCTCGGCCTGCGGCGCGCGGCCGGCGACGGTCAGCACATTCTCCCGCGCCACCACCTCGATGTCGCCCGGGCCGAAGCCGGCGACGGCCATGGTCAGGACATAGGTATCCTCACCGGTCTTCTCGATGTTGTAGGGCGGGTAGCTCTGCGCATCGCCGGCGCTGCGGGCGGTCTCGAGCTGGCGGACCAGCCGGTCGAAGCCGATGGCGGTGCGGAACAGGGGGGAGAAATCATAGGCGTTCATGTCGAACCTCCTCGAGGAAGCAAGGTCGATGATGCGATCGCCACCCGACCCTGGAACGGCCCCAGAGCGGGCGCCGCGGCGGGCGGGAAGCGGCCCCGAGGCCCCGTCCGGGCGCCTCGTGCCCGCCAGACATGGAAAACGCCGCACCCCGGTTCAAGGGGGGCGGCGTTGCCTTCGGGCGGGCGTCTCGATGGATGACTTGGCCGTCCGGACCGCGCGCAAGCCGCCGCAGGGCCCGGCACCCGAGCAGGGTGCCCGACGCGGTGATCCGGCGGTCACGCCGCCCCCGCCGGCATCAACCCGACGGGCGATAGCCGCACGGGCAGCCCGGTCGCAGCGCGGCGATCGCCGCGGCAGGGCGCCGCCGTCCGCTCGGCGCGAGGCCACCGGGCTTCGGCCGGCCCGTCCTGCGGCAGGCCAGCCGGATGGCGAGCCTATTTCTTCCGCATGCCGATGCTGGCGAACCTCTTGTTGAACTTGGCCACCTGCCCGCCGGTGTCGATCACCCGCTGCACGCCGGTCCAGGCCGGGTGCGACTTCGGGTCGATGTCCAGGCGGATGGTGTCGCCCTCCTTCCCGTAGCAGGACCGGGTCTTGAAGGTCGTCCCATCGGTCATGACGATGGAGATCTCGTGGTACTCGGGATGGATGTCGGGCTTCATGGCGCGCTCATGCGATCAGGCGCAGCCGATACCGACCGGCCGCGGGAAGCGGGCGCTATAGGGGACGGGGGGGCGGGAAGCAACCTTCGCAACATCCCGCAGGCCGAGCCCCGGGCGCCCACCCCTCCCGATCGCCGCCGTGCAAGGCGCGGCGCTGGAGACGTGGTGCCCGGGCGTGTCCCGCAAGCCGCCACAGCGGAAGGCCTGCGCGCCTCGCCGGGGGACCTCGAACAGCCTCTCCGCATGCCGGTACGGGTCATGGCCATGGTCGGGGGAGCAGTCCCCCGGCGGCTTCGGCCCCCTGTCCTGGCCAGGGGGTGCGGGCGGCAGCGGCCATGCCGGCATCCTGCTGCCACCGGGGCGGGCTGGCGAGGCGGGCGCGGCCCCGGCAATTCGGCCCTGGACGTCCCGCGGGCCGCTGTCTAGGGTGCCGCCAGCCATGCAACCCCGCGCGCCCATCGCCGGCCTGACCTGCGGCCTTCCCGCCGCGGGCCGCGCGCGCGCCCTGCTTCCCCTCCTCCTTCGACTTAGCCGCCCCTGGGCCTGACGCCCGGCTGACCGCCGGCGACTCGCTCAGGGGAACCTGGGGCGCCGTATGCGCGCCCGCCCGGCTGCACCCGATCCTCCGAAGGAATGCCCCCATGGCCATCACCCATCCCAGCTTCGGCACGCTGGAACCCGACCGCATCATCATCTTCGACACCACGCTGCGCGATGGCGAGCAGTCGCCCGGCTTCTCCATGAACATCCAGGAGAAGCTGCGCATGGCCGAGGCGCTGGCAGAACTCGGCGTCGACGTCATGGAGGCCGGCTTCCCCATCGCCTCCCCCGGCGACTTCGAGAGCGTGCAGGAGATCGCCAAGCGCTTCTCCAAGGACGGGCCGGTGGTCTGCGGCCTCGCCCGCACCTCCCCGGCCGACATCCTGGCGGCGGCCGAGGCGGTGAAGCCCGCCGCCCGCAAGCGCATCCACAGCTTCGTCTCGACCAGCCCGCTGCACATGCGGGTCAAGCTGCGGATGGAGCCGGAGGCGGTGCTCGACCTGGTGACCGCCAGCGTCTCGCTCGCCCGCCAGCACACCGACGACGTCGAATGGTCGGCCGAGGACGGCACCCGCACCGAGCCGGACTTCCTCTGCCGCTGCGTCGAGGCGGCGATCAAGGCGGGCGCGACCACGATCAACATCCCCGACACCGTCGGCTATGCGGTGCCGGAGGACATGATCCGCATCTTCACCATGGTCCGCGAACGGGTGCCGGGCGCCGACAAGGTCGTCTTCTCCGCCCACAACCACAACGACCTGGGCCTGGCGGTGGCGAACACCCTGGCGGCCATCCGCGCCGGCGTCCGGCAGATCGAGAGCACGATCAACGGGATCGGCGAGCGGGCCGGCAATGCCAGCCTGGAGGAGGTGGTGATGGCGCTGCGCACGCGGCACGACGCCATCCCGGTGACCAACGGCGTCACCACCGAGCGCATCCTCAAGACCAGCAAGCTGCTGGCCACCATCACCGGCTTCGACGTGCAGCCGAACAAGGCGATCGTCGGCCGCAACGCCTTCGCGCATGAAAGCGGCATCCACCAGGACGGCGTGCTGAAGGATGCCTCGACCTACGAGATCATGACGCCGGAAAGCGTCGGCTGGTCCACCAACTCCCTCGTGCTGGGCAAGCACAGCGGCCGCGCCGCCTTCCGCGACAAGCTGAAGGCCATGGGCTACGAGGGCATCGGCGACAACCAGTTGAACGACGCCTTCCGCCGCTTCAAGGACCTCGCCGACCGCAAGAAGGTCGTCTACGACGAGGATGTCGCCGCGCTGGTCGACGACGAGGTGGTGCGCGGCAACGACCGGGTGAAGCTGGTCGGGCTGACGGTGGCCACCGGCCTGGGCGTGCGGCCGATGGCGACGCTGGCCCTCGAGGTGGACGGGGAAAGGCGGGACGGCACGGCGACCGGCGACGGCGCGGTGGACGCGACCTTCATCGCCATCCGCCAAGCCTTCCCGCACGAGGTCAGCCTGAAGCTCTATGCCGTGCAGAGCGTGACCAGCGGCACGGATGCGCAGGCGCGCGTCACCGTGCGGCTGGAGGAGCATGGCAAGCTGGTGGACGGCCAGGGCGCCGATACCGACACCATCGTCGCCTCGGCCCGCGCCTATGTGCATGCGCTGAACAAGCTGCTGGCGAAGCGCGAGCGGACGGCGCCGCCGGAGTTCCAGCCCGCGCTCTCGGCCTGACGGCGCCCGGGGAACGCGCCTTGGCGCGGCACCGGGTCGCCCCGGTGCCGCGCGGTCACTCGTCCTTCGAAGCCTTGTCGTCCTCGATCATCCGGAGCAGCGCGTCCGGGATCGGTTCTTTTGCAACCGTATCGTATAATTGATGCAGCCCACGGCTGAGCCACAGGTCGAAGGCGCCATCCACCGCCTCGCCCTCCTCTTCCGGGCGAGCCTTCTCAGGCTTCCCTGCGCGTTTCTGATCCGTCTTGCCCATCGCCATTGCCGAGAAAGACGGGGTGGCGGCGGGCCGTTCCAGCACCGCCGCCCCGCTCCGTGTCATGGCACCCTAGACTCCGGCGCGGAACTCGCCAATGGTCGTCGTTTCGGAACGCTCCGGCCGCGGCAGCTGCCGCTCGGACCGCTCCTCACCGGCCAGCCAGGTCTGCAGCTGGCGGCGGGCGCGGAAGACCCGGCTCTTCGCCGTGCCCACGGCGCAGCCGGTCGCCTGGGCCACTTCCTCGTAGGACAGGCCCTGCAGCACCACCATGAACAACGCCTCGCGCTGGTCGGCCGGCAACCGGCCGAGGGCGCGCGACAGCTCCTTCAGCACCATTCGGTCCTCATGCGCCGCGGACACCGCGAAGGCGGACATCGGCAGGTCCTCGATGTCGGTCGTCTCGCGCTGCTTGCGCAGGGTGGAGATGAAGCGGTTGCGGAGGATGCGATGCATCCAGGCGGCGAAATTGGTGCCGGGCGTGAAGCTCTCCTGCGCCGCCAGCGCATTCGCGACCGCATCCTGCACCAGGTCCTCGGCAGCGGCGCGGTTGCGGGTCAGCGCCAGCGCCTGCACCCGAAGCTTCGGCAGCAGCGCGACGAGCTGGTCGTGGAATTCCTTGCTGGCGCGGCCGCCACGCTGCGGCTTGGTCTGCGTGGTGTTGGTCATGCCGTCCATGGTGCATCCCCTCGTCTGGCGATCTGCCTGAGAGTGATCGGGCCGGACGGAGGGTTGCATCGCGGCGGCGTTACGCCGTCACACGTCCGAGAGCGACGGCGAGCAGCTTGCGGGCGCGCGACACGCGCGCCTTCATGGTGCCGACCGGCACCTTGCAGATGGCCGCGGCCTGCTGGTGCGACATGCCCTGGGCACCCACCAGGATCACGGCTTCGCGCAGCAGCGGCGGCAGTTCCTTCAAGGCCTGCGCCAGGTCGCGGATCTGGCCGGGCGTCTCCTGCGGCGGCGGCGAGGGCGGGTCCGGCACCACCTGCTGCAGCCGCGCCTGTTCCCGCTTCCGGGCGCGCAGGCCTTCATGGAAGGTGTTGCGGATGGTGGCCAGGCACCAGGCCCGCAGGTCCTCGACCGGCTCCTCCCGCGCGTCCAGGCTGCGCAGGGTGCGCGCCAGCGACTCCTGCACCAGGTCGTCGGCCTCCTGCGCCGACCCGCAGAGGAAGCGGGCGAAGGCGCGCAGGTCGGGCAACAATCCCGCGAGCGCGCCGCGCAGTCCCTGATCCGTGGCTTGTTCCTTCACCGGACGCTCAATATCAACCGGGATGCATGTCAACGAGGGTTCCGGACCCGCGCACCGGATGACATCCCGAAGAGCGGCCGAGGGCAGGATGCGATGAGTGCGATGGACCGTGGCGCGCTGATCCGCGCGCTGCCCTATGCAAGACGATATGCCAGGGCGCTGACCGGCAGCCAGGCCGGGGGCGACGAGGTGGTGGCCCAGGCGCTGCGCGCCGTGCTCGCCACCCCGGGTGAAACCCTGGCCCGCGATGCGGAAGCGCGGACCGCCCTCTATGGTGCCATCGGCGACCAGGTGCGCCAGTCCCAACCGCAGCCGGCCGCCACCCTGGCGCCGGGCGACGACATGTCCCTGCTGCAGCGGATGCTGCTGCTGCTGACCGCGCTGGAGGAGCAGCCGCTGACCGCCGCCGCCGCGGCCTGCCGCGTGCCGCCGGCCACGGCGGAGCTGGAACTGCGGCTGGCGCGGGACAGCCTGCGGACCGGGGTCGCCACCCGGGTGCTGATCATCGAGGACGAGCCGATCATCGCCCTCGACATCCAGGAACTGGTGGAGCGCTGCGGCCACAGCGTGGTCGGCATCGCCGCGACCGAGGCGGAGGCGGTGTCGCTGGCCGAGGCGGAGAAGCCCGGGCTGGTGCTGGCGGATATCAATCTCGGCGCCGGCGGCGACGGCGCGTCCGCGGTGGCGCGCATCCTGCGGCATCTCACCGCGCCGGTGATCTTCGTGACGGCCTATCCCGAGCGGTTGCTGACCGGCGAGGCGGTGGAGCCCGCCTTCGTCATCACCAAGCCCTTCGACCCGACCACCCTGGCAGTCGCCACCTTCCAGGCCGTGACGCGGGGCGTGCGGCCGGTCTGACCGCCGCCGGCGCGGCGCCCGCCACCGGATCTGCCGCCGCCCCCGCGTGGCCGGCGCCCGGCGCCGCATCCCGGTTCGTTGAGCATCGGCAACCGCCCCCCGGCAACGGCGTTTCCTGCGCCACCCGGAACGGAGGACGCCCATGCTGTACTGGACCCTGATTTTCCTCGTCGTCGCGCTGGTGGCCGGACTGTTCGGCTTCGGCGGCATCGCCTCGGCCTCGGCCGGCATCGCCAAGGTCCTGTTCGCGATCTTCATCGTGCTGTTCCTGGTCTCGCTGGTCTTCGGCAGCATCCGCACCTGACCATGCGGCGGCGCGGCGCGCTGATCCTGGCGCTGCTCCCGGCCGGGGCGATCGGGCGGCCCCGGCCCGCCCCGGCGCAGGCCGCGCCGCGCGGGGAGTTCTGGTTCGACCCGACCCAGCTTCCCTCCTTCACCGGCACGGTGGAGCGCTTCCTGCCCAATCCGCGTGGCGAGACCGACGGCCTGATCTTCCGCGAAGGGCCGCAGATCGTCTTCCCGCCCGATATCGCCGAGGCGGTGCGCCAGGTCGCGCCCCCTGGCCGGCCGCTGGTGGCCTGGGGCATCCGCGCCCGCGGCGCGCCGGTCATCACCATGCTGGCCTTCGCCGCGGCGGCCGACCAGGAGCCGCGGATGGTGGACCGGTTCTACTGGCGCTTCGGCGGCCGCCAGCCGCCCGAGCAGGCGCGGATGCTGGCGGTCGCCGGCACAGTCAAGCAGCCCTACTATGCCCCGCAGGGCGAGGTTGCGGGCGCCATCCTGGAGGATGGCACGGTCGTCGCCGTCCCCCCCGGCGCGGCGGACGGCGTGCGGGACCTGCTGAAGGCCGGCGCGAAGCTGGCGGCGGAAGGCCCGGGGCAGGAGGGCGAGGCGGGGCGCGCCCTTCTGGCCCGCGCGCTGGGCCCGGCGCCGGACGCGCTGAAGCCGATCGCCCCGCCGCCAGCCCGCTGAGCCGCCGATGCCCACCGACCTTTCCCCGCCGGACCCGCCGCCGGAAGGCTTCCTGCGCCGCTTCGGGCGGCTCGCCGCGCTGTATTTCAACGGCGCGGAGAAGCGGCAAGCTCGCCTCCTCGCGGCCGGGGTGCTGCTGCTGACGCTGCTGCAGATCGCCATCCAGGTCCGCTTCAACATCTGGAACCGCGATTTCTTCAACGCGCTGGAGAACCGCGACCGCCCGGCCTTCTTCGGCCAGATGGGGCTGTTCCTGGTGCTGACGATCGCCAGCATGGTGACCGCGGTCTTCCAGCTTTACGTGCGGCAACTGCTGCAGCTGCACTGGCGGCGTTGGCTGGTCTTCCGGCTGCAGCACCGCTGGCTGGCGGATGGCCGGCACTACCAGCTGAACTTCCTGGAAGGCGCGGCCGACAACCCGGACCAGCGCATCAGCGAGAACACCCGCTGGGCCACCGCCATGGCGGTGGACATGGCGGTCGGCCTCGTCACCTCCCTCCTCATGCTGGTCAGCTTTGTCGGCATCCTCTGGACGCTGTCGGGCCCGCTGCATGTGGCACTCGGCGCGACCGAGTTCGACATCCCCGGCTACATGGTCTGGGCGGCGCTGCTCTATGCGCTGGTCGGCAGCTTCCTGACCTGGCGGATCGGCCTGCCGATGGTCGAGGCCAATATCCGCCGCAACCAGGCCGAGAGCGACCACCGCTTCGCCCTGGTGCGCCTGCGCGAGAGCAGCGAGGGCGTCGCGCTGATCCGCGGCGAGGCCGACGAGGAACGCGGCCTGCGCCACGCCTTCGGCCAGGTGGTGCAGGTCATGAAGGACCTGATGCGCAGCGAGCGCAACCTGATGTGGCTGACCAGCGCCTATGGCATGCTGCTGACCGTCTTTCCCGTCCTGGTCGCCAGCCCGCGCTTCTTCTCCGGCGCCATCACGCTTGGCGTGCTGATGCAGATCTCCTCCGCCTTCGGCCAGGTGACCAGCAGCCTGAACTGGTTCGTGGACAATTTCCCCCGCATCGCCGACTGGCGCAGCCATGTCGAGCGGGTGATCGAGCTGGAGGACACGCTGGCGGCGGAGGAGCTGGCCGATGCCGGCAGCCGCATCGCGGTCGAGGAAGGCGCCGCGCCGGACGGGCGGGAGGTCCTCGCCTTCCGCGGCCTGCAGATCGCGCAATCCGACGGCAGCACGCTGATCGCGGAAGCGAATGCCGAGATCGCCGCCGGCGAAAAGGTGCTGATCGTCGGCGAAAGCGGGACGGGCAAGTCCACCCTGTTCCGCGCCATCGCCGGGCTCTGGCCCTGGGGCGCGGGGGAGATCCGCATCCCGCCGCGCGAGAACATGATGTTCATGCCGCAGCGGCCCTACCTGCCGCTCGGCACGCTCGCCTCGGCGCTGACCTATCCGCTGCCGCCGAAGCGCTTCCCGGATGCGGCGCAGCACGCCGCGCTGACGCGCTGCGGGCTGGAGCACCTGATCCCCCGCCTGGCGGAGGAGGAGCGCTGGGACCGCATCCTTTCGCTCGGCGAGCAGCAGCGTCTGGCCTTCGCCCGTCTGCTGCTGCACCGGCCCGGCTGGGTCTTCATGGACGAGGCGACGGCGGCGCTGGACGAGGCGAACCAGGACGCGATGATGCGGCTCTTCCGCGAGGAATTGGCCGACAGCGCGCTGGTCTCCATCGGCCATCGCCCTGGGCTGGATGCCTATCACGACCGCACGCTGACCCTGGTACGCGGGACAGACGGCGCCAGGCTGACGACGCGCCGCCGCCCGGCGGCGCCGCGGGGCGATGCCGCGCTGCCGGCCGCGCGGTCGGCGCTGCGGCGCCTGCTGCGGGGCCGCGG
>NZ_SMOA01000148.1 GCF_004353985.1 Paracraurococcus ruber | reverse complement strand
GAGCAGCGCCGGCGTCGCCTGCCGCGCCGCCGCCCGCTGCGCCGGGTCGGCGGTGGCGGCCAGCCAGTCCACCGCCGCGTCGAGCAGCGGCGCGAGGGCAGCCCATGCCGCCGGGTCGTCCTGCCGCAGCGCCCGGGCGCGGTCGGCGACGGCGGAGATCATGGCCGGGACCGGCCGCGCCCGCGCCCGCAGGGTGCGGATCCAGGCAAGGCCGGTGCGGTGCTCCGCCGCCTCGTAGCGCGCTTCCTGGAACAGCGCGTCCAGCGCGGCGCCGTCGCGGGCGACTTGGCGCCGGTCGGCGAGGAAGCGCGCCTCCTCCAGCCGGCCGGACAGCGCCGCGGCCCCGAAGCGGGCCATGGCGGTGGTCCAGGCCTGCAGCCGGGACAGCAGCAGCGGGGCGGAGGGGCGGGGAAAGACCTGGTCCACCAGGGCGACGCAGAGGATGCCGAGACCGATCTCCTCCACCCGCGCCACCGCCGTCCCGAAGATGGCGTCCGGCGCATCGACGGCGGGGAAGGCGATCAGCGCGGTGGTGTAGCCGGCCAGCCGGAAGGCGTAGCTGCGCGGCGTGGGGTCGTAGAGCGAGCCCATGGTGCAGCCGGCGACCCAGCAGGCCAGGACCAGCGCCAGCAGCGGCGGCGCGTCCACCAGAGCGGGCACCGCGGCGACGGCGAAGGCGGCGCCGGCGAAGGTGCCGGCGAAGCGGGCCAGCGCCTTGGCGCGCAGCGCGCCGGAGAAGGGCTGGACGACGATATAGACCGTGCCCACCGCCCAATAGGGCCGCGGCAGGTCGAGCCAGAGCGCCAGCCACAGCGCCAGCATGGCGGCGGTGAAGGACCGGGCGGAGAAGAGCCAGTCGCGCCAGCCGGGCAAGGTCAGGGTCAATTCCGTCCTTTCCACCGCGCCCGCCCGGGGATGCCTGCGCCGACGTCCCGGGGCGAGCCGGCCCGGCCGGCGGGGAAGCCGGTCCGCGCGAGAGCCGGAACGGTTCTGCCGGGCGGTGGTTTCGGCTTGACTCACACGCCTGTCGCGCCCATACGCGCCCGCTCACTTCATCGGGACGCGGGAGGCGCACCGTACCCTGGCCATGCCGGCCAAGGCGCGGCGCCGCAGGCACCGCGGCTCCCTGGCACCAGGGATCGGTCATGGCGAAGAAGATCGCAGGCTATATCAAGCTGCAGATTCCGGCGGGCAAGGCGAACCCCTCGCCGCCGGTCGGCCCGGCGCTCGGCCAGCGCGGCCTGAACATCATGCAGTTCGTGAAGGAGTTCAACGCGGCGACCCAGCAGATGGAGCCGGGCACCCCGACGCCGGTGGTGATCACGGCCTATTCGGACCGCACCTTCTCCTTCATCACCAAGACGCCGCCCAACACCTACTTCCTGTTGAAGGCCGCCAAGATCGAGAAGGGCAGCACGACGCCGGGCAAGGGCGCCAATGTCGGCCGCGTGACGAAGTCGCAGCTGCACGAGATCGCCAAGACCAAGATGCAGCACATGAACGCGAATGACGAGGAGGCCGCGGTGCGCATGCTCGCGGGGTCGGCCCGGTCCATGGGCATCACCGTGGTGGAGGGCTGATCGATGGCGAAGCAGGGCAAGCGCCTGAAGGCGATCTACGCGTCCTTCGACCGTGACACCATCGTCTCGCTCGACCAGGCGATCCGGCTGGTGAAGGCCAATGCCAAGGCCAAGTTCGACGAGACCATCGAGATCTCGATGAACCTCGGCATCGACCCGCGGCATGCGGACCAGATGGTGCGCGGCGTGGTCGGCCTGCCGAACGGCACCGGCAAGACCGTGCGCGTCGGCGTCTTCGCCCGCGGCGCCAAGGCCGAGGAGGCGCAGGCCGCCGGCGCCGACGTGGTCGGCGCGGACGAGCTCGCCGCCGCGGTGCAGGAAGGCAAGATCGACTTCGACCGTTGCATCGCCACGCCCGACATGATGGGCCTGGTGGGGCGCCTGGGTAAGATCCTCGGCCCGCGCGGGCTGATGCCGAACCCCCGCCTCGGCACCGTCACCATGGACGTCAAGGGCGCGGTCACCGCGGCCAAGGCCGGCCAGGTGGAGTTCCGGGCGGAGAAGGCCGGCATCGTCCATGCCGGCATCGGCAAGGCGTCCTTCGACGAGGGCAAGCTGCTGGAGAATGCCCGGGCCTTCATCGAGGCGATCCAGCGCGCCAAGCCGACCGGTGCCAAGGGCACCTATGTGAAGAAGGTGGCGCTCAGCTCCTCCATGGGGCCGGGCGTGAAGGTGGACCTGGCCACGCTGGCGGCCGCCGCCTCCTGACCCTGGCAAGAGGGGGGCCGGTGGCCTCCTCATCCGCCCGGGCGCGCGGTGCCGGCATGGCGCCGGCGCTGGGGGTTGGAACGCAGTATCCGCCTACGGGCGCCGACTTGGCCTCGCCGCCGCGCCCCGGGGCATGAAACAGAATACGCCCACCCTATCGGGTGGGCGGGCAGGGAAGGCGCCTTCGGGCCCTTCCCGAACCTGTCCGAGACCGCAGGCAGCCCACACGGGCTTTGATGGGGCAGGGCCCCGCCGGCGGTAGACGGGGTGCCAAGGGATCCGCGCCGTCCGGCCGCCTTGCAAAGGGTGGGGCCCGGGCGGGGCGCATGGCTTGGTGGTCCGGCTCAGACAGGCGAACCAGGGCCTGCCGCATTCGCGGCGGGTCCGCGTGTGAACCGGCCGTGGCCCCTCCATCAGGCACCGGTCATCGACGGAGACGGGATTTGGACCGCCAGGAAAAGCGCGAGTTCATCGCCCAGCTCTCTGCGGTGTTCGCCGATACCTCCTTCGTGCTCGTCGCCCAGAACAAGGGTCTGACGGTCGCGGATGTGAGTGATCTGCGCCGCCGCATGCGGGGCGCTGGTGCGACGTACAAGGTCGCGAAGAACCGGCTGGCCACCCTCGCCCTCGACGGCACCCGCTTCCAGGGCGTCCAGCCGCTGCTGAAGGGTCCGACCGCGCTCGCGTGGTCGAAGGATCCGGTGGCCGTGGCGAAGACCGCCGTGGAGTTCGCCAGGACGAACGACAAGTTCGTGATCCTCGGCGGGGCGCTCGGCGCACAGACCCTGACCCCGGACGGGATCAAGGCGCTGTCCGAGCTGCCTTCGCTCGAGACGCTTCGGGCGCAGCTGCTGGGTCTGATCCAGACCCCGGCGACGCGCATCGCGGGCGTGCTGCAGGCCCCTGGGTCGCAGCTGGCGCGGGTGTTCAGTGCCTTCGCAAAGAAGGACGAGGCCGAGGCCGCCTGACGGATGAGCACCGGGGGCGGGAGCCCGCCGGACCGAGGACCTGACCGGCCGCAATGCTTTGAAAGACCAAGCATTGCGCCCGGGTGTTGCAAACGGCAAGCCAAGCCATTAGATCACGAGGTACACGAACATGGCCGATCTCGCGAAGCTGGTTGACGAGCTCTCCAGCCTGACCGTCCTGGAGGCCGCTGAGCTCTCCAAGATGCTGGAGGAGAAGTGGGGCGTTTCTGCCGCGGCGCCGGTCGCGGTGGCGGCGGCGCCGGCCGCTGGTGGCGCCGCGGCCGCGGCACCGGTTGAGGAGCAGACGGAATTCACCGTCGTCCTGGCCGCTGGCGGCGACAAGAAGATCAACGTCATCAAGGAGATCCGCACCATCACCGGCCTGGGCCTGAAGGAGGCCAAGGATCTGGTCGAGGGCGCGCCGAAGACCGTCAAGGAGGGTGTCTCCAAGGACGAAGCGGCGAAGATCAAGAAGGTGCTCGAGGACAACGGGGCCACCGTCGAGGTCAAGTAAGGCCGCAGGTTGCGTTTCCCCCGCGGGGCGGCCGTCCGTCGCTGCCCCGCGGGACCATAGGGCGAAGGTACGGGCGGGAACCCCCTGGGTTGCCGTCCGTGCTGCCGTTTCTGCGGCCCGCGGCCCCCGCCGCCGGCCCATGAGGCGGGGCGGACAGGGCGCGGTTGGCGCCGGGCCAAAGAACCCGGCGGAAGGGATACGGGACAGGCATGAACGCTATCACGAAGTCGTTCACCGGGCGCAAGCGCATCCGCAAGAGCTTCGGGCGGCTGCCCGAGGTGGCGCCGATGCCGAACCTCATCGACGTGCAGCGGGCGTCCTACGAGGCGTTCCTGCAGATGGAGGTGCACCCGGATGCGCGGCTTCACGCCGGGCTGCAGGAAGTCTTCAAGTCCGTCTTCCCGATCGACGACTTCGCCGGCCGCGGCCGGCTGGAATTCGTCCAGTACGAGCTCGAGGAACCCAAATACGACGTCGAGGAATGCATCCAGCGCGGCCTGACCTTCGCCGCGCCGCTGAAGGTGCGCCTCCGGCTCATCGTCTGGGACGTGGACGAGGACACGGGTAGTCGTTCCGTTCGCGACATCAAGGAGCAGGATGTCTACATGGGCGACATGCCGCTCATGACGGACAACGGCACCTTCATCATCAACGGCACCGAGCGCGTCATCGTCTCCCAGATGCACCGCAGCCCGGGCGTGTTCTTCGACCACGACAAGGGCAAGACCCACAGCAGCGGCAAGTACCTGTTCGCCGCGCGGGTGATCCCCTATCGCGGCTCCTGGCTCGACTTCGAGTTCGACGCCAAGGACATCTGCTACGTGCGGATCGACCGCAAGCGCAAGCTGCCGGCGAGCACGCTGCTGCTGGCGCTGGACAGCGCCAACACCGAGACGCTGCGGGCGACCAAGGGCAGCGCGCTGGAGCCGAACGAGATCCGCGGCATGGATGCCGAGGAGATCCTGAACGAGTTCTACGGCCAGGTCGCCTTCACCCGCGGCCAGAAGGGCTGGTCGCGTCCCTTCGACCCGGAGGCCTTCCGCGGCGTGAAGCTGCAGGAGCCGCTGATCGACGCCAAGACCGGCGCCGTGGTGGCCGAGAAGGACGCCAAGCTGACGCCGCGCGCAGCGCGCAAGATCGCCGAGGGCGGCACGACCGAGGTGCTGGTCGGCCGCATGGACCTGCTCGGCCGCTTCGTGGCCGAGGACCTGGTGGACATGAACACCGGCGAGATCTGGGCCGAGGCCGGCGATGAGCTGACCGAGGCGAAGCTCGCGGTCATCGAGAATGCCGGCGTGGAGCGGCTGCCGACGCTGGCCATCGACCAGTCGGTCGGCCCCTGGATCCGCAACACCCTCACGGTGGACAAGAACACCAACCGTGACGAGGCGCTGATGGACATCTACCGGGTGATGCGCCCGGGTGAGCCGCCGACGCCGGAGACCGCGGAGACGTTGTTCCGCGGCCTGTTCTTCGACCCGGAGCGCTACGACCTCTCCTCGGTCGGGCGGGTGAAGATGAACATGCGCCTCGGCTTCTCCGCCGAGGAGGTGCCGGACACCATCCGCACGCTGCGCAAGCAGGACATCATCGCCACGGTCCGCGTGCTGCTGGACCTGAAGGATGGCCGCGGCCAGATCGACGACATCGATAACCTCGGCAACCGCCGGGTGCGGTCGGTCGGCGAGCTGATGGAGAACCAGTACCGCGTCGGCCTGCTGCGCATGGAGCGCGCGATCAAGGAGCGCATGGGGTCGGTCGATATCGACACCGTCATGCCGCATGACCTGATCAATGCGAAGCCGGCGGCGGCGGCGGTGCGGGAGTTCTTCGGCTCCTCCCAGCTGTCCCAGTTCATGGACCAGACCAACCCGCTGTCCGAGGTGACGCATAAGCGCCGCCTCTCGGCGCTTGGCCCTGGCGGCCTGACGCGCGAGCGCGCCGGCTTCGAGGTGCGCGACGTGCACCCGACGCATTACGGCCGCATCTGCCCGATCGAGACGCCGGAAGGCCCGAATATCGGCCTGATCAACAGCCTCGCCACCTTCGCCAAGGTGAACAAGTACGGCTTCATCGAGACGCCCTACCGCCTGGTGCGGGACGGCAAGATCGTCGGCGAGCCGCGCTACCTCTCCGCCATGGAGGAGGAGCGGCTGGTGGTCGCCCAGGCGGATGCCGAGGTCGATGCCGAGACCGGCGAGTTCAAGTCGGAGCTGGTCTCGGTCCGCCAGGGCGGCGACTTCCGCCTGGTGAAGCCGGAGGAGGTGACGGCGATCGACGTCTCGCCGAAGCAGCTCGTCTCGGTCGCGGCGGCGCTGATCCCCTTCCTCGAGAATGACGACGCCAACCGCGCGCTCATGGGGTCCAACATGCAGCGCCAGGCGGTGCCGCTGGTGCGCGCCGATGCGCCGCTGGTCGGCACCGGCATGGAATCCGCGGTGGCGCGCGACAGCGGCGCGACCATCGTGGCGCGGCGCGACGGCGTGGTGGACAGCATCGACGGCGCCCGCATCGTGGTGCGCGCGACCGGCGATGACGGCACCACCCGCGGCGTCGACATCTACCGGCTGCGCAAGTTCCAGCGCTCCAACCAGTCCACCTGCATCAACCAGCGCCCGCTGGTGAAGGTGGGGGACCAGGTGGATGCCGGCGACATCATCGCCGACGGCCCGTCCACCGAGCTGGGCGAGCTGGCGCTCGGCCGCAACGTCCTCGTCGCCTTCATGCCGTGGAACGGCTACAATTTCGAGGACAGCATCCTGATCAGCGAGCGCATCGCGCGCGATGACGTCTTCACCTCGATCCATATCGAGGAGTTCGAGGTCATGGCCCGCGACACCAAGCTGGGCCAGGAGGAGATCACCCGCGACATCCCCAATGTGGGCGAGGAGGCGCTGCGCAACCTAGACGAGGCGGGCATCGTCTATATCGGCGCCGAGGTGCAGCCGGGCGACATCCTGGTCGGCAAGGTGACGCCGAAAGGTGAATCGCCGATGACGCCGGAGGAGAAGCTGCTCCGCGCCATCTTCGGCGAGAAGGCGTCCGACGTCCGCGACACCTCGCTGCGGCTGCCGCCCGGTGTCGCCGGCACCATCGTCGATGTGCGCGTCTTCTCCCGCCGCGGCGTGGACAAGGACGAGCGCGCGATGGCGATCGAGCGCGCCGAGATCGAGCGGCTGGCCAAGGACCGGGACGACGAGAAGTCGATCCAGGAGCGCAGCTTCCACTCCCGCTTGCGGGAGCGGCTGCTGAACCGCAAGGCGTCCGGCGGCTTCCGCGGCGTGAAGGCCGGCACCGTCATCACCGACGAGGTGCTGGACCAGTTCGCCAAGGCGACCTGGCGCCAGATCGGCGTGCAGGACGATGCGGCGATGGCCGAGATCGAGGCGCTGAAGCGCGAATTCGACGCTGCCATCGAGCGCCTGCAGAAGCGCTTCGAGAGCAAGGTCGAGAAGCTGCAGCGCGGCGACGAGCTGCCGCCTGGCGTGATGAAGATGGTCAAGGTCTTCGTCGCGGTGAAGCGGAAGCTGCAGCCGGGCGACAAGATGGCCGGCCGCCACGGCAACAAGGGCGTGGTCAGCCGCGTCGTGCCGGTGGAGGACATGCCCTTCCTCGAGGACGGGACGACCGCCGACTTGGTGCTCAATCCGCTCGGCGTGCCGTCGCGGATGAATGTCGGGCAGATCCTCGAGACCCATCTCGGTTGGGCCTGCGCCAACCTGGGCAAGCAGGTGGGCGACCTGGTCGAGGATTACCGCCGCACCGGCGCCATGCGCGACGAGCTGCTGGAGCACCTGCGCGCCACCTATGGCGATGAGGTGTTCGAGCGCGACATCGCGCCGATGAACGACGACCAGCTAATCGAGCTGGCGGAGAACCTGAAGAAGGGGATCCCCATCGCGACGCCGGTCTTCGACGGTGCCCGCATGGCTGATATCGAGGGCATGCTGGAGCGCGCCGGGCTCGACAGCTCCGGCCAGGTCTGGCTGACCGATGGCCGCACCGGCGAGACCTTCGAGCGCAAGGTGACGGTCGGCATCATCTACATGCTGAAGCTGCACCACCTGGTGGACGACAAGATCCACGCCCGCTCGATCGGCCCCTACTCGCTGGTCACCCAGCAGCCGCTGGGCGGCAAGGCGCAGTTCGGCGGCCAGCGCTTCGGCGAGATGGAGGTCTGGGCGCTGGAAGCCTATGGCGCCGCCTACACCCTGCAGGAGATGCTGACGGTGAAGTCCGACGACGTCTCCGGCCGCACCAAGGTCTATGAGGCGATCGTCCGCGACCAGGACAATTTCGAGGCCGGCATCCCCGAGAGCTTCAACGTCCTGGTCAAGGAGCTGAAGTCGCTCGGCCTCAACGTCGATCTCGAGACCCGCGGCACCTGACGCCCGCGACGCCCCGGCGCCCCCGCGCCGGGGCAGGCAACGAAATGCACCGCCGCCCGGGACCGCGGGCGGCAGGCTGGACCACAAGGAAGGCCGCATGAACGAGCTGATGAAGATCCTGGGCCAGACCGGCCAGGCCGTCACCTTCGACCAGATCAAGATCTCGATCGCCTCGCCGGAGCAGATCCGCTCCTGGTCCTATGGCGAGATCAAGAAGCCCGAGACGATCAACTACCGCACCTTCAAGCCGGAGCGGGACGGCCTGTTCTGCGCCCGGATCTTCGGGCCGATCAAGGACTACGAGTGCCTGTGCGGCAAGTACAAGCGGATGAAGTTCCGCGGCATCATCTGCGAGAAGTGCGGTGTCGAGGTGACGCTGGCCAAGGTGCGCCGGGAGCGCATGGGCCATATCGAGCTCGCCAGCCCGGTCGCGCATATCTGGTTCATGAAGTCGCTGCCCAGCCGCGTCGGGCTGATGGTGGACATGAGCCTGAAGGAGCTGGAGAAGGTCCTCTACTTCGAAAGCTACGTGGTGCTCGAGCCGGGTCTGACCGACCTCAAGCTGCACCAGCTGCTGACCGAGGAGCAGTACCAGACCAAGATGGATGAGTTCGGCGAGGACGCCTTCTCCGTCGGCATCGGTGCCGAGGCGGTGAAGGGTATGCTCGTCGGGATCGATGCCAACAAGGAGGCGACGCGGCTGCGCGCCGAGCTGAAGGAGACGACCTCCGAGGCGAAGCGCAAGAAGCTGGTCAAGCGGCTGAAGCTGATCGAGGCCTTCGCCGAGTCCGGCGCGCGGCCGGAATGGATGATCATGTCGGTCATCCCGGTGATCCCGCCCGAGCTTCGCCCGCTGGTGCCGCTGGATGGCGGACGCTTCGCGACCTCCGACCTGAATGACCTGTATCGCCGCGTCATCAACCGGAACAACCGGCTGAAGCGCCTGATCGAGCTGCGCGCCCCGGACATCATCGTCCGGAACGAGAAGCGCATGCTGCAGGAAGCGGTGGATGCGCTGTTCGACAACGGCCGCCGCGGCCGCGCCATCACCGGCGCGAACAAGCGGCCGCTGAAGTCGCTGTCCGACATGCTGAAGGGCAAGCAGGGCCGCTTCCGCCAGAACCTGCTCGGCAAGCGCGTTGACTACTCGGGCCGCTCGGTCATCGTGGTGGGCCCGGAGCTGAAGCTGCACCAGTGCGGCCTGCCGAAGAAGATGGCGCTGGAGCTGTTCAAGCCCTTCATCTACTCGAAGCTCGAGAAGTACGGCCACGCCACCACCATCAAGGCCGCGAAGCGGATGGTGGAGAAGGAGCGACCGGAGGTCTGGGACATCCTCGAGGAGGTGATCCGCGAGCACCCGGTGCTGCTGAACCGCGCACCAACGCTGCACCGCCTGGGCATCCAGGCCTTCGAGCCGATCCTGGTCGAGGGCAAGGCGATCCAGCTGCACCCGCTGGTCTGCACCGCCTTCAACGCCGACTTCGACGGCGACCAGATGGCCGTGCACGTCCCGCTGTCGCTGGAAGCGCAGCTGGAAGCCCGCGTGCTGATGATGTCGACCAACAACATCCTCAGCCCGGCGAACGGCAAGCCGATCATCGTGCCGAGCCAGGACATCGTCCTCGGCCTTTATTACCTGAGCCTGGAGACGCCGGAATTCGTCGCCGCGTCGAAGCGGGTGACGGAGGTGAAGGCCCTGGTCGCCGGCATCGACCCGCATGCGAAGACGGTGACGCCCGAGCAGCAGGATGCGCTGAACTTCCGGCCGCAGATCTATCGCGGCCTGGGCGAGGTGGAGCAGGCGCTGGCCGCCGGCGCCATCAATATCCATACCGCCATCCATGTCCGCGTCCCGGCCCCGAAGGAGCCGGGCAGCAAGGAGATGCAGACGGTCCTGACCACGGCCGGGCGGCTGATGATGGGCGCGCTGCTGCCGGTCGATCCGCGCACCCCCTACAGCCTGGTCAACCGCCAGCTGACGAAGAAGTCGATCTCCGACGTCATCGATGCGGTCTACCGCCACTGCGGCCAGAAGGAGAGCGTGATCTTCGCCGACCGGCTGATGGGCCTCGGCTTCCGGCAGGCGGCGAAGGCCGGCATCTCCTTCGGCAAGGACGACATGGTCATCCCGGCCAGCAAGCCGGAGATGATCGGCAAGACCAAGGACGAGGTGAAGGAGTTCGAGCAGCAGTATCTCGACGGCCTGATCACCGCCGGCGAGCGCTACAACAAGGTCGTGGACGCCTGGTCGCGCTGCACCGAGGAAGTGGCCTCGGCGATGATGAAGGAGATCTCGAAGCAGGAAGCCGGCAAGCCGACCAACTCGGTCTGGATGATGTCGCATTCCGGCGCCCGCGGCTCGCCGGCGCAGATGCGGCAGCTGGCCGGCATGCGCGGGCTGATGGCGAAGCCGAGCGGCGAGATCATCGAGCAGCCGATCATCAACTGCTTCAAGGAAGGCCTTACCGTCCTCGAGTACTTCAACTCGACCCATGGTGCGCGGAAGGGCCTGGCCGACACGGCGCTGAAGACGGCGAACTCGGGCTACCTGACCCGGCGGCTGGTCGACGTGGCGCAGGACTGCATCATCGTCGCGAATGACTGCGGGACGGAGCGTGGCATCACCGTGCGCGCGGTGATGGACGGCGGCGAGGTCATCTCCTCGCTCTCCGAGCGGATCCTGGGCCGGACGGCGCAGCGCGATGTGCTGGACCCGGAGACGGGCGATGTCATCCTGGCCCGCAATACGCTGATCGAGGAGCCGGATGCCGAGCGCGTCGAGAAGGCGGGGGTGGAGGAGGTCTATATCCGCTCCGTCCTCACCTGCGATGCGCGCTCGGGCGTCTGCGGCCATTGCTACGGCCGCGACCTGGCCCGCGGCACGCCGGTGAACGTGGGCGAGGCGGTGGGCGTCATCGCCGCGCAGTCGATCGGCGAGCCGGGCACGCAGCTGACCATGCGCACCTTCCATATCGGCGGCGCGGCGCAGCGCGGCGCTGAGCAGTCGGCGGTCGAGGCGACCTCGGACGGCACGGTGAAGATCGCCAACCGCAACGTCGTCGCCAACAGCGCCGGCGCCCCGGTGGTGATGAGCCGGAACTGCGAGATCATCCTGAGCGATGCGCAGGGCCGCGAGCGGGCGCGCTACCGCGTGCCCTATGGCGCCCGGTTGCTGACCGAGGAAGGCGCGACGGTCACCCGCGCGCAGAAGCTGGCGGAGTGGGACCCCTTCACCCTGCCGATCATCACCGAGCGGGCCGGCGGCGTCGAATTCGCCGACCTGATCGAGGGCGTCACCCTGTACGAGGAGACGGACCCGGTGACGGGCCTCACCTCCAAGGTGGTGCGCGAGCCGGTGGACAAGGCGCGCAACGCCAATCTCCGCCCGCGGCTGCTGCTGCGGAGCGAGGATGGCCAGACCCAGCAGTACTTCCTGCAGCCGGCCTCGGTTCTGAACGTCGAGAATGGCGGGACGGTGAAGGCGGGCGACGTGCTGGCGCGACTGCCGCGCGAGTCCTCGAAGACCCGCGACATCACGGGCGGCCTGCCGCGCGTGGCGGAGCTGTTCGAGGCGCGGCGGCCGAAGGATCACGCCATCATCTCGGACATCGATGGTCGGGTGGAGTTCGGCAAGGACTACAAGGCGAAGCGCCGCATCCTGGTCGTGCCGGACCAGGTGGGCGACGAGCCGCCGGTGCCGCGCGAGTACCTGGTGCCAAAGGGCAAGCACGTGTCGGTCCAGGAAGGCGACTACGTGAAGGCCGGCGATCCGCTGGTGGACGGCCCGCGCGTGCCGCACGACATCCTGCGCGTGCTGGGGGTGGAGGCGCTGGCCAACTACCTGGTCAACGAGATCCAGGACGTCTACCGGCTGCAGGGCGTGAAGATCAACGACAAGCACATCGAGGTCATCGTCCGGCAGATGCTGCAGAAGGTGGAGATCCTGGATCCGGGCGACACCACCTTCCTGATCGGCGAGCAGGTCGACCGGATCGAGTACGACATCGAGAACGAGAAGCGGATCGCCGCCAAGGAACGGCCGGCGCGGGCGGAGCCGGTGCTGCAGGGCATCACCAAGGCGTCGCTGCAGACCAACAGCTTCATCAGCGCCGCCTCCTTCCAGGAGACGACGCGGGTGCTGACCGAGGCGGCGACGGCCGGCAAGGTCGATACGCTGGCCGGCCTGAAGGAGAATGTCATCGTCGGGCGGCTGATCCCGGCGGGCACCGGCTCCGTCATGAACCGGCTGCGGGCGCTGGCGGCGCAGCGGGACCGCACCCGGCTGCCCGGCGCGCCGGCGCTGCCGGAACCGGCGGACCAGCAGGCCGCCGAGTAGCGCTTCGTTCTTCTACGCAATGGGCCGGGTTCCGCAGGGAACCCGGCCTTTTTCTTAACCGCGGTTGCCGATCGCTTGACTCAGCCGCTGGTGGCCGGTACGTAGCCGCCCCTTGGCAAGGCCGCGCGGCTCGCGCGCGGGCTGCCGGGTGTTTGGTCCACAACGCTGCGCGTTCGGCACCGCGGCCCGGTTTGACGGGCTGCATCAGGTCGGGGGCGGGTCAGGCGCCTGCGGGGGAGCATCGGCTTCCCGCGCGGGCACATTGGCTTTTCGCGGCCGCGGGACGGACGGACGGGATTCTGAAGGGGCGTCATGCCGACCATCAACCAGCTCATCGCCCAGGGGCGCGAGCCGAACGCGAAGCGGAACAAGGTCCCCGCGCTGCAGGCCTGCCCCCAGAAGCGCGGCGTCTGCACGCGCGTCTACACGACCACGCCGAAGAAGCCGAACTCGGCGCTGCGGAAGGTCGCCAAGGTGCGGCTGACCAACGGCTACGAGGTGGTGAGCTACATCCCCGGCGAGGGGCACAACCTGCAGGAGCACTCTGTGGTGCTGATCCGCGGCGGTCGCGTGAAGGACCTGCCGGGCGTGCGCTACCACATTCTCCGCGGCGTGCTCGACACCCAGGGCATCGCCAAGCGCCGGCAGCGCCGGTCGCTCTACGGCGCGAAGCGCCCGAAGTAAGGAGAGGCACGGATGTCTCGCCGCCACAGCGCCCAGAAGCGCGAAGTCCTGCCGGATCCGAAGTTCGGCGATCTTGTGCTAAGCCGTTTCATGAACGTGCTGATGTACGACGGAAAGAAGAGCACCGCGGAGCGGATCGTGTACGCCGCCATGGATACGCTCAAGCGCCGCGTCGGGCCGAATGGCGACCCGCTGCGCATGTTCCATGAGGCGATGGACAACGTGAAGCCGGCCGTGGAGGTGCGCAGCCGCCGCGTCGGTGGCGCCACCTACCAGGTGCCGGTCGAGGTTCGGCCGGAGCGCCGGCAGGCCCTGGCCATCCGCTGGCTGATCGAGGCCTCGCGCAAGCGGGGCGAGAACACGATGGAAGAGCGCCTTTCGGCGGAGCTGATGGACGCGGCGAACAACCGCGGCACGGCCGTCAAGAAGCGCGAGGATACGCACCGGATGGCGGAGGCGAACAAGGCCTTCAGCCACTACCGCTGGTAACGCCGCACGCCGGCGCGGAACGCAGGGTAACCGGGCACAAGCTGAGGAACGACGACGATGGCGAAGGCGAAGTTTGAGCGGAACAAGCCGCACTGCAACATCGGGACGATTGGCCATGTTGACCATGGCAAGACGTCGCTGACGGCGGCGATCACGAAGGTTCTGGCGAAGAC
>NZ_SMOA01000147.1 GCF_004353985.1 Paracraurococcus ruber | reverse complement strand
GGGGCGCGGCCGGCCGGGCCTGGGCGGCCGGCACCAGCGACGCCACCTGGCTGCGCGGCTGCGGCGCCGGCAGCCTGGCGGTGAGGGCGGAACCGGTCCCGGGGCGGGGCGCGGCCAGCGCGGGCGGCGCCTGCGGCTCGGGCGGGTTCGGGATGGGGTCCATCCGCACCACCTCGCCCCGGGCCATCGGCGGCGCGGCATAGGTGCTGCCATCCGGGATGGGGTCCATGCGGACCACGGGGCCGCCGGACAGCGACGCGACCTGGACGCGGTCCGGCACCGGGCCTTCCGGCGGGTTCGGGATGGGGTCCATGCGCACCACCGGTCCGGGCGGCAGCTGCGCCACCTGGATGCCGGGGTTCTGCGCGTCCCGCTGTTCCCGCAGCGCCAGCATCGTCGCCTGGTCCATCCGGCGCGGCCCCGGCGGGATGTCCAGCGGGATCTCGGCGGCGGCGTAGATCTCCGGCGCCACGCGCTTGCTCGGGTGGTGGGCGATGATGTTCGGGCCGATCCGGCGGACATAGTTCCGCGTCTCGGCCGGCAGGCCACGGCTGTTCCAGAGATAGTCCTCCAGCCGCCGCGGCCCGGCATTGTAGGCGGCCAGGAAGGCGGGCGAGCCGTAGAGGTCGTACATCTCTCGGATATAGGCCGTGCCGGCCATGATGCTGTCATACGGGTGGTAGGGGTCGCTCCCCAGCCCGTAGCGCCCCTGCAATTCGCGGTAGGTGCCGGGCATCACCTGCATCAGGCCCATGGCGCCCACCGGGCTGGTGGCGCCGACCCGGCCGCCGGATTCCTGGCGCATCACCTCCCGCACCCAGCGCTCCGGCACGTCGAAGCGGCGGGCCGCCTCGCGGATCCAGGGGCCCCAGGGGTCCTGCGGCGGCCCCGGCGGGTCATAGCTGCTGGGCCGGTTGTACTGGCCATAGGTGGCGGCCACGTGCTTGCCCGGCGCGGTGGGCGTCGATTGGCCGCAGGCGGCCAGCAATGCGAGGACCGACAACGCGACCACCGGGCGCAACGCGCGGGCCGCGGGCCCCTGCGCCACGCGACCGGTCCCGCGCATCGTCCATTTCCCCTGGGGCATCCCCTTGGCTCCGTCGGGTGTAGGACCACCAGGTTCCCGAAGCCTGCCCCCCTTGCGGAACCCGCGCCGTCCCCACGGTGCGGACCCCCAGGCTTGCCCCGAAGACCAGGCGGACGCGATGCGTCCGTAAGGCGGTCAGCCCTACACGCATCGAGGGGCCGCGAGCAAGACCGAGTTGGCATCGCAATACTTTGTATACCGAAAGCCTTGCCTGTGGCGGCAGGGCGACAGCGGCAGCGGTCGGGACCCGGCCAGCGCTCCGCATGGGCTGGAAAAATCCCTGTCAAATCAATGGATTATCCGCTTTGCCCAGCCCATGCCCTGGCCGGCCCGCCCGGCCAGGGGCCGTTCTGCCACCCGAGGCTTACCGCGGCCGAAACCGGCAGGGGCGGTCCTGCGGCGCGGTGCCTCACCGGCCCCCGCGCCGCCCGACTCGCAGGCCGCACGAGGCCGCCCGCGTCGCCGCCCCTGGCGCTGGCCCTGAACCCTCGCCCTGGCCCCCGGTCGGGGGCGGCGTCACAGGCCCGGATGCGGCCATCCGGACCGGCCGCCCGTCCCCGGTGCCGCGCCATGCCGACGGCCGTTGATCGTGGCCGCTCGACGGCCCCTCGATCGCCGCGCGGCGTGCGCCGCAACCCCTGGCGACGCGGCCTGCGCCGCGGCGCCCGTCCGCATGCCGGGCCCGAGGGGTGCCCGGCATGCATGGCGCAGTCATGCCGCCGGCATCAGCAGACCCGGCGTCAGTAGAGGCGTCAGTAGAGGATGTAGGTCACGGGCGGCGGCGTCAGGATCGCCGCCAGGGCCACCGCGGCCAGCATCGCCCGCGTCTGCTCCGCCTGCATGGCGAGGGCACGGCGATAATCCCGTTCCTCCCGCTCCGCCCGGGCGATCTCCTGCAGCCAGCGCTGCGAGTCGCGGTCGCCGCGGCCGGCCGACAGGGACAGCCAGGTCCGCGCCTCCTGCAGGTCCTGCCCCATGGTGTCGAGGCCGGTCATGTAGATCCGCCCGACCGCCTTCTGCGCCGCCGGGTTGCCGCCCTGCGCCGCCTGGCGCATCCAGGTCAGCCCTTCGTAGAGGCGCAGCGGCACGCCATCCCCGCGCAGGTAGAGCGTGCCGAGGGTGTATTGCGCCTCCGGCACCCCGTTCTCCGCCGCCACGGTCAGCCAGCGCGCCGCCTCGTTCGGGTCGCGCGGCACGCCCTGGCCGCGCAGCGCCATCATGCCGAGGTTGTAGGCCGCCAGCGGATTGCCGGCCTGCGCCGACTGCACGGTCAGTGCCGCGGCCCGCGCCGGGTCGCGCCGCACCCCGCCGCCATCCCGCAGCAGGTTGGCCAGGCGGAACTGCGCCCAGGGATTCCCCGCCTCGGCGGCCTGCCCGTACCAGCGGGCGGCCTCGGCCGGCCGGCGCGGCCGGCCGCCCAGGCCGAATTCCTCGGCCTGGCCCAGCAGATAGGCGGCCCTGGCATCGCCGCCCTCGGCCGCCGCCCGCAGCGCCGCCGGATCCTCCCCCCGATAGGCATCGGGGTCGGAGGGCGGGGTGGCGCGTCGGTCGCCCAGCTCGGCGGTGACGAGGTTCGAAGGCTGGTCGCGGCAGCCGCTGGCGTCGCAGACCCGCACCACCGGGCCGAAGCCGCTGCGGCCCGGGTCCTGCGGCGCGCAGGCGCAGAGCGCCGCGAGCAGCGCCGGCGCCAGCCAGGTGGCGGGGCGCATGCCGCGCCGCCTCAGCGCGGGGCGCGCAGCAGGCCGCCGGTGCCGGCGCCGCCCCGCACCTCCTGCGCCCGGTAGTTGCGCACCGCGACCACCAGCTTGTTGTAGGCATCCACGAAGGCGGCGACCGTCGACTGGCCCTGCGGCGTCTGCTGGTAGGCGGACAGGCCGCCGAAGCCGCCGCCCCCGGTCCCCAGGCCCAGCCCGGCCAGCGAGGCGCCGAGATCGGTGGTGGTGGAGGAGCCTTCGGAGGCGCCGATCTGTACCCCGCTGCGGATGTCGAAGAGCGACATGGTGACGGTGGTGGCGCTGGTGCGCATGGCGGCGCCGATCATGCCGGCTGCCAGGCCGCCCCAGCCGCCGCCGAAGCCGCCCAGCCCGCCGCCGATGCCGCCCGTGGGGGCGCCGGCGAAGAGGATCGCCGGCTCGAGGAAGTAGTCGGCGGCGACGCGCTGGCCGCGCTGCTGGTTGGACCCGGCCCGGAACTCCCCGCTGTTGCGCTGGAACTGGGTGATCCGGCCGATCCGGTCCTCCATCCGCTCATTGCCGAGGGAGGTGATGACGAAGCAGTTGGACTGCTGCACCACCAGCCGGACCATCGGCTCGATGGTCGTCACCCGGGTCGCCTGGGTGAAGGGGCCCCACCAGGCCTGCTGCCGGCCGTCGTCCACCGCCAGGGTGCCCAGCGGCTCGGAGCAGCGCTGCAGGCTGTCCTGCGCGCCGACGCTGGCGCCGCCGCCGGCGGCGCCGGTCACCGCGCCGCCCGCCGTGCCCTGGGTCACGCCCGGGGTGCAGCCGCCCAGGGCAAGCCCAAGGGCGACCGGCAGCGCCGCCAGCCCCCACCGCACCGCGCCGCCCTGTCGTGTCACCGTCTTGTTCACCGGAAACCCCCGCCTGCCTGGACGTTCCATCCGATCGCGGTGATGGCCGCGGCCGGTCGATCATCCACCGATAATCTCCCGCGTATCGGTCGGGCAAGGTGGGCCGGTGCCCGCAATGTGACATGGCGCACGCCGTTGCGCGCCCGGCGCCATGCCGGAAGCCGCGCGGGACGGTCCGCTGGCCCTCCGCCGGTCCGCCCCCGGGTCCCCTCCCCGGTCCTCCAGGGCCGGTGCTGGCAGCCCCGGCGCGGCCGGTCTATAGCCCCGCCCATGCTGGACGCGACCCTGCCCCGGAAGGCGCCCCCCCGGGATACCGCACGGCCGGCGGCCCCGGTCTATGTCAGCGATGCTGCCCTGCCGCGCCGGCGGGAGACGGCGATCGCCGACCTGGCCACCGGCCTGCGCCGCTGGCGGCTGCCGATGGCCCTGGCGCGCCTCGACATCCGCAACCGCTACCGCGGCTCGGTCCTCGGCCCCTTCTGGCTGACCCTGTCCACCGCCGTCATGGTGGTCGGGCTGGGCCTGCTCTACTCCTCGCTCTTCAAGCTGCCGCTGGCCGAATACCTGCCCTTCATCGCCGTCAGCCTGATCGTCTGGAACATGATCTCGCTGATCGTGACCGATGCCTGCACGGCGCTGACCAGTTCGGAAGGCATCATCCGGCAGCTGCCGCTGCCCTTCACCGTGCATGTCCTGCGCGGCGTCTTCCGCAACCTGATCATCACCGCGCACAGCCTGCCGCTGGTCGCCCTCATCTTCCTCGTCACCGGCACCATGCCGGGGTGGGAGGCGCTGGAGCTGATCCCCGGCCTGCTGCTGCTGGCGATCAACGCCTTCTTCGTCACCCTCTTCCTCGGCATGGTCTGCGCCCGCTTCCGCGACATCGCGCCGATCATCGGCAGCGTCATGCAGCTGGCCTTCTTCATGTCCCCGGTGCTGTGGAAGCCGGAATTGCTGGGCTCGGCCGCGGTCTGGCTGCCGCTGAACCCCTTCTACACGCTGATGGAGACGGTGCGCGGCCCGCTGGTCGAAGGCGGGGTGCCGGCGCTGGTCTGGCTGTCCGCCCTGGTCTACACCGCCGCCTGCGGCGCGGTGGCGCTGGCCTTCTTCGTCCGCTTCCGCGGCCGCATCGCCTTCTGGGTCTGACCCCGTGCCCCATATCCAGGCGGATGGCCTGACGGTCGAATTCCCGCTCTATCACCTCGGCGCCCGGTCGCTGAAGAAGCGCCTGCTGGCCAAGTCGCCGCTGCGCCTGCGGGAGGACGAGTCGCACCGCGTCGTCGTCTCCGCGCTGCGCGACCTCGACTTCCACATCGGCCGCGGGGAGCGGGTGGCGCTGGTCGGCCACAACGGCGCCGGCAAGACCACGCTGCTGCGCACGCTGGCCGGCGTCTATGAGCCGGTCGGCGGCCGGCTGGAGGTGGAGGGGCTGATCGGGTCGCTCATCGACCCGACGGCGGGGATGGACCAGTCCTCCACCGGCCGGGAGAACATCGTCCTGCGCGGCCTGTTCCGCGGGCTGAGCGAGCGCGAGAGCGAGGCGATGGCCGAGGACGTGGCCGCCTTCTCCGGCCTCGGCGAGTTCATCGACGTGCCGGTGCGCAACTACTCCGCCGGCATGCAGGTGCGGCTGTCCTTCGCCATGGCGACGGTGATGGAGCCACAGGTCCTGCTGATGGACGAGTGGTTCCTGGCCGGCGATGCCGCCTTCATGGAACGGGCGCGGGAGAAGCTGGCCGAGCTGGTCGGCAATGCCGACATCCTGGTGCTGGCCACCCATGACATGTCGGTGGTGCGGGAATGGTGCACCCGCGCCATCCGGCTGGATGGCGGCCGCATCATCGCCGACGGGCCGGTGGAGGAAGTGCTGGGCCCGGCCCAGCCCGTGCCGCGAGCCGGGGAGCCGGCCGAGGCGGCCGCGGACGGCCCGCAGCCCTGAGGGCGGCGGGCCCGCCCGGGATCACCGGGGGCCGGCGGATCAGCGCGGTTTCCGCTCGCCGTGGCCCACGGCAACCGCTCCGGTCATTTGCATCGACGAGCAGCTTCACCCGCTCGGGTGATCCCACCTGAGCGGGTGAAGATTCTCCAGGCGCCGGCGGCGTGCGGGCCGCGTCGGATCGCGGCCCAGGCCCCGCCGGCTTCGGTCCTCAGGCCAGCGCGCCGGCCAGCGCCCGGCCGATGGCCGCATGGGTGGCATTGCGCTGGTCCGTCGGCGCCGCCGTCTGCGTCAGATAGGCGGCGAAGAGCACCGGCGGCCGGCCGGGCGGCCAGAACAGCCCGACATCGTTGGTGGTGCCGTTGTCGCCCGAGCCGGTCTTGTCGCCGAAGCGCCAACCCGCCGGCAGGCCGGCGCGGATGCGCGTGTCGCCGGTGCGCGTCCCCTCCAGCCAGGCCAGCAGTTGGGCGCGGCCGGCGGGCGACAGCGCGTCGCCCTGCAGCAGCGCCTGCAGGTCCGCCAGCATCGCCGCCGGCGTCGTCGTGTCGCGCGGGTCGCCCGGCCGCGCCTCGTTCAGCGTGGTCTCGATCCGGTCGAGCCGCGTCGCCGGATCGCCCAGCCGCCGGGCGAAAGCGGTGAGCCCCTCCGGCCCGCCGATGGCCGCGAGCAGCAGGTTGCCCGCGGTGTTGTCGGACAGCGTCATCGCCGCCTCGCACAGCGCCGCCAGGGTCATGCCCGGCCCGCCCGCCTGGGGTTCGGTTGCCGGGGAGTAGGTCACCAGCGCCTCCCGCCCGAAGCGGACCAGGCGGTCCAGCCATTCCTCCCCCGCATCCACCCGCGCCAGCACCGCCGCGGCCGCCAGCAGCTTGAAGGTGCTGCAGAGCGGGAAGCGCTCCGCGCCGCGATGCGCCAGGCGGGCGCCGGAGCCGGTGTCGAGCACGGCGAGGCCGAGGCGGCCGCCGCTCGCCGCCTCGATCCGCGCGACCGCGTCCCCGAGCCCGGCGGGGAAGCCGCCCGAAGCCCGGGCCGGCCGCCAGCCGGCCGCCGCCGCCACGCCCGCCATCCATGCCCGCCTGCCCACCATGCCGCCCGTCCCTCCATCGATGGCGGCGAACCCTGGCCGGCGATGGCGGCCCTGGCCAGTCAGGATCGCTTGCGCGGCCGATGCCGGGCGGCATCGATGCGGACCGGCATGACCGTCCGGCCCGGCGCGCAGCCGCCGCGCCGGCCTGCGCGCGATCCGCTTGGCGCGTCGCCGCCACATCTGGCCCGCGCAGGCGGCGCCCGCAGTCCAGGCGCCTGCGGGTCCATCACGGGGCGCGGTGCAGCGCCTCGTGATGTTGCGCGAAGCCGTGCTTCCGCCAGAAGCGGCGGGAGCCTTCGTTGGCCGTCACCACCTCGACCTCCACCCGGCCGATGCCACGCGCGCGCAGCCAGGCCAGCAGCCCGTCCAGGATGCGCTCGCCCAGGCCCTGGCCGCGCGCCGCGGCGGCGATGTCGAGGTCGGTGATCAGCCCATGCTCCAGCGGCAGGAAGTAGAGGGGGCGGCGGCGCAGCACGCAGATGCCGTAGCCGAGGACGCGCGGGCCGCGCGCCGCGACCAGCACGCGGGCCTGGTCGGAGGCCATCTGCGCCGTGGCGAAGCGGCGGAAGTGCCGGGGCCCGGTCGGCGCGGGCCTGTAGCTGGGATCCTGCGCCGCATGCAGCGCCATGCTGTCCCGCCACAGGCCGAGGATGGCCGCCAGGTCGTCCGCCCCCGCCGCCCGCACCACCATATCCGTCATCCACGCCCTCCACCGGCTGCGCCTCGCCACGGCCAGGACGGCGGTTGCGCCGGGTGCCGAAGCCTGCCGAGTTGACCCCCGGACGGGCCGCGTGCCTTGCAGCGGATTGCGTGGAGCCTGGAATGCCGCGCCGTGGCAACAACCAGCCGCCGCGGCGATCCATGCCGTGGGAAGCGCCGCGGCCGCCAGGGACATCCCGGCGGGGCGGCGCCCGGCATCGGGGGGCCGCCGGCCGGGCCGGCCCTACAGCGCGCGGTGGGCGATGTCGCGGCGGCAGAAGCCTTCCGGCCAGTCCAGCGCCGCCACCGCCGCATAGGCGGCGTCGCGCGCCGCCTGCACCGTGTCGCCGGTGGCGGCGATGCCCAGCACCCGGCCACCGGTGGCGACCACCGCGCCATCCGCCCGCCGGGCCGTGCCGGCATGGAAGACCTGCACGCCGGGGATGGCGGCGGCGTGGTCCAGGCCGCGGATTTCCGTGCCCTTGGCATAGGCGCCGGGATAGCCGCGCGACGCCATCACCACGACCAAGCTCGGGCGCGGGTCCCAGCGCAGGTCGAAGGCGGCCAGCTCGCCGTCGCAGGCGGCCAGCAGCGCCGCCAGCAGGTCGCTGCGCAGCCGCAGCATCAGCGCCTGGCATTCCGGGTCGCCGAAGCGGACATTGAACTCGATCAGCTTCGGACCGGCCTCGGTGACCATCAGCCCGGCGAAGAGCACGCCGCGGAAGGGCGTGCCGCGGCGCGCCATTTCGGCGAGGGTCGGGCGGATGACGCGGTCCATCACCGCGGCCCGCATGGCGTCATCGAAGACCGGCGGCGGGGAATAGGCGCCCATGCCGCCGGTGTTCGGGCCGGTATCGCCATCGCCCACCCGCTTGTGATCCTGCGCCGCCGCCATGGGCAGCGCCGTCTCCCCGTCGCAGAGGGCGAAGAAGGACACCTCCTGGCCCAGCAGGCAGTCCTCGATCACCACGCTGGCGCCGGCGGCGCCATGCACCCGGTCCTCCATGATGTCGGCGATGGCGGCCTCGGCCTCATCGACCGTCTGCGCCACCACCACGCCCTTGCCCGCCGCGAGGCCGTCCGCCTTCACCACGATCGGCGCGCCCCGCGCGCGGATATGGGCGCGGGCGGCCGCCGGGTCCTCAAACCGGGCCCAGGCGGCGGTCGGCACGCCGGCGGCATCCGCGACCTCCTTGGTGAAGGCCTTGCTGCCCTCGAGCCGCGCGGCGGCGGCACTCGGCCCGAAGCAGCGCAGCCCGGCGGCGGCGCAGGCATCCGCGAGGCCGAGCGTCAGCGACGCCTCCGGCCCCGCCACCACCAGGTCCACGGCCTTGTCGCGGGCGAAGGCGACGAGGCCGGCGATGTCCTCGGCGCCGATCGGCACGCAGTCGGCGACCGCGGCGATGCCGGCATTGCCCGGGGCGCACCACAGCTTCGTCAGCAGCGGCGAGCCCGAGAGGGCCCAGCACAGGGCATGCTCCCGCCCGCCCCCGCCGACCACCAGGACATTCATGCGCCGCATCCCCGACCGAAACATCCGGGGAACGCCCTCCCCGCCGCGGGCGGCCTAGCATATCCTCCGGCGATGGACACGACTCCGCCGCGCCCCGAAGGGCAGAGGCCCGCGCCCAACATCCCGGAATTCGCGGTCTCCGAGATTGCCGGCGCCATCCGCCGGACGCTGGAGAATGCCTTCGGCCGGGTGCGGGTGCGGGGCGAGATCACCGAGCTCAAGCGCTATCCGTCCGGGCACATCTACCTCTCGCTGAAGGACGAGAACGCCAAGCTGGAAGCGGTGATCTGGAAGACCTCCGTCCCCCGGCTGGCGGTGACGCCGGAGAACGGCGTGGAGGTGATCGCCACCGGCAAGATCGGCACCTATGCCGACCGGTCGAAATACCAGCTTGTCATCGACCGGCTGGACTATGCCGGGGAAGGCGCGCTGCTGGCGCGCATCGAGAAGCTGCGGCTGCGCCTGCTGGAGGAAGGGCTGTTCGCGCCGGACCGCAAGCGGCCTTTGCCCATGCTGCCGCGCGTCATCGGCGTGGTGACCAGCGAGCGCGGCGCGGTCATCCAGGACATCCGCACCACCATCGCCCGCCGCTTCCCGCGCCGGCTGATCCTGTGGCCGGTGGCCGTGCAGGGGACGGGATCGGCCGAGCAGATCGCCGCCGCCATCCGCGGCTTCGGCGCGCTGCCCGCCGACGGCCCGGTGCCGCGGCCGGACGTGATCATCGTGGCGCGCGGCGGCGGCAGCCTCGAGGACCTGATGGCCTTCAACGAGGAGATCGTGGTCCGCGCCGCCGCCGAATCGCCCATCCCGCTGATCTCGGCGGTGGGGCACGAGACGGACACGACGCTGATCGACTTCGCCTCCGACCGCCGCGCGCCCACGCCGACCGCGGCGGCGGAGATGGCCATCCCCGCCCGCGCCGACCTGCTGGCCGACCTGGCGCAGACCGAGGCGCGGCTGCTGCAGTCGGGCCGCGCCCTGCTGGACCGCGCCCGCCGCCGGCTGATGCTGGCCGAGCGCGGGCTGCCGGACCTGCCCGGCATCCTCGGCGCCATGCGGCAGCGGCTGGAGGACCGGGGCGAGCGCCTGGCCGTCGCCCTGCCGGCGCTGCTGGACCGCAAGCGCGGCATCCTGGCCCGCATCGCCCCGCGCCTGCCGCATCCGCGGGAGGGGATCGCGGCCCGGCGCGCCACGCTCGGCCTGCTGGACCAGCGCGCGGGCGCGGCGATGAAGCGCCACCTGGCGCGGGCGCAGGCGGCGCCGGCCCTGGCGCGGCTTTCCCCCGCCCCGGTCGCGGCACTGGTGCGCGAGCGGCGGGCAAGGCTGGAAGGGCTGGTGGCGCGGCTGGAGAGCGTCTCCTACCAGGCGGTGCTGGCGCGCGGCTTCGCCCTGGTCTCGGACGCCGAGGACGCGCCGCTGACCAGCGCCGCCGCGGTGCCGGCGGGGGAGAGGCTCGTGCTGACCTTCGCGGACGGCCAGGTGCGCGCGACGGCCGACGGGGCGAAGGCGGCGAAGAAGAAGCGCGAGGGTGGGGACCAGGGGGCGCTGCTGTGAGCGGGGAGGAAAGACGGGGGGAGGTATCCCCCGTTGGACGCCTTTGGCGTCCAACCCCCCTTCATTTCCCGGAATCCGCCATTTCCACAGCCACCACCCAGACTCCCAGAAAAAGGTGGGGGTTCGGGGGAGTCCACTCCCCCGTCTTTCTTCGCCGCAACCTCCTCGCCTTCCTGGTCGCAGTGCCGGCCCGCGCCGCCAGCCACGCCCAGGGCGCCCTCGTCACCGGCCGCGTCGCGCCCGGCACCCGCCTGGCGCTGGATGGCCGCCCGCTGCGGGTCGGGCCCGGCGGCGAATACGCCTTCGGCTTCGGCCGCGACCATGGGCCGGAGGCGGTGCTGACCGTCACGCCGCCCGGCGCCGCGCCGCAGGCCCAGCGCCTGGCGGTGGCGAAGCGCGACTGGCCGGTGCAGCGCATCACCGGCCTGCCGCCGGCGCAGGTGACGCCCGATGCCGACGCCCTGCGCCGCATCACGGCCGAGCGCGAGCGCCTGGCCGCCGCCCGCGCCACCGACAGCGCGCTGACCCATTTCGCCGAGGGCTTCGTGCTGCCCGCCCGCGGCCGCATCAGCGGCGTCTTCGGCAGCCAGCGCATCCTGAACGGGGAGCCACGGCAGCCGCATTACGGCTTCGACATCGCCGCCCCCACCGGCACGCCGCTGCAGGCCGCCTGCGCCGGCACGGTGACGCTGGCGGCGGAGTTCTTCTTCTTCGGCCGGCTGATCGTGCTGGACCATGGGCATGGCGTGAACACGCTCTATGCCCATTGCTCGGCAGTGGATGTGGTGGAAGGCCAGCGCGTGCAGGCCGGGCAGCGCATCGGCGCCATCGGCGCCACCGGCCGCGTCACGGGGCCGCATCTGCATTTCGGCCTGTCCTGGTTCACCACCTGGCTGGACGCGCAGCCGGTGCTGCCGCCGGTCGAAGGCTGAAACCGCCGCCCGCGCGCGGGGTTCACCGCCGGAGGAGGAGCATCCGATGAGCGAGACATTCGCCCGCTATCCCAGCCTGCAGGACCGCGTGGTGCTGGTGACCGGCGGGGCCAGCGGCATCGGCGCCAGCATCGTCGAGCATTTCGCCGCGCAGGGCGCGCGCGTCGCCTTCCTCGACTTCGCCGAGCCGGAGGGGCGCGCGGTGGCGGACCGCACCGGCGCGGCCTTCATCCCCTGCGACCTCCGGGACGTCCCCGCGCTGCGCGCCGCGGTGGCGGAGGTGCGGGCGAAGCTCGGCCCCGTCTCCGTCCTGGTGAACAACGCCGCGCGCGACGACCGGCACGGGTGGGAGACGGTGGAACCGGAGTACTGGGACGAGCGCATGCACACCAACCTGCGCCACCAGTTCTTCTGCGCCCAGGCGGTGGCGCCGATGATGCAGGAGCAGCGGCAGGGCTCGATCGTCTTCTTCGGCAGCGTGTCCTGGATGAAGGCGCAGGGCGGCATGCCGGCCTACACCACGGCGAAGGCGGCGGTGCATGGCCTGGCCCGCGGCCTGGCGCGCGACCTGGGGCCGCATGGCGTGCGCTGCAACGTCGTGGTGCCCGGCTGGATCTTCACCGAACGCCAGGAACAGCTCTGGGCGACGCCGCAGGCGGTGCAGGCCAATCTCGACCGGCAATGCCTGAAGGCGAAGCTCTATCCGCCGGACATCGCGCGGATGGTGCTCTGGCTGGCCAGCGACGACAGCCGCATGGTGACGGCGCAGACCTTCGTCGTGGATGGCGGCGGGCTGTAGGGCGCCAGGCCCGCCGCCGCGCCCCTGGCGTCCCGAAGCCGAAGGTCGCCGCCAGTGGCTGCGAGCTTCGCGGGCAGGACATTCGGCCTTGCCTTCAGTGGCCTGCTGGTCCGCTCCGTTCGCAGCCAGTGGCTGCGAACGGAGCGGGCAGGACACTAGCTGCGGATCAGCGGGCAGCCGCCCTGTGCCATCGGCCGGAAGCTCTCCTCCGCCGCCGTGGTCTGCAGCAGCTTGTAGTAGTCGAAGGGGCCGCGGCTCTCCTCCGGCCGCTTCACCTCGAACAGATAGGCCGGGTGCAGCTTGCGGCCATCGGCGCGGATGCTGCCGGGGCCGAAGGCGTCGTCGTCGGTCGGCAGCGCCTTCATGCGCGCCACCGCCTCCGCCCCGCTGGCCTTCGCCGCGGCCACGCCCATGTCCTGCACCGCCTTCAGGTAGTGCAGCGCGGCGGCATAGGTGCCGGCATGGGTGCTGGCGATGCCGGGCGTGGGTCCGACCAGGTTGCGCAGGCGCGTCGTGAAGGCGCGGGTGCGGTCGTTGAGGTCCCAGTAGAAGCTTTCCGTGACGATCAGCCCGGCGGCGGTCCGCAGGCCGAGCGAGTGCACCTCCGTGATGAACAGCAGCAGGGAGGCGAGCTTCACCCCGCTGCGCGTCAGGCCGAACTCGGCGGCCTGCTTCACGCAGTTGGTGGTGTCCGTGCCCGCATTGGCCAGGCCGATCACCTTCGCCCGGCTGGCCTGCGCCTGCAGCAGGAAGGATGAGAAGTCCTGGGTGCCGGGGAAGGGCGTGCGCACGCCGCCCAGCACGCGCCCGCCGGCCGCCCGGATGAAGCCGGTGGTGTCGCGTTCCAGCGCATGGCCGAAGGCATAGTCGGCGGTGATGAAGAACCAGGAATCCCCGCCCGCCCGCACCGTGGCGCCGCCGACCGAGTTCGCCAGCATCCAGGTGTCGTAGGTCCAGTGGACCATGTTGGGGGAGCAGTTCTTCCCCGTGAGGTCGGAGCTGGCGGCCGAGCTGTTCAGGTGGACCTTGTTCTTCTCCCGCACCAGGTCGTTGACCGCCAGCGCGACGGAGGAGGTGGCGACATCCACCAGGCAATCCACGCCGTCCCGGTCGAACCAGGCGCGGGTGATGCCGACGCCGACATCCGGCTTGTTCTGGTGGTCGGCGGCCACGACCTCCACGTTGAAGCCGCGCGGGCCGAAATCCTGGATCGCCTGCCGCACCGCGGCGACCGAGACCTGGCCGGTGACGTCGCGGTACATGCCCGAGAGGTCCACCGGCACGCCGAGCTTGATGGTGTTCTGCGCCTGGGCCCGGGCGCTGCGCCAGGGAAGCCCGCCCAGCGGCGCCGCGGCGGCGGCCTGCAGGATGGTCCTGCGCTGCGGATGCGTCATCGGCCTCGTCCTCCCCCTGCGGCGGCCTCTCGGGTCGGGCCGCTCTGCGGGAACAGGCTATTGCATCGGAACGGTCCGGGGGAACCCCGCGATCCGGCCCCGGGACGCGCCGGGGTCATTTTGGTCGTCTTCCGAGCCTGCGGGAGGCTTCGGAGCCCTGTTGCCGGGGGCGGCCGCCGGCATCCGGGCCGCGATCCGCCGGGGCGCCGATGCCGCCCGGCGCAGCCCGACGGGACGCGAGCCCCTGATCCGAAAGCGATGGACGAGGACATGCTGCGCGCGCGGATGCGCCGCGTTCCGGGCCGGGCCGGTCCGCCGGCCCGGGGACCGGCCAGGCCCGCCGCCGCCCGGCCATCGGCAGGGCCGCGCGGCGGCGCGGCGCAGCCAGGGC
>NZ_SMOA01000146.1 GCF_004353985.1 Paracraurococcus ruber | reverse complement strand
CCCGGCGGCGCCGGCCCCGCAGCGGCGCCGGCTGCGCGTGGCCCCGGCAGGGCGGCACCATCCCGCCGGTCCGGCCGCCGCGGCGCGACTTGTCACCATCCCGTCGCGGAGCCGTCATTGCCGCGTCCCGGGCCGCGGGGTAGTCGGACAGGATCATGCAGTCCGTGGCCCGCGCCCCGATCGACGCCCTGCGCCCGCGCCGCCTGCGCCGGCGCAACCCGCTGCGCTTCGCCAACCGCCTGCCAGGCGGCCGGCTGTTCGACGTGTTCGAGGACCGGCCGCTCGGCGGCCGGGTGCGGGCGGTGCGCCGCCTGGTCACCGTGCTGCTCTGGACGCTGCTCTGCATGCCCGTGCAGGCGCTGCTGCTGGCACTGCCGGGGGATGCCAGGGCGCGTTTCCCCATGCTCTTTCACCGCGTGCTCTGCTGGCTGCTGGGCGTGAAGCTGCAGGTGATCGGGACGCCCTGCGCCGACCGGCCGGTGCTGTTCGTCGCCAACCACTCCTCCTGGCTGGACATCCCGGTGCTGGGCGCCGTGCTGCCCGCCGCCTTCGTGGCGAAGGCCGAGGTCGGGACCTGGCCGCTGATCCGCACCGTGGCGCGGCTGGGCCGCACGGTCTTCGTCAGCCGCAACCGCGGCACCACGGGGAAGGAGGCGGAGGCGATGCGCGGCCGCATGGCCGGCGGCGGCAGCCTGGTGCTGTTCCCCGAGGGGACCAGCAATGACGGCACCCGCGTGCTGCCCTTCCGCAGCGCCTTCTTCGCGGTGGCGGACGGGGCGCGGCAGGTGCAGCCGGTCTCGGTGGTCTATGACCGGCTGGGCGGCCTGCCCGCCTGCCGGCGCGACCGGCCGCTCTTCGCCTGGTATGGCGACATGGAGATGGGCAGCCATGTCTGGCGCCTGGCCCGCCGCAGCGGCGCCCGGGTGACGGTGGTGCTGCACGAGCCCTTCCCGCCGGGGCTGCTGCCCAACCGCAAGGTCCTGGCGGCGGAGGCGGAGCGGATCGTCGCGCTGGGCGCCGAGCGGCTGCGGCAGAACCGGCCGGTAGCGCCCATGGCGCCGCGCCCCGGCGCCCGGCTGCCGGTCTCGGGCTGAGCGACGGCGCCGGGCGGGCATGCCGGCCGGTCGTCCTGCGGGGTCGCGGGGAGCCCCGCAGGCAGCAGGCGGGCCCTTCAGCCCTGCGCGGTCTGGCGGCTGCGACGCACTGCGCCGAGGCCGAGCAGCCCGGCGCCGAGCAGCGCCAGCGTCGCCGGCTCCGGCACTGCCGTCGTTGCCGTGATGCGGAAGGCGTAGTTCACGTTGCCCGTGCCGGCATTGTCGGAGACATAGGCCGAGGCCGCATCCGTCCCGTCATAGGTATAGCTGTAGTTCCCGGAGAAATAGGCGCCGGGCGCCTGGGTTGAGGCCGCCGAGACATAGTCCTGCGCGAACTGGAACCCGCCATTGTTCGGGCCGTTGCCGCCGAGCACGCTGTACCAGGACTTGAAGTCGATGAGGCCGGGATTGCTGCCCCGAGTCGATATCGCATAGGTCGCGGCCGTGCCGCCGAACAGCAGAGCCGCCGCCTGCTGGCCGGTATAGGCGGCTGGCTGGCTCCCCCAGGACGGACCCTGGTCGACCTCCCAGCTGCCGACATAGGTGTAGCCGGCCTGCGCCGTCCCGCTCATCCCCACCGCGAAGAGCGCGGCACCGGCCAGCAATGCAAGGGTCTTCATAATGCTCTCCATGGTGGCCCGCCGGCCCTAAGTCGGGGGGGCACATGGGTTTTGCAGCAATTGTGCCATTCCAAATATATCAGATAATTGAATGAGTTACGGAGATAACTTCAATGATTTCATATGAATATGTAAAGTATCGCGACGGAGCGCGGACCGGCAGGCGGCTGCCAGCCTGCGGCACCCCCGCCGCGAAAGCGTCGCTTGACCGGCGCCGCGCCGCCAGGGACGCTGCTTGCGTGAGACGATTCGCCTCCCTCCCCCGGCGCCTGCCGGGACCAGCGGGCGCTTGACCCGGGCACGGGCCTTGCGCATCTGCCCCGCGAACCCCGGCGCCCCTCCCCGGCCGGGGCGGCGGAGTTCGCACCCGGCATGACCACCTGCTCATCAGCGCCCCGGAAGCGCCTCTTCATCCGGACCTGGGGCTGCCAGATGAATGTCTATGACAGCGCCCGGATGGCGGATGTCCTCGCGCCGCTCGGCTACGCCCCGGCCGAGGCGCCGGAGGGCGCCGACATGGTCATCCTCAACACCTGCCATATCCGGGAGAAGGCGACGGAGAAGCTCTTCTCCGAGCTTGGCCGGCTGCGGGAAGCCAAGGCGGCCCGCCGGGCGGAAGGCGGGAAGATGGTCCTGGCCGTCGCCGGCTGCGTCGCCCAGGCCGAGGGCGCCGAGATCACCGCCCGCGCCCCCTGGGTGGACATCGTCCTCGGCCCGCAGACCTACCACCGCCTGCCGGAGATGGTGGCCCGCGCCAGCCGCGCCGCCGGCGCCGTGATCGAGACCGACTTCCCCGCCGAGGACAAGTTCGACCACCTGCCCGACGCCGCCGCGCCCCAGGGGCCGAATGCCGGGGTGACGGCCTTCCTGACGGTGCAGGAAGGCTGCGACAAATTCTGTTCCTTCTGCGTCGTGCCCTATACCCGCGGCGCCGAATTCTCCCGCCCCGTCGCCCAGGTGCTGGCGGAGGCGCGGCGGCTGGTCGCCGGCGGGGCGCGGGAGATCACGCTGCTCGGCCAGAACGTCAACGCCTACCATGGCAAGGGGCCGGAGGGGCGCGACTGGGGCCTCGGCCGGCTGTTGCGGGCACTGGCGGAGATCCCCGGCCTTGCGAGACTCCGCTACACCACCAGCCACCCGCGGGACGTCGATGACGACCTGATCGCCGCCCACCGGGACCTGCCCGGCCTCATGCCCTTCCTGCACCTGCCGGTGCAGAGCGGCAGCGACAAGGTGCTGGCGGCGATGAACCGCGGCCACACGGCCGAGGAGTTCCTCCGCGTCGTGGACCGGCTGCGGGATGCGCGGCCGGACCTTGCCCTGTCCTCCGACTTCATCGTCGGCCATCCCGGCGAGACGGCGGAGGATTTCGCGGCGACCCTGGCGCTGGTGCGGCGCGTGGGCTTCGCCCAGGCTTTTTCCTTCAAATACTCGGCCCGCCCTGGAACGCCGGCGGCCGGCGCGCCATTTCAGGTGCGGGAGGCCGAGAAGGATGCGCGGTTGCAGGCGCTGCAGGCGCTGCTCAGGGACCAGCAGGATGCGTTCAACCGCTCCCGCGTCGGGATGACGATCCCTGTCCTCTTCACCGGGCCTGGCCGGCATCCCGGCCAGGTCGCCGGCCGCTCCCCCTGGCTGCAGCCCGTCCATTGCAGCGGACCGCTGTCCCTGACCGGCGCCGAGGCCGCGGTCACGGTGCTGGCGGCGCACCCCAATTCCCTGTCCGGCCTGCTGGCGACCGGGGAGGCCGCGTCCAACGCCCAGCGCGAAGAGGAGCCTGCGCCCGCTTGAACCCCGCCGCCATCGCCCTTCGGGGCCCCGGAGCCCTGGGGGAAGGCCGCGCCATCACGCGACCCCTTCCCCCAACCCCCGAACAGCGCAGCGTGACGCTGCAGTTCGACGACAACGCCCTGCTCCCCCTGCTCTACGGGGAACATGACCGCCACCTGGCGCGGATCGAGCAGCGGCTGGGGGTTCGGCTCGGGTCGCGCGGCAACCGGCTGACCATCGCCGGCACGGCGGAGCGGACGGAGGTGGCCGAGGCGGCGCTGCGGGCCCTCTGGCGCCGGCTGGAGAAGGGGCAGGGCGTGACCACCGCGGATGTCGAGGCGGCGCTGCGCATGGCGGAGGGGGAGGCGGAGAACGACCCGCGCCTGCCGCTGCAGGACCGGCCGGAGATCCGGACGCGCAAGGCGGCCATCGCCCCGCGCAGCCCGGCTCAGGCCGGCTATATCGAGATGCTGGCCCGGCAGGAGATGGTGTTCGGCGTCGGCCCGGCCGGCACCGGCAAGACCTACCTGGCCGTGGCGCAGGGCGTGGCCCTGCTCCAGGCCGGCCGGGTCGACCGCATCGTCCTGTCGCGCCCGGCGGTCGAGGCCGGGGAGCGGCTGGGCTTCCTGCCCGGCGACATGAAGGAAAAGGTGGACCCCTATCTCCGCCCCCTCTATGACGCGCTGCACGACATGCTGCCGGCGGAACAGGTTGCCCGCCGGATCGCCTCCGGCGAGATCGAGATCGCCCCGCTGGCCTTCATGCGCGGGCGGACGCTGGCGCATTGCTATGCGATCCTCGACGAGGCGCAGAACACCACGCCGGCGCAGATGAAGATGTTCCTCACCCGGATGGGCGAGGGTTCGAGGATGGTGATCACCGGCGACCCCACCCAGGTGGACCTGCCGAATGGTCAGCAGAGCGGGCTGAGCGAGGCGTTGCGCATCCTGGACGGGGTGCCGGGCATCGCGGTGGCCCGCTTCGACGAGCGCGACGTGGTGCGCCACCCGCTGGTGGCACGGATCGTCGCGGCCTATGGCCGCGCGGACACTGCGTCCGCCTATGGGCGTGCCGACGGGTCTGCCGAAGCGCAGGGCCGGCGGGGGAAGAAGGAACAGGATGGAACCGGGAAGTAGTCGTCCCGGCGTGGCAGGGGCGCCGTCCCCTGCTTCCGCCGGGACCGAGGAGGAGGTCGACCACCCCCCGCCAGCCCTGGCGGTGGAGGTCATCCTGGCCGACCCGGCCTGGCGGCGCCTGGTGCCGCGGGCCGAGGCCCTGGCCCGCCGCGCCGTCGCCGCCGCGCTCCGCGGCAGCGGGGAGGGCGGCACGGTCAGCGTGCTGCTGGCCGATGATCGCGAATTGCGCCGGCTGAACGGCGAGCATCGCGGCAAGGACAAGCCGACCAACGTGCTGAGCTTCCCCGGGATGGGCGACCATCTCGGCGACATCGCCCTTGCGCTCGGCGTGGTGCGGCGGGAAGCGCAGGCGGCCGGCAAGCGGCCCGGGGCGCATTTCGCGCATCTGGTCGCGCATGGCGCCCTGCACCTGGTCGGGCATGACCACCTGGCGGCCGGCGAGGCCCGCCGGATGGAACGCGCCGAGGCCCGCGCCATGCACCGCCTGCGCCTGCCCAACCCCTGGAAGCCCGAGACGGCGCGGGGCGCGGCGGCATGAGCATGACGAACACCGAGGCGCGGGAGCAGCGCCAGGGCATCCTCTGGCGGCTGCAGGGGCTGCTGCGGAAGCGGGAGGCGGAGAGCGTCCGCGACCGCATGGAGGAGCTGATCGAGGAGCGGGAGGAGACCCGCCGCGAGGGCGAGACCCGCGACCCCCGCGACGAGTTCGACGCGCAGGAGCGCGCGATGCTCGGCAACGTCCTCAAGCTGCGGGACAAGACCGCCTACGACGTCATGGTGCCGCGCGCCGACATCATGGCGATGCCGGAGGATTTCACGCTGGAGCAGGCGATCCGCCTGATCCAGCGGGACGGCCACAGCCGCTACCCGGTCTTCCGCGGCCAGCTCGACGAGATCGTCGGCATGGTCCACATCAAGGACGTCTTCGCCGCGGTCGGCCGCGACGGCCCCTTCGACCTGAAGGCGATCCTGCGCAAGCCGCTCTTCACCGTGCCCAGCGTGCCGGTGCTGGACCTGCTGCTGCAGATGCGCACCGCCCGCGTCCACATGGCGCTGGTGGTGGACGAGTACGGCGGCATCGACGGCCTGGTGACGATCGAGGACCTGGTCGAGACGATCACCGGCGACATCTCGGACGAGCATGACGAGGACAAGCCGCCGCAGATGGTGGAGAGACCGGACGGCACCATCGAGCTGGACGCCCGCATGCCGGTCGAGGCCTTCGAGAAGACGCTCGGCGCCGTGCTGACCGAGGAGGAGCGGGCGGCCGACATCGACACGGTGGGCGGGCTGGTCTTCACCCTGGCCGGCCGGGTGCCGGCGCGCGGGGAGCTGGTCTCGCATCCCTCCGGCCTCGAATTCCGGGTGCTGGACGCCGACCCGCGGCGCATCCGCCGGCTGCGGGTGCGGAAGCCGGGCACGCATCCGGCGAAGCAGGCGGCGGAGTAGCGGGAGGGAACCCTTTCGCCTCCCAACGCTTCACCCTGCAGCAGATCGCCGCAGGGTGGAGCGCGGAGGCGCGGATCCGCCCTGCCGGTCGATGGCCCGGCGCGGGCCCGGGCGGCGATGCCGCCGGCCCCGGTGCGCGCCGCAGCGGAGGGGGAGCGCGATGCCGTTCAAGGGCAGGCCGCCGGGCAGCGGGTCGGGCGAGATGTCGCGCCGGACCCAGGCGCTGCGGCCGGACATCGCGCTGGAACCGAAGGAGGCCGCCAAGGCCCGTGCCTTCCGCCGCCAGGGCATGGCGCCCGGCGAGATCGCGCAGCGCTTCAACGTCCCGGTCGAGGAGGTGGAGAAGGCGCTGGTGCAGATGCGCAGCCCGCGCCCGGAATCCACCCGCGGCACGCTGAACGTGACGCTGGCCGCGCACCGCTTCGTCCTGGCGGAACGCCAGGGCGAGGAGCCGCTCTGGCAGACCATGGACCGGCTGCTGGACGAGCTGATCCGGCTGCGCCAGGGCGCCTCCAGGCAGGGCGCGGCGAAGCCGGCGCCGGCGGCGCGGAAGCCGCGCGATGCGGCGCGCGCGGACGAGTTGCTGCCCGGCCTGCTGCCGGAAGCGCCGCACTGAGACCGACGGCCGCTGGTCGTGACCGATCGACGGCCCCCCGCGATCGCCGGGCGCCTTGCGCCGCGGATCCCGGCGGCGCGGCATGCGCCGCGGCGCCCGGCCGGTCCGGAACGGCCATGCCGCCGGCATGGCGCATGGCGCGTTCGGGCGGGATGCCGCGCATCCAGGCCGCCAGGCCCGCCCCGCGCCTCGTCCTGCCGGCCGAGCTGCCGGCGCCGGACAAGGACCCCTTCGACATCGACCAGGTCTTCCGCCTGCTGCGCGGCGCGACGGCCGGGCTGCCGCAGGCGGCGATGTTCGCGCTGCGGGACCGCGGCTTCGCCTCCCCCTTCGAGCAGCTCGTCGCCGCCCTGATCTCCGCCCGGACGCGGGACGAGACGACCATCCCGGTCTGCCTCCGCCTCTTCGCCCGCGCCCGCACGCCGGAGGCGATGGCGCAGGTGCCGGAAGCGGAGCTGGCCGGCCTGCTGCAGGGGGCGACCTTCCCCGAGCCGAAGGCGCGCGACATCCTCGCCCTGTCCCGCAGCATCGCGGCGGCCGGCGCGGTGCCCGACACGATGGCCGGGCTGCAGGCGCTGCGCGGGGTCGGGCCGAAGATCGCGGCGCTGACGCTGGGCGTCGGCTTCGGGCAGGCCGCCATCTCGGTCGACATCCATGTCCACCGCATCGCCAATCGCTGGGGCTACGTGGCCACCAGCACGCCGGAGCGGACCATGCAGGCGCTATTGGCCCGGCTGCCCGAGCGGTACTGGGTGGAGATCAACGAGCGGCTGGTGCCCTTCGGCAAATTCGTCTGCACGGGGGACCGGCCGCGCTGTTCCGGCTGCGCGCTGCTGCGGCAGTGCCGGCAGGTGGGGGTGACCGGGCATCGCTGAGGGGCGCGCCGGGCCCATCCCGGCGGGCCGTGCCGCCGGCAGGCCCGCCCCCCGGCGATCACGCTCCGCACCCGCCCGTCCCGGCCCGGGAAGGCCGCGCCGCCGCTCCTTTTCGTGTCCGGGGCGTCCCGTCCGGGGCGCCCTCGCCGGCGCTGCCCCGCGCCGCGGGGCGTTCACGCCTGGGCGCGATCCGCTCTAATCTCGGCGGAAAGACAGCCCGGAGGAACCCGCCATGACCCTCAGCATCCGACCCATCGACCCCGCCCGCCCGGATTTCGCCGGCGAGGTCGCGGGCGTTTCCCTCCGCGACGGCGTCGCGGCCGCCGAGGCCGCGGCGATCGAGGCGGGGATGGACCGCTACGCCGTGCTGGTCTTCCGCGACCAGGACATCGACGATGCGCAGCAGGTGGCCTTCAGCCGGCATTTCGGCCCGCTGGAACTGGCGACCGGCGACATCGTGCAGGGCGAGGCCCGGCGCCTGTCGATGGAGGTGAACGACATCTCCAACCTGCACCGCGACGGCAGCGTGATGGCGCGGGACGACCGGAAGCGGCTGTTCAGCCTGGGCAACATGCTCTGGCACAGCGACAGCAGCTTCAAGGCGACGCCCGCCAAATTCTCCCTGCTCTCGGCCCGGGTCATCCCCGGGGCCGGCGGCAACACGGAATTCGCCGACATGCGCCGCGCCTGGGACACGCTGGACGCGGAGACCCAGGCGCTGGTCCGCGACCTGGTCTGCGAGCACAGCCAGATCTTCTCCCGCGGCACGCTGGGCTTCACCGACTTCACGCCGGAGGAGCTGGCCAAATGGACCCCGGTGCCGCAGCGGCTGGTGCGGCGGCATCCGCGGACCGGGCGGCTGTCGCTCTTCCTGTCCTCCCATGCCGGGGCGATCCAGGGCTGGCCGGTGCCGGAGGCGCGGGCGCTGCTGCGCGACCTGACCGAGCATGCGACGCAGCGGGAGAATGTGTATGCGCATGCCTGGCGGCCGCATGACCTGGTGATGTGGGACAACCGCACCACCATGCACCGCGCCCGCCGCTACGACGCGACCCAGGTGCGCGACCTGCATCGCACCACGGTGTCCGACAGCGCGCCGACGCTGGCGCAGGCGGCCTGAGCCGGGGCGGCGGATTGCCCGCCGGCGGGGTTGCCCGGCGGTGCGGTGTTCCGACCGCGCCCGGCGCCGCCGCGACCCAGGGGCGGCGGCGCGGCGTCACGCGCCGGGGCGGAGCGGCCGCGCCTGCGCGGCGGGCTTCCCGTCGCCAGGACGCTCGCCGGCCCCATGCCGGCAGGGGCGTGCCGACGGCCTGAGCCCCGCACGCGCTGTCGCGCAAGAACCCTGCATGCGCTGCCGCGCAGGAACCCTGCATGCGCTGTCGCGCACCGGGCTGGCCCGGCGGCCGCACGCCACGGCCGCGGACCATGCCGGCCGGCATGGGCAGGGCGGAACACGACCGGACCCTGGGCGGGGCCGTACCCGTGGTTCAGATGAGCTGGTTGTCCTCGCCGTCGCCGGGAAAGCGGGCCGGCCCGGGCGGCGGCGCCGCCTCCTCCGCCTGCGCGCCGCCCGCCGTCCCCAGCGCCATCACCGCGGCGATGGCCGAGGACACCAGCCGCACCGGCGCCTCGCATAGCCGCCTCAGGAAGCCGGTTGTCTCCTGCACGATCGCCTCCGATCCCGGTGCCGAGCAACGGCGCCGCCTGTCCAGACTGTCATCTCTGGGCAGGGTTCGGAAAGTCCAGCCACGCCGGCGCAACGGCCGCCCATCGCGGCATCGCACATGCGCGTGTGGCGGCCGGCGGCTATTCGTCGCGGCGGGGGCGGGAGAGCAGGCGGGCCATCGCCGCGGCCACCGTCAGGCGGCCATCCAGCAGCGCCGCCACCGCCTCGCAGATCGGCAGCTCGACCCCGGCCGCGGCGGCGCGGGCGACCAAAGCGGGCGCGGTCGCCACCCCCTCCGTCACGCCGACGCGCCCAGCCAGCACCGCCGCCAGCGCCTCCCCCCGGCCGAGGGCGATGCCGAGCGAGGTGTTGCGGCTGGCGGGTCCGGAGGCGGTGAGCAGCAGGTCGCCGAGGCCGGACAGCCCGGCCGCCGTCTCCGCCCGCCCGCCCAGCGCCATGGCGAGGCGCGACAGCTCGGCGACGCCGCGGGTGACCAGCGCGGCGCGGGCATTCTCGCCGAGGCCGGCGCCGATCACCGCGCCGGCGGCGATGGCGATGACGTTCTTGGCGGCGCCGCCGACCTGCGCGCCCATCGGGTCGTCGCTGCCGTAGAGGCGGAATTCCGGCGTCGCCAGCAGCGCCGCCAGCCTTTCCCGCAACGCCGGGTCGGCGGCGGCCAGCACGGCGGCGGCGGGCAGGCCGGCGGCGACCTCATGCGCGAAATTGGGGCCGGAGAGCACGGCGGCGGCGGCGCCGGGCAGGACCGCCGCCACCACCTCCAGCGGCAGCAGCAGCGTCCCGCGCTCCACCCCCTTGGCGGCGAGGACGAGGGGCGGCGCCGGGTCGGCCAGATGGGGCAGGAGGCGCGGCAGCATGGCGCGCAGGTGCTGCGCCGGCACGGCGAGGATGGCGGCCTCCGCCCCCGCCAGCGCCGCGCCGAGGTCGGCGGTGACGAGGAGGCCGGGCGGCAGCGCGGCGCCGGGCAGGTAACGCGCATTCTCCCCCGCCGCGGCGATGGCGGCGGCGCGGTCCGCGTCGCGGGCCCAGAGCGCCACCTGCCGGCCGGCCCGCGCCGCCTGGAGGGCCAGCGCGGTGCCCCAGGCCCCGGCGCCGAGGATGGCGAGGCGCGCCATGCCTATTCCTCCGCGATCCGGGTGATGGCCCAGCCCTGGCCGGGCTCGCCATCGCCCAGACGGTCGAGCAGGGCGGCGAGGATGGCGCCGCCCTCCGCCTCGAATTTCCAGGGCGGGTTGGCGACCAGCAGGCCGCAGCCATTGAGGCGGGTGGGATCGGTCGGCTCCCGCAGCCAGAGCTCGGCCGCGACCAGGTCCCGCACGCCGCTGTCCTGCAGCGCGGCATGGAAGGCGCGGACCGGCGCGCGGTGCTTGATCGGGTACCAGCAGGCCTGGATGGCGGCGCGGAAGCGGTGGGAGACGAGGGCGATACCCTGGGCCAGGCGGTCGAACTCGCCCTCCTGCTCGAAGGGCGGGTCCACCAGGACCAGGCCGCGCTTCTCGGGGAAGGGGGTCAGGGCCTTCAGCGCCTCCCAGCCGTCGCGGTGGTGGATGGCCACCTGCGGGTCGCGGCGGAAGCGGGCGCGGAGGGTGGCGTGGTCCTCCGGGTGCAGCTCGCAGGCCAGCAGGTGGTCCTGCGGGCGCAGCAGGGCGCGGATCAGCGCCGGGGACCCGGGATAGGCGGCGGGCGCGCCCTGCGTCCCGTCCGCCGCGCGGACCAGCGCGACATAGTCGGCCAGCGGCCCCTCGGCCACATCCAGCAGCCGGCCGATGCCGCGCCGCCATTCGCCGGTGCGCATGGCCTCGCCGGCCGACAGGTCGTAGCCGCCGGTGCCGGCATGGGTGTCCAGCACGCGGAAGGGCGTGGGCTTGGCGGCCAGGGCGCGCAGCAGCCAGGCCAGCAGCGCGTGCTTCATGCAGTCGGCGAAATTGCCGGCGTGGAAGGCGTGGCGGTAATTCATGGCGCTCTGGACTCAGGCCGGTGCCGGGGTCGCCCGACCCCGGTGCCCGGCCCCTGGCAGGGTGGTCCGGCGGGGCGGCGCCCCCCCGGGATCAGCCGCGGCGGATGACCTCGCCGTGCCGCGCCTCCTCCGGCAGGCACAGCGCGGCGATCCGCGGCGCGACATCCTCGGGCTGCGGCAGCGTCGCCGGGTCCTCGCCCGGCATCGCCATGCCGCGCAGCTTGGTCGCCACCGGCCCGGGATCGAACAGGTTCACCCGCAGCTTCGTGCTGGCCACTTCCTCGGACCAGGACCGCGCCAGGTGCTCCTGCCCCGCCTTGCCGAAGCCATAGAGGCCCCAATAGGCCCGCGGCTCCGCCACCAGCCCGTCGGTCAGGAACACCGCGCGGCCGGCCGGGGCGGCGCGCAGGGGCGGGTCGCAGGTGCGGATCAGCCGCCAGCAGGCCGAGAGGTTCACCGCCACCGCCTCCTGCCAGTCGCGCGGCATGATGTGCGCGACGGGCGTCAGCTTGGCCAGCACGCCGGCGGCATGCACCAGGATGTCGAGCCTGCCGAAGCGCTGGGCGATGGAGGGCCCGACCATGTCGAGCTTCTCCCCGTCCTTCGCCAGGTCCAGCGGGAAGAGCGTCGCCTGGCCGCCGAGCCGGCGGATGGCGTCGTCCACCTCCTCCAGCGCGCCCTGGGTGCGGGCGGTCAGCACGCAATGCGCGCCGAGCCGGGCCAGCTCGATCGCCGTGGCAGCGCCCAGGCCGCGCGACGCGCCGGTGACGAGGGCCACCGACCCTTCCAGCGGCTTCGCCATCTCAGCCGGCCTGCAGCAGCGAGAGCTGCCGGTCGTTGTTGTCCTGCGCGTCGGTCAGCGGGATGCCGTAGTCGCCGGTGAAGCAGGCATCGCAGAAGGCCGGCTTGTCCGGGTCCCGCCCCGGCTTGCCCAGCGCGCGGTACAGGCCATCGAGCGAGATGAAGGCCAGGCTGTCCACGCCGATGATGCGCGCCATCTCCTCGAGGTCGTGCTTGGCCGCCAGCAGCTTGCCCCGCTCCGGCGTGTCGATGCCGTAGAAGCAGCTATGGGTCGTGGGCGGGGAGGAGATGCGCATATGCACCTCCCGCGCGCCGGCGGCGCGCACCATCTCGACGATCTTGCGGCTGGTGGTGCCGCGGACGATGGAATCGTCCACCAGGATCACCCGCTTGCCTTCCAGCATGGCGCGGTTGGCGCTGTGCTTCAGCTTCACGCCCAGGTGGCGGATCTGGTCGGTCGGCTCGATGAAGGTGCGGCCGACATAGTGGTTGCGGATGATCCCCAGCTCGAACGGGATGCCGCTTTCCATGGCATAGCCCATGGCGGCCGGCACGCCGCTGTCCGGCACCGGCACCACCACATCGGCCGGCACGCCGCTTTCGCGGGCAAGCTCCGCGCCGATCTTCTTGCGGGTCTCGTAGACCGGCGTGCCCTCCACCACCGAATCCGGCCGGGCGAAATAGATGTATTCGAAGATGCAGAAGCGCTCGGCATGCTTGCCGAAGGGCTTGATGCTGCGCACGCCCTCGTCGTCGATGACGATGATCTCGCCGGCATCGATGTCCCGCACGAACTCGGCGCCGACGATGTCGAGAGCGCAGGTCTCCGACGACAGCACCCAGGACGGCGCCGCGCCGCCCTCCCCGCCCAGCCGCCCCAGCACCAGCGGCCGCACGCCCATCGGGTCCCGCGCGCCGATCAGCGCGCCGTTGTGCAGCGCCACCAGGCTGTAGGCGCCCTGCACCTGCCGCAGCGCGTCGATCAGCCGGTCCACCACCGTGGAATACAGGCTGATGGCGATCAGGTGGATGAACACCTCGCTGTCCGTCGTGCTCTGGAACAGGCAGCCGCGCTGCACCAGCGACCGCCGGAGCCCGAGCGCGTTGGTCAGGTTGCCGTTATGCGCCACGGCGAAGCCGCCGAAGGCGAAGTCGGCATACAGGGGCTGGACGTTGCGCAGCGCCGTCTCGCCGGTGGTCGCGTAGCGGTTGTGGCCGACCGCGGCGCGGCCGCGCAGCCGGGCCATGATCTTGGGGTCGGAGAAGGTGTCGCCGACCAGCCCCTGGCCCTTGTGGGCGTGGAAGATCCCGCCGTCGTCGAGCGCGACGATCCCCGCCGCCTCCTGCCCCCGGTGCTGCAGGGCATGCAGGCCGAGTGCGGTCAGCGGCGCCGCGTCGGCGGCGTTCCAGACGCCGAAGACCCCGCATTCCTCGTGGAATTTGTCGTCGTCGGTATGCCAGGGCCGGGTGGACATGTCGGTCATGGGATCCTCACGTCCGGTTCCGCGCCGGCGGTCGCAGCAAATCGTCCTGGGTCGGGCCCGGGCGGGCCGGCGGGGTGACGACCCGCGGCCGGTATTCGGGCGGCAGCTGCGCCACCAGCCAGTTGGACCCGTCCACCACCAGGGGCAGCGAGCGTGCGTCGCGCACCGCCTCCGGCCAGCGGTCGGTCGCCGGCAGCACCATGCCGGCCAGGATATAGGCAAGCGCCACGAAGAACGCACCCCGCGCCACCCCGAAGACCAGCCCCAGCGCCCGGTCCGTGCCCCCCAGGACACTGTCCTGCACGATGCGGGCCACCTGGCCGATGATGACCTTCAGGATGATGAGGACGAGGAGGAAGACGCCGCCGGTGGCCAGGGCATCGGCCAGCCAGTCCGGCTCCACCGTGCCATCCAGCAGGGGCGTGACGGCCGGCCGCAGGGCAAGCGCGACGAAGGCGGCGCCGACCCAGGCCCCGACCCCCAGCACCTCCTGCACAAGCCCACGCATGAAGGCGAGCAGCGCCGAGACGGCAAGCACCGCCAGCACCACGGCATCGACCCAGGTCATGATGCGGCCGGTATAGCGGCGCGATGCCGCGGGTGTCCACGCGCCCCGCGCGGGGCTGCCATCCCGGATCCGTGCCCGGCGCAAGGCGGGCGGCCGCTCCGGCCGCGGCGCTGCGCCGGCGGGCAGGCCCGCGGCCCGGCCGGTGGAC
>NZ_SMOA01000145.1 GCF_004353985.1 Paracraurococcus ruber | reverse complement strand
CTGGGCGGTGACGCGGGCCGGCAGCAGGGCGCAGCCGGCGCCCGCCAGGGCTGCCGCCGCGGCCGCCAGCAGGGGCCGGCGGCGCCATGGCCCGCCGGGGGGATGCGACATGGGGGTCCTCGGGGGGAGGGAGGGGTGACGGGATCCGGGCGCCGGCGGGCATGGCGCGGCCCGACCCCGCGGCCGGGCCGGCACCCAGCAGCGGGGCCTCAGGCGACCAGCGGCGCGCGCTCCATCGCGGCCCGCTGCCAGGCCTCGGCCGCATCCTCGTCGAACAATTCCGCCAGCTTCTTCATCATGGTGCCGCCAAGCTCCTCGGCGTCCACGATGGTCACCGCGCGCCGGTAGTAGCGCGTAACATCATGCCCGATGCCGATGGCAATCAGTTCCACGTCACCGCGGCCCTCGATGTCGCCGATCACCTTGCGCAGGTGGCGTTCCAGGTAGTTGCCGGGGTTCACGCTCAGCGTGCTGTCATCCACCGGCGCGCCGTCCGAGATCACCATCAGGATGCGCCGGTGCTCCGGCCGGGTGCGGATGCGCTTGTAGGCCCATTCCAGCGCCTCGCCGTCGATATTCTCCTTCAGCAGCCCCTCGCGCAGCATCAGGCCCAAGTTCTTGCGGGCACGCCGCCAGGGCGCGTCGGCGGCCTTGTAGACCACGTGCCGCAGGTCGTTCAGCCGGCCGGGATTGCGCGGCTTGCCTTCCTGCACCCAGCGTTCCCGGCTCTGGCCGCCCTTCCAGGCGCGGGTGGTGAAGCCGAGGATCTCGGTCTTCACCGCGCAGCGTTCGAGGGTACGCGCCAGGATGTCGGAGCACATGGCGGCGACGGTGATCGGCCGGCCGCGCATGGACCCGGAATTGTCGATCAGCAGCGTCACGACGGTGTCGCGGAAGTCGGCCTCGCGCTCGCGCTTGTAGCTCAGGGCCAGCAGCGGGTTGGCGACGATGCGGGCCAGCCGCGCCGCGTCCAGCGTCCCTTCCTCGAGGTCGAATTCCCAGGCGCGCTGCTGCTGCGCCAGCAGCCGGCGCTGCAGCCGGTTGGCGAGCTTGGAGACGACGCCCTGCAGGTGCGAGAGCTGCTGGTCGAGCTGCTGCCGCAGCCGGCCCAGCTCCTCGGGGTCGCAGAGGTCGTCCGCCTCCACCACCTCGTCGAAATTGGTGGTGAAGGGGTGGTAGCGGCTGGCGTCGTCGGTCTGCGGCACCTCGCGCCGCTGCTGCGGGCCGCCGGGCTTGTCGTCCCCCTCGGCGGCGGCGCCCTCCTCCTCGGACTCCTCCACCTCCTCGTCGGAGGCCTCGCCCTGCATCGTCTCGGGCTGAGCGCCCAGCATGCTTTCCTGGTCCTGGGCCTGGGCCTCGCCCTCCCCGGACTGGTCCTGCTGGCTGGACTGCTCGCCGCTCTCCTCGCCGTCCTCCTGGTCCTCGGCCTCGGCCTCCACCTCGGCCTCGGCCAGATCGAGGGCGGTCAGCAGCTTGCGGGCGGCGCGGGCGAAGGCGTCCTGGTCCTCGGTCGCCTCGGCCATCTCGGCCAGCGCGGTCTCGGCCTTCTCCCCCAGCGTGTCGCGCCAGAGGTCGAGCACGCGATGCGCCGCCTCCGGCGCCGGGTCGCCGCTGATGCGCTCCCGCGCCAGCAGGGACAGCGCCGCCGGCAGCGGCAGCTGGTCCTTGCGGGTCATGCGGTCATAGCCCTCGGTCTCGCACTGGTCGGCGAGGCGGGCGCGGAGATTGGCGGCGACGCCGGCCATGTGGCGGCTGCCCACGGCTTCCACGCGCACGTCTTCTAGCGCGTCGAAGACCTCCTTCGCCTCCCGCCTCGTCGGCAGGCGGGCGGAGTGGACCGCTTCCGAATGGTGCCGGATGCGCAGCGCGGCGGCATCGGCGGCGCCCCGCAGCTTGGCCATCTCGGCCGGCGGCAGCGCACGGGTCGGCAGGGGCAGGCGCACGCGCTTGCCGGCGACGCCGCCGGGGCCGGGCTGGAAGGCCACCTGCACCTCGGCATTCGCATGCGCGATGGCGCGCAGCGTGCCCGCGGTGGCACGCTTGAACTCTTCCTGGCGGGTCAGGTCCTGCTTGGACATGCTGTGGCCTCCGCTTCGCCCGGACCGCTTCGCGCTCGCCGCCGGCCCGATTCAGACTTCGCGCCTCGGCGCTCCGCGCCTGCGGGGCTGCGTCATCGGGACGGCCGCAGGCGGAGGGGCAGGGGCGATACGAGGGTGGATGGCGCATTCGCCCGAACACGCCATCCGCGCCGAACCCTTGCTGGAAGGGCAGATGCGCGCGGCCGGGCGTTCACGCCCCGCCGCGCCGCGCCCTACCCCGCCTTCTTTAGCAGCGTGCCGGTCGGCAGGTCCTCGTTGAAGCAGCGCTGGTAGTACTCGGCCACCGTGCCCCGCTCCGCCTCGTCGCACTTGTTCAGGAAGGTCAGGCGGAACGCGAAGCCGACATCGCCGAAGATGCGGGTGTTCTCCGCCCAGGTGATGACGGTGCGCGGCGACATGACCGTGCTGATGTCGCCAGCGATGAAGCCGGCGCGGGTCAGGTCGGCCAGCGCCACCATCGCCTCCACCCGCTTCTTCAGCTTGGCGTCGGACGCGTCGGCGCCCATCTTCGCCAGGACGATCGACGTCTCCTGCGCGTGCGGCAGGTAGTTCAGCGTGGCGACGATGGACCAGCGGTCCATCTGGCCCTGATTGATCTGCTGCGTGCCGTGATAGAGGCCGGTGGTGTCGCCGAGGCCGACGGTGTTCGCCGTGGCGAACAGCCGGAACATCGGGTGCGGCCGGATCACCTTGTTCTGGTCGAGCAGAGTCAGCTTGCCCTCGACCTCCAGCACCCGCTGGATGACGAACATCACGTCGGGCCGGCCGGCATCGTATTCGTCGAAGACCAGGGCGCAGGGATGCTGCAGGGCCCAGGGCAGGATGCCCTCGCGGAACTCGGTCACCTGCTTGCCGTCCTTCAGGACGATCGCATCCTTGCCGATCAGGTCGATGCGGCTGATGTGGCTGTCGAGGTTGACGCGGATGCAGGGCCAGTTCAGCCGCGCCGCCACCTGCTCGATATGGGTGGACTTGCCGGTGCCGTGGTAGCCCTGGATCATCACCCGCCGGTTGTTGGTGAAGCCAGCGAGGATGGCGAGCGTCGTCTCCCGGTCGAACCGGTAGGTCTCGTCCACCTCGGGCACATGCTCCGTGCGGGTGGAATAGGCCGGCACCTGCATGTCGATGTCGAGACCGAAGGCCTCGCGGGCGCTCACGGTGATATCGGGGGTGTTGATCGCCGAGGTCGGACGGATCTCGGCGAGTGTGGCGACCTTGGTCATCGGCATCCGCTCAGTGTTCTTGGTCGGGAGACTAGGGCAGGCTCGCGCGGCAGGCTACCCGGGTCCGGGCGAAATCCCAACCACCGTCCAGGGGTGGCCGGCATCGGCCGGGATCGGGCCGTCCCGGGCCCCGTCAGGGTGCGGCGCCGGCCGGCTCGGCCGGGGCGGCGCTGCGCCCGGCCCCGAGGCGCTGGCGCAGCAGGCTGTAGGCGCGGTTGACGTCCTTCAGGCGGTCCTCGGCGCCGCGGTCGCCGCCATTGACGTCCGGATGAAGCTGCTTGGCCAGTTCCTTGTACCGGGCGCGGAGCGCCGGCGGCTCCACCGGCCAGGCAAGCCCCAGAACGTCGAGGGCGGCGCGGAGTTCGGGCGGCGCCTCCCGCTTCTCCTCGGCCGGCCGGGTGCGCTTCGCGTGCAGCGGCGTGTCGCGCAGAATGCCCAGCGGGTCGCGCAGGAATTCCGGCGAGAAGCGGGTGGACCCGCCGAGCCGGCCCAGCGGCCAGGTCGGCCGCTGCCAGCCGCTGTCGTGCCGCAGGTTCGCCTCGATCTCGTTGGGATTCATGCCTTTGTAGTAGTCCCACGCGGCATTGTATTCGCGCACATGGGGCAAGCAGAACCACAGGTATTCGTTGAGGGCGGAGCGCGAGCGTGGCGCGCGGTATTCCCCGGCGGCGGTGCAGCCGGGCGCGTCGCAGGGCCGCTGCGGCCGGTCCGGATCAGGCTCGGGGCTGCGGCCGCGGCGAGGAGGCATTGAGGCTTTATGGGCGTGCCCCCAGGGGTGTGCAAGCATCGGCCGGGCCGGCGGCGCCTGCCGCGGCGATCACCGGCCGCGGCGCGCCGGCATGGCTTGCCCGTCGCGCGGAAACCGCAGAGATACCCCGCATGCAGACCCGCGCAGACCGCATCCGCCACACGCTCCTCGCCGCCTTCCCGCCGGCCCGCGTGGATGTCGAGGACGAAAGCCACCGCCATGCCGGCCATGCCGGCGCGCGACCGGGCGGGGAGACGCATTACAGCGTGCTGGTGGTCAGCCCGGCCTTCGCCGGGCAGACCCGCGTCGCCCGGTCCCGCGCCGTGCATGCGGCGCTGGAGGCGGAGTTCGGCGGCGGCCTGCACGCGCTGTCGCTGCGGCTGCTGACGCCGGAGGAAGCCGGCGGCGCCTGACCGGCCGCGCGGCGCCGGTGCGACCGCCGCCGTAGCACCTTCGCGTGCGGGCGGGCCGCGGGGCTTGAATTCCCCCCCTGCCCTGGCGCCCCCCGCCCCCCGCCGCTATGCACCCGGCCCGACGCAAGCAGGATCACTGGCCATGACCCCAGCCGAACTCGCTGCCGTGCAGGCTCATCTGCGCCGGCTGCTGGGCAACGACCGCATCACGCTCTCCACCCCGAAGCGCCGCAACGCCTCCGTCGAGCTGTTCGTCGGCAGCGAATTCGTCGGCACCGTCCACCGCGACGCCGAGGATGGCGAGGTCTCCTACTCGGTCCAGATCGTCGTGCTGGCCGAGGACCTGAACCAGCTCAACTGAACCGGGACGCGCCATGGCGCGTCATGCCCGCATGAGCGACAGCCCCAGCGAGCGCCCCGAGCAGCTCCGCCTCGACCCCGTGCTCTGCCCGCATTGCGACGAGGTCACCATGCCCAACCAGATGGCGGATGGCAGCGTCGTCTGCTCCTGCACCGCGGAACGGGCGCTGCCGCTGGACCTGCTGCGCGACGGCGCCGGCAATGGCGCGGCGGGCAGCCTGCCGCCGCCGGTGGACGCGATGGCGGGGCGGGCGGGCGCGCCTTCCCCTGGCCTGCCGCCGGGCGACAGCCAGGGGGCCGAGGCGCCGCGCCGCGGCGCGCTGCCGGCGGACCGCGGCCAGTTCGGCCGCGACATCGGGACCGAGGATTACGAACCGCTCCGGCCGCCGCCGCGCGAGGGCTGAGGCGACCCGCAACGCGGCTTGACGCCGCCCGGCATTGGAGAAGGGCCGAAGCGGCGCCGCGGCCGCCGCCGAACCCGACGGCGATGGGTCGGGCGAGGCAGGGCCGGCGCCCCGCCCTTCCCCGTCCCGCCCCCCAGGCGCCGGGCATGGGCCTCCGGCGCGGCGACCCCTGCGGCCCCGCCGACCCGGACCGGTCAGAGCTTCGGCAATTCCTCCACCGCCACGCCGGGCTGGGCCGGCGCGGGCAGGGTGCCGTCCGGCCCCGGCACCACTCGCACCAGCCAGTCCCGCAGGGCGCGGCGAAGCTGGAACTCGAACTCCACATTCAGGTCGTCCATGGCGTTGCGCAGCAGCGCCTCGGCAGCGCGCGGCCGCTCCGCCTCCCGCCCGCTGACCGCGCGGCGGGACTGCGCCTCGACGAAGCCCTGCCGCTCGCCGGCGGGGGAGAGGATCTCCAGCCGGCAGCCGACCAGGCAGGTCAGGCTGTCCCGTCCCTGCACCAGGGCGGCCTGGGTGACGGCGAAGCGTGCCTCCCCCGCCGTGCCCACCGCCAGCAGCCGGTCCTGGCCCATGATGCGCACCGCCTCGGCCGGGCTGGGCGCCAGCCGGGCGCCGATATCGCCCGCCTGGGGCGGCGGGCCGCCGGGCAGGACCTCCACCGCCGCGACATTCAGCGGCAGCGGGGTCAGGTGGCCGAAGCGCATCGGCCCGGGCGGCACGAAGGCCGGTTCCGGCCCGCCGCAGGCGCCGAGCACGAAGGGCGGCAAGGCCAGGGGCAGCAGCAGCGCGACGCGCCGGGACGGCATGGGGCGAGGCTCCCGCATCGGATCGATCCGGTCCATCTATGACTCAGGGTGTGTAGGGCAATCGAGCTCGCGAAGGAAAGCCCGTTGAAAACACGCGGGTTTTTCGGTTCCCGAGAGCGACGCAGGCATCCTTCCACGGCGTCTCAGGCACGGCCGGCGCCGCCCCTGACCTCGGTCCGGTCGAAGCGGAAGGCCAGGTTGCAGAACTCGCAGGTCATGGTGATCCGGCCATCCTCGGCCATGTGGTCGAGGTCGTCCTCCGGGAAGCCCTGCAACACGCCGGCGAGCCGGGCGCGGGAGCAGCGGCAGCCATAGGAGAGGCTGCGCGGCCGGTCGAGCGCCAGCCCCTCGGCATGGAACAGCCGGTGCAGCAGCGTGGCGGAGGGCAGGGCGTCGTCGAGCATCTCCGCATCGGTCAGGGTGTTGGCCAGGATGACGGCGGTGCGCCAGGCTTCCTCCTGCGCCTCGGCATCCAGGGTCGGGTCGATGCCGCCCTCGCCGGCCACCTTCTCCATGATGAAGGCGCTGGCGCGCCACCCGGCCGGGGTATGGCCGCAGGCCAGGCGGACATGGCTGCGCAACTGCTCGGAGGTGCGGAAGTAGTGGCCGGTCATCTCGGCCAGCGTCTCGCCCTCCATCGCCACGATGCCCTGGTAGCGGTCCATGTCCAGCCCCTGATCGCAGGTGAAGGCCAGGTAGCCGGCGCCGAGCAGCGCGCCCGCCTCCGGCATCGGCGTCTCGGCCAGCAGGGCCGCCAGCGCCTCGGACTCCGCCCTGGCATAGCCGCGCAGCGCGCCGGCCTCCGTGCAATCGGCCAGCAGCATTGGCACGGGGCCCTTGCCCTTGGCCTGGATGGAGAAGCTGCCTTGGAATTTCAGCGCGCTGGCCAGGCCGGCGGCGAGCGCCAGGGTCTGCCCGACCAGCCGCGTCACGGCCGGGTGGTAGTCGTGCCGGACCAGCAGCGCCTCGGCCAGCGGCCCGAGGCGGATGAGGCGGCCGCGCACCGGCTTGTCCTGCAGGTGGAAGGGCTGCACGCCGCGCGGCACGACGATGTCCGGCACGGGCGGCCGGTCATGCTGGAGGAAATCGGGGGTTTCGGAAGGCTGGGTGGGGTCTGGCAATGCGGTGGGTACCCTGAAGGGGGGCCTGGATGGTGAGGACGGCGAGATCACGAAGCGGCGTCACCCGGCGCGGCGTTCCCGCCGCGCCCGACCCGCTTCAGGTCCCGCCCTAGATAGGGGGCCGGGCGGCCCGCGGCCAATGCGGCGGCCGGCCCGGCGGCCGGCGTTCCGCCTCGCGTGCCGGCTTGCAACCGGACCGGCCGCTGCGTTGGCCGCGCGCGGCGGGAACGACCTCGACCCGGCGGAAACCGGGGCGGGACGCACGCGCCCTCCCCGTCGCCGGATCTGGGGCGGCGCGTTGCGCCAGTCCAGACCGAGCGAGCACAGCGCGGGAGCGTCGGGCAGCCTGGCGAGGGCACCCCGCCTGCCGCCATGGCGCACGGACGCACCCGGATGCCAGGCTCCGCCAGAGGCGCCCGCTTGGCGGACGGCGCCACCCTCCCGACCGGTGATGCCGGGGGCATGTCGCGCCGCGCGAATCCGCCCCGCGCCACCGTCGCCGGGCGGAGCCACCGTCCTGCACTGCCTGGCGCTCCGCGCCTGGTGCGGCACGGCAGGCCGGTTCGCCCTTCGGGCGATGCCCCGCGATCCGCCCAGGACCGCACGGGCGCCGCCGGCGGCCCGGGCCGCCCCTCAGGCCAGGACCAGCAGCAGCGCGGCCAATGCCGCCGGCGCAGTGAGGTTGGGGCTGTGGCTGGCATCCAGCGCGTGGAACCGCCAAGCCGGGTCATCGCGGAACCGGTCGGCGAATTGCCGGAAGACGTCCGGGCCCTCCTTCCGCGTGCAATGGACGTAGCTGCGGGGGACAGGCGGCGCCGCATGCCGCAGGCGCAGGGGCTGGGTGAAGCAGCGCACCGGGTGGTGCCGGCGGCGGGACGCTGCCCAGGCCAAGTCCTCCGGTGCGGTATCGGGTGCCGGGGGCAGCGGCGGCACCAGCCAGCCCGCCACGGGCGCAGCGGGGCCACCCGGACCGGCGAGGTCGGCCAGCGACTGGCCATCGGCCGGCACGAAGGCGTCGAGGTAGAGAAGGTGCCGCAGCCGCTCCGGCACCCGGTCGGCGACGCCGGTCGCCACCATGCCGCCATAGCTGTGTCCGACCAGGATCAGGTCGTGCAGGTCCTCGGCGGCGATGACGGCGAGGATGTCCTCGACATGGGTCTCCAGGTCCACCAGCGGGTGCGCGAGATGCGCCCGCTCGCCGAGGCCGGTATAGGTCGGCGTGAACATCTCGTGCCCTGCCTCGCGCATAAGCGGGCGCAGCTTCCGCCAGGCCCAGCCGCCGCCCCAGGCGCCGTGGCAGATCAGGAAGGTGGCCATTCGCGGCATGCTCCGGGCGATGCTGAGGCCCGGAGGGTAGAAGGCGGGCCGGCGGCTGGGCAAACCGGCGCCAGGCGCCGGCGTGGATGGCGTGGCGCCTTGGGTACAAGCTTCCGGGCCCGGCCGGAGCGACCCGCGCAGTCGGCCGACCGCGCCCAGCGATCGGCGCCATGGGGAGGGGGCGGGGTTCCCAGGCCGAGGGTCGCGCCCGCCTGCGGACCGCGCCGCGGGTTTCGAGCGGCCGCACCGGCCGGTCTGGGCCGGCATGCCCATCGCCTGGGGCTTTGCCGGTTCGCGCGTAGGACCGAATGCCGGGCCGATACCGGCTTCCGATCGCGGCGCGGCGCGATGCGGCGCGCCCCGGCCGGCGGCGTCATCCGCCGCAGCCCGCCTTCCGGGCGCGGCCGCGCCTTTGCCTCGCACGCAGCCGCCGCTTCATCCCGCGCGCAGCCGTCGCTTCATCCCGCGCGCAGCCGTCGCTTCATCCCGCGCGCAGCCGCGCGACGAACTGCGCCACGCCGGTGCGCAGCGCCTCGCCTTCCTGCGTCACGCTTCCGCCCGCGGCGCGCAGGCGGGAAAGGCTGGCCTCCGCCGCCGCCATATCGTCGCGCAACGCCGTCATCGCCGCCTGCGCATCCGCCGTGCCATGGGCCGCGGCGGCGGCACTGCCGGCGATGCCGCGCGTCGCCTCGCCCTGCGCGGTCACCGCATCCGCGATGGCGGCGGTCACTTCCTCCATCCGGCCCACGGCGCCGGCGATGCCATGCAGCGCACCCACGGCCTGGTCGGTCGCGCCGCGCATGGCGGCGATCTGCGCGCCGATCTCCTCGGTGGCCTTCGCGGTCTGCCCGGCCAGCGCCTTCACCTCGCTCGCCACCACGGCGAAGCCCTTGCCGGCCTCGCCCGCCCGCGCCGCCTCGATCGTCGCGTTGAGGGCCAGCAGGTTCGTCTGGCCGGCGATGTCGCTGATCAGCCGCACCACGTCGCCGATCCTCTGCGCGGCCTCCGCCAGGCCCGCCACGGTGGCGTCGGAGCTGCGGGCGGCCTGCACCGCCTCCGCCGCCACCCGCGCGCCCTCCCCGACCTGGCGCGCGATGGCCTCGACCGAGCCGGCAAGCTCCCCGGTCGCCGCCGCCATGGCCTGGACATGGCCGCCGACTTCCTCGACCCGCGCGGCGGCGGCCACCGAGCGCTGCGCCGCGCCGGCCGAGGCCGCGGCCACCGCATCGGTCGCGCCGCCCACGCCCTGCGCCGCCGCCGCCAGCCGATCCGATACCTGGCCGATCGCCTGCTCGATCTCGCCCGCGATGCGGCCGCGCGCCGCCTCCCGCTCCCGCTCCGCGGCGGCGCGGGCGGCGGCGGCCGCCGCTTCCTCGGCCTGCGCGGATCGGGTTGCGTCGCGCAGTCCGACCACCGCGCGGCCGATCCGGCCCAGCTCATCCACCCGGTCGGTGCAGGGAACGGCGATGTCGTGCCGCCCCTCGCCCAGCGCCTGCAGGGCCGTCGCCATCTCGCCCAGCGGCCGCAGCATCCGGCGCAGCGCCAGCCAGACCAGCAGCCCGATCACGGTCAGGACCGCAGCGCCCTGCAGCAGCGCCTGGCGGATCGCCACCGCCTCGGCCGCCGCCACCGTGGTCACCGGCAGGCCGGCGAAGAGGATGCCGACCTGCCGGCCGGACCCGTCGCGCACCGGTTCGTACACCGTGACATGCGGGGTGCCGAGGATCAGGTTCACGCCGCGAAAGGTCTCGCCGCGCCGCACCGCGTCCAGCGCCGGGCCGGCCGCGAGCGGCGTGCCGACGGCCCGGCCGCCATCCGGGCGCCGGATATTGGTCGCCACCCGCGTTTCCCCGGCGAAGATGGTGGCGACCGCGCCGGTGATGGCCAGCACCCTGTCGGGCAGGTCGTTCAGGTCGTTCAGGGCGACGTCGCCACGCAACAGGCGGTTGCCGTCCAGCCGCCAGGCCGCGCCCTTGTCCTCGGCCAGGCTCCGCAGCAGGCGCAGCGCGGTCTCCAGCCGCGCGGCGACGGCCGCTTCCTCCCGTTCCCGGAGGTTCTGCGCGGTGGTGATCCCGAAGCCGGCCGAGGCGAGGCCGAACAGCAGCAGCACGAGCGCGAGCACGCGGCCACGCAGGCTGAGCTGCGCAAGGGGGCGGAGGAAGGCGTGCAACGGGAACGCTCCTGGGATCGTTCCGCTTTCCTAGGCATACGCGCCTGAAGGGTGGGTAAATCCGGCCGCCCCTCAGTGCCGGACCAGGGACAGCACGATCTCGAGCGCGATCAGCACCACCACCACGATCTCCAGCAGTTCGGCCCGGCCGGAATGCGCCTCGTCGTACAGCGCCTGGTAGGTCTCCCGCACCGTCTGCAGCTTGCGGTCCACCGCCTGGGAGACCAGCGGCACCCGCAACAGTGCCAGGGCGGCGCCATAGACGCGGGCGAGGTAGACATCCTCCGTCACCTGCAGGGCATTGTCGGCGTGGTCCGTCAGCTCCGTGACCTCGGCGACCAGCCCGTGCAGCCGGCGGGCGAGCCTGGCATAGCGCCGCGCCGAAAGCAGCGCCGGGGCGCGGCGCGTCGCCTCGATCAGGTCGTAGATGCGCGGCAGCTCGGCATCCAGCAGCTCGTCGTAGAAGCGCATCTCCAGCAGCTGGGCATTCGCCATCTCCAGCACGTCGAGCACATCGGTCTCGGCCCTCGGTTCCAGGACGAAGGCGCGGTCCCAGGCCAGCACGACCAGATCGTCGGTGTACCAGGAGAAGCGCTGGCGCAGCAGTTCGGCGCGGGCGCCGGGGGCGAGCGGGCGCGTCTCCCCGGTCAGCAGCGGGATCAGGTCCACCTGCTCCAGCAGCGCCTCGGCGGTCAGCGGCGCCTCCAGCCGCTCGACCACCGCCAGCAGGTAGTCCTCCTCCAGATGCGTCTCCGCCGGCCGCTCGATCGCCGCCCGCAGCGGCATGCGGACGGCGTCCAGCAGGTCCCGCCACGGCCCGCCGGCGCCGGGGCCGACCGCCTGCTGCAGCCGGTTCACCCGGGCGGTGAACTCCGCCCAGGACAGATCCGATGCGGGCAGGGTGAGGGCGAGGGAGACGACGCCGAAATCATAGACGCGGGCGGTGACGGCGGCCTCGAACGCCTCCTCGCCCAGGCGCAGCGGCGCCGGCGGCAGGCGGAGGATGAGTGGCGGGTCGCCGAAGGACATAGCCTTGGGCGGCGTGCCGGTCAGGCCGCGGCGCTCGGCGGCGTTCGGGGCACGGGCGGCCCACAGCGCCTCGGCCCGCTTCAGGTCGATGGCATAGGCGATGTCGAAGAGCCGCAGCGCGGTCACATGGCCGGCGCGGACCAGCAGGTCGCGCCCGGCCTCGCGGGGTTGTGCGGCGGCCGGGGCCGCCGCCTCGCTCACCCCGCGCCCAGCGCCCAGAGCAGCACGCCCTTCTGCGCGTGCAGGCGGTTCTCCGCCTCGTCGAAGACCACGCTCTGCGGGCCGTCGATCACCTCGGCCGCCACCTCCTCCCCGCGATGGGCGGGCAGGCAGTGCTGGAAGATCGCATCCGGCGCGGCTTGGCGCATCAGCGCCTCCGTCACTTGGTAGGGCGCCAGCAGGTTGTGCCGGTTCGGCGCGCCGCTGTCGTCGGTCTCGTCGTTCATGCTCACCCAGGCATCGGTGACGACGCAGCGCGCGCCGCGCACCGCCTCCGCCGGGTCCTCGGTCAGCTCGATCGTCGCGCCCTGCGCCCTTGCCCAGTCCACCAGCGCCTGCGGCGGGCGCAGCGCCGCCGGCGTGGCGAGCCTGAGCGTGAAGCCGAAGCGCGCGGCGGCCTGGATGAAGCTCTGCGCCACGTTGTTGCCGTCGCCCACCCAGGCGACGACCTGGCCGGCGATCGGGCCGCGATGCTCCTCGAAGGTCAGGACATCGGCCATCAGCTGGCAGGGGTGGGAGATGTCGGTGAGGCCGTTGATCACCGGCACCGTCGCGTGCCGCGCCAGTTCGCGGATGCGGTTGACGTCATGCGTCCGCATCATGATCGCGTCGACATAGCGCGACAGCACCTTGGCGGTGTCGCTCATCTCTTCCCCGCGGGAGGACTGCATGTCCCGCGCCGAGAGCACGATCGGCTGGCCGCCAAGCTGGTGGATGCCGACCTCGAAGCTGACGCGGGTGCGGGTGCTGGGCTTCTCGAAGATCAGCGCCACGCTCTTGCCGGCCAGCGGCTTGCCCGGCATGGCGCCGCGCTTGGCCTGCGCCGCAAGGTCGAGCATGCGCCGCAGCGTCGGCCCTTCGAAATCCATCAATTCCAGGAAGTGCCGGGGGGGATCCTCCCCCCCGGCCTTCAGCGCGACGACCGCGCTCACTTTGCCGCTGCCTTCGCCGCCGACGGCGTGATGCGCAGCATGGTGCGGTCGAGCAGCCGCAGCGCCTCCTCCGCCTCCGCCTCGGTGATGATCAGCGGCGGGGCGAGGCGCAGCACGTTCATGCCGGCGGCCACGGTCAGCAGCCCCTCGGCCACCGCGGCATTCTGCGCCTCCCCGTTCGAGACCTCGGGGCGGAGCTTGATGCCGAGCAGCAGGCCGGCGCCCTGGACGCCGTCGATCACCGTGGGATGACGCTGCGCCAGGGCCAGCAGGCCGCGCCAGAGATGCCGCGCGACCTTGTCCACGCCGTCGAGGAAGCCGGGCGCCAGCACCACGTCCAGCACGGCATTGCCGGCGGCGCAGGCCAGCGGGTTGCCGCCATAGGTGCTGCCATGGGTGCCGGCCTTGAGGTACTGCGCCACCTTCTCCTTGGCCAGGATGGCGCCCAGCGGGAAGCCGCCGCCGATGCCCTTGGCCGAGGACATGACATCCGGCTCGATCCCGGCCCACTGATGGGCCCAGAGCTTGCCGGAGCGGCCCATGCCGGTCTGCACCTCATCGAGGGCCAGCAGCACGCCGAACTCGTCGCAGGCGGCGCGCACCTGGCGCAGGAAGTCGAGGCTGGCGGGGCGCACGCCGCCCTCCCCCTGCACCGGTTCCAGCATCACCGCCGCGGCGGTGCCGTCGATGGCGTCCCGCAGCGCGTTCATGTTGCCGAATGGGATATGCCTGAAGCCGGGCATGGGCGGGCCGAAGCCGGCCAGGTATTTCTCGTTGCCCGTCGCCGCCAGCGTCGCCAGCGTCCGGCCGTGGAAGGCGCCCTCGAAGCAGATGGTCACGTTCCGCTCGGGGTGGCCGTTCTCCGCATGGTATTTGCGGACGGCCTTGATCATCCCCTCATTCGCCTCGGCGCCCGAATTGCAGAAGAAGACGCTGTCGGCGAAGCAGGTCTCGACCAGCCGCGCCGCCAGCTTCTCCGCCTGCGGGATGCGGTAGAGGTTCGAGGTGTGCATCACCCTGGCCGCCTGCTCGGCGATGGCCTGCACCAGGTGCGGATGCGCATGGCCGAGGCTGGCGGTGGCAATGCCGGAGCCGAAATCGAGGAATCGTCGCCCATCGCCGGTCCACAGCCAAGCGCCCTCGCCCCGCTCGAAGGCGAGGTCGGCGCGGTTGTAGGTCGGCATCAGGGCGGGAATCACCGGTCTGGTCTCCAGACTTCCCCTGCGCCGGCGGGGATCGCGGGCGCTGCGGTTGGGGAAGCGACGGATTTGGCCGGAAACGCCCCGCCGCGTCAAAGGGGCAGCCATGACATTTCCGGCTCCTGCGACATGCGGCTCCGGCTCCTGCGACATGCGGCCGGGCGGGATGGCGGCGGGGCCGGATCGTCGGCAGGCGCTATCCCCCGGCGCGGGCCGCGCCGCGGCGGCACCGCTGCGCATGCCGCGCCGGCCGGTGCGGTCGCCGGTTCCGCCCGGCGGGATCGACCGGCACG
>NZ_SMOA01000144.1 GCF_004353985.1 Paracraurococcus ruber | reverse complement strand
CGCCTCGGATCAGCCCTGACCGCGCGCGGCGACGCGTCCCAGGCCCGCGAACTCGTCCTCCGCGTCCTCACCCACAACCTCATGATCCTCGCAGAGGCCGCATAAGCCTTTCAACAAAGCATTAGACGCTCTAAAACCTGGGTCCGCCTTCAACCGGCGACCGGGTCGGTTTCACTCCGGCGGGTACACCAGCAGAGTTCAAACAACGCAAGCCAAGCTTTCTCCGGTGAAACCGGAATGGTCAAATCTGCCCGCCTCATCTCATCGCAAATTTTTCATCTCCAATCCGCAGTCGTGGCTCAATCCTCTGCTCGGCTATGGTGAGCGGGGCGGTGGCGAACTCTACAAGCGTGAGGAGTGCTGACCGCAGGTCGTCCAACGACCGCGCCTCCGTCACCGCCGCGGTGAGTCTGTCACGCAGCGCCAGCCGCGTTGCTATGGCCAGAGAGCAGCCAAGCTCATCTGCTATCTCGAGCACTCGGGCTGTTTCAGCATCTACCCAATCCATGAATATCTCCTTCTCGGGTTTAACTTGACAGATTGACCACAAATCCGAGCATACCAAACACCGAATTCATCTTTGGTCCGTTGCAGTAATCTGTCCCGGTGTGCTCGACATCTCTCCAGCAGCTGCAGATTTTGGTAAGACTAGACTGTGTCCTTGATGATAGCAGCCTGCACACGATGACCATGGCAGATCGCAGACTTGGCTTAATCGCTTGAGCAGTGCCTATGGACTCATTCCTCCTCGCGACCACGAGGTTGGCACGGCCTCAACGTCCGTTGGCGGATCTGACACGAAGGCCTGCCGGATCGGTGAGATCGGAGGGTACGCTCATCTCAGCGCCAAAGGCTGAGGACGCACGCGCCGGCCTCATCATGACGACATTGCTGCGGTAAGCGGCGGCTGCGAGTTTGCGGTCTGTTGCGCCGAGCACGACAGGGTGGCTGCCGTCGGTTTGATCGTCGTGTACAGTTCCACGAGCACTGGTTACGGGGAGTTCCCCTGTTTTGCTGACCGCTTCCCGCGTTGTCTGCGCGGCTTGTCTGAGGAGCCCTAAACTGGTCTCCATGCTCCCATTCGTGGTCGGTATGCCGGAAGCAAAAGCGTCGCGCTGAGCCAGCATGGCTCGCAGGCGCTCAAGGTTTCCGTAGGTCACGGTGTCAGTCCCGCCTTCCGCCCCTGCTCCCGTGGATGACAGGTCCGCTCCGCTTGCGTCGCCGCTCTCGAGCATGGACAATCGTGAAAGGGCATCGTCTTCTTCTGCATTGAAGTAGTCCAAGGCGGCTCTGACGACACCCTTGGCGGCAAGGATGCGGGATTGTACCGCGTCCCATCCCGCGATCGCGCCCGCTGACTGGGTGCTGCCAGAAGCCGTCGCGGTCGCAGCCAGGGCCTGCTGCGCAGCAACCGCCGCGGCCTGCTTGGACGCGGCGTCGGAGGCGGCCGCCGTGGCGACCGCCGACTTGGCTGCCGCCGTGGTGGTGGCCTGCGCGAGCGCAGCCGCAGCAGCCGCGGCTGCAGCCTGAGCGGCTGTCGCCGCGGCAGCCTTTGCAGTAGCTGTCTGCGTCGCTGTAACCAAGGCAGCGTCAGGACCTGCGGCGGCCGCCTGTGCCGAGCTCAGCGATGTGGCCTTCGTGCTCAGGTTCGTGTTTGCGACTGTCAAAGCCGCATTCGCTGTGTCAGCTGCGGTCTGAGCCGCACCCAAGGCCGAGGTTGCGGTGGAGAGGTTCGCGTCTGCGGTGGCCTTGGCCGCACTTGCCGTGGCGGCACCATTCCCGGCAGCCGCGAGCGCGGACTGCTTGCTAGCCAGGGTTGCGTCGGCGGACGAAAGAGTGGCATTTGCTGTGGTCGAAGCAGCCTGTGCCGTGCCGAGCGCAGATTGTTTGCTGACCAGCGTGGCATTGGCGGTCGACAGGGTGGCGTTCGCGGTCGTGGCGGTGGCCTGCGCTGCGGTGGCCACCGACGCGGCCGTCGCGGCCGCTGTATTAGCGGCGGCTTCGGCTGCCACCGCAGCAGTCTCTGCCGCCAGGGTCGCGGCCGATGCTGTCGTGGCCAGACGAGCGCCAGGCGTGACCTTCAGCACCCCATCCGTACCGCTGGTGCTGACAGCATCAAAGGTGAGTTCGGCTCCGTTTGCCGATGCGGTGAGGCCGGAGATGGACTTGAACGCCTTGACGATCTCGGCAGCCTGGGTGCTGGCACTCGCGCCCAGCACTGAGCTGCTGATGGCGTAGGTCGGCGTGCCGTCCGACGATGTCGCGGAGCTGCCCGTGCTGCCGTCCATCACCTCGAGGCGGGCGTATTTGACGACGCCACCACTCCGATAAGCGACATCGAAGGTTGAGCCGAGCTGCAAAGCATTGGCGTTCAAGGTCGCGGAGACGTGCTGGCCCTGCGTTTGCAGAAGACTCAGAGGCAGCGCAATGCCCGAGACGGTGAACGCGCCATCAGCGTCGAACGCGATCGACGTCACCTTGGTGGGGTCGGTAACGTAGAACTCTAGCGCACCAGTGGATATCTTCCGAGCCTGAATGTAGTTGCTCTTCCAGGTGTTATCTGAGTTCACCTGCGCAAGAAGACTGTCGTTGCTCACACTGATAAAGAACGACTCTGACAGGCTCTTGCTTGTGCCGTTGTTGGTGAATTTGAGGGTGACAGACCCCAGACCAAACTGGGTGCCCACGTCGAAGACGTAGGACTGGTAGCCATCGCCGGTGTTCTTGAACACCGTCGAGATGCTCGGGGCCGCCGCGGTGATGGTGTTGGTCGCAGCCGCGACCGCAGCCGTGGCAGCTTGCCGTGTCGTGGTCGCTGCGGTGGCTGCGGCCGCGGCGGTGGTGCTCGCAGCCTGCGCCGCCGTGGCGTTGCTCTGGGCCGTGGCTGCCGCCGTGGCAGCGGCCGCCTGCGCTGACTGCGCCGCGGCGTAGTCGGATTGCGCGGTCGCCAGGGTCGCGGTCGCGGATGTGGCCGCCGCCGTGGCCGAGGCCTGAACTGCCTGTGCGGTCGCGTAGTCCGCCTGAGCCGTCGCCAACGCGCCGTTTGCAGAGGCCGCGGCGGAGGCCGTAGAGGTTTGCGCTGCCTGCGCCGTAGCGTAACTCGACTGTGCGGTGGCCAGTGCGCTATTCGCGGAGGCGGCCGCCGCGGCGGCGGAGGATTGTGTCGCCTGCGCCGCAGTATAGTCCGACTGCGCGACCTGCAATGCGGCATCCGGAGCCACAGCCGCTGTCGAGGCTGATTTCAGTGCGGTGGCTGCCGCATCGGCGTCCGCACTCGCCTGGGTCGCTGCGGCCGCATTCGCGGTTGCTGTCGTGCCCGCATCCTGGCGCGCAGCTTCAGCCGCGGCGGCATCAGCCTGGGCGGCCGACGCTGCGGCGGTTGCCGCATCGGCGGTAACCTGGGCGGCGCTCGCCGCTTGCGCAGCGGCGGCCTGGACCGCGGCCGTGCCTGCGTCCAGCACGGACAAGCCCTGCAGCATGGCGAGGCCACCGTCGGGTACCATCTCGAGAGAGCGGGAGGTCACGAGCCGGTCCGGGAGGCCGTCCTGGCTCGGCATCCACACGGATCCACCCGCCTTGAGTAGGTTGGTGCCGTTGTAGCCAGCCCCCGCCACGGTGTCGGAGAGCTGCGACAGCAAGCTGTCGACCGCCGCCTGGTCGCCGGCGCTTGCCACCCCGGCCCGTTTGATCCGGGTGACGCGGTCGGCGACGCGGTCGAGCAGCTCGGACATGTCCATGGCGCCTCGTCTCGCCGCGCGAGTGGCGCCCAAAGCATCCGAAACTACTCTGCGGAGCGAACCGGTCAGGTCGAAGGCAGCCTTGGCTGCCGGCCGGGGCGGATGCAGAACAGAGGACTGCCGCTGTACCGCGAGATGAATGAGGTCACCTCCAGGCCTCACCGTCTCCCGTTTGATGGCCTGATCGAGGCTGCGCAGCCCCTCCAGGGCCCCCATGGTGACCGCGTCAAGTCTCCAGCCGTACTCCACCTTACGTCTCCCCGTAAAACTACTTTGGGTTGCGTTAACGAGCGAGTGAATCTCTTATTTGATAAAAGGTAGGCGGGGTGTGCCTCGTTTCGTTCGGCAATTAGGTTACAGAGTCACGCTCGATCCGAAGGCGACCGACAGCTGAAAGGCTCGAAGACGGATGCCGGGGGGACGAAAAGCGCACGACAGCCCTATCGCGCGGGATTGGCTGATGTAGTTCGTCCCAGGCTCCATGCTTGGAGTCGTCCGTGAGGCTGGCTGGTAGGATGGCGAGCACACCGGACGCGTCGATTCAGCTCAAGCGTTGGTGGCTTGGCAGCATAGCGTCGGCGGACGCGTTTCTACGCGCAGCCGCTGCGGGCGCGTCTTGTCAGGACAGCATTCTGCGTGCCGTGTCGCTCGTCCTGGGCTGCGCCCCAGTCATCGCCATGAAGTAGCCCACCTTCGCCACCCGGCGGACCTCCAGCATCACGCTCACTGTCCGGGCCACGTCGAGCAACTTGGCACACTGCCTCTCGCCGATCCTGCGCGGAACGTGATCCATGACGCAGAGGGTGCCGATGCCGAGGCCTTCCTTGCTGATCAGCGGTGCCGCCGCGTAGAAGCGGATGCCCGACGCACCCGTGACCAGTGGGCTGTCGGCAAAGCGACTGTCGGTCGTGGCATCCTCGATGATCAGCATCTGATGCGGCTGCAGGATGGCGTGGGCGCAGGCTGCCTCGTCGAGGTGCGTCTGCACCGCGCAAAGCCCGTGCTTGGCCTTGAACCACTGGCGGTCGGCGTCGACGAAGGACGCCAGCGCGATTGGACTCTGTGTGACCTTCGCGGCGAGCTCCACCAACTCGTCAAACGCCGCCTCGGCCGCCGTGTCGAGGACACTGTAGGAGCGAAGGATCTGGAGACGCTTGGTTTCCAGGAACGGACTTGCAGCGCTGATCATCTTCTTATCCTCGACCGCCAAAGGCCGCCGTGCCGAGATTGCAACGTATTCATGGGGCGTTGGAGGCGTTCTGCCACCTTTGCAGGAGGTGCCTGCGAATGTCCTTCGGCCTAAAGCATTCCCCGACGCACAGCGATCCTGTAATTCTACTATTCGGCGATGCTAACTCGGTTCCACCGCTCAACACTGGTCAGCAGATCTTCGACCCTCCGCAGCGCATCCCGACCCCGAGCGGTCCGCTGCGCTTCCAGCGGCGCCATCGCCTGCAGCGCTCCGATCTGGACGGCGCAACTGGACACCCTCGCCTGCAGCATGGCCTCTGCGAGTTGGCCCATTTCGCGGTGCAGCACCGCGATTGCCGACTGGTCCGCAGGCTTGTCTGGTCCAGGAACGCGGTCTGCCAGCCCAACCGTGCCGTTTCGATGCTCGGGATCGAGGTTTGGCGCGCCAGATAGCCACTCCTGAGGCTGCGCTTGCCACGCACCATCCAAGTGGCGCCCTCCGGCCCGTTTGGAGCACAAGCCGCTTCGCTTCTCCTCCGCCGTGATCAGGGTGAGGATGCAGAGCAGTTCCGCCGGAGTCCGGCAGGCTCGCTTCGCCTCATGTAGCATCGGACGGCGCAGCGCCTGGAGCCGGTGGGCCACATCTGTCAGGCCCCAGCAGGCGAGCTCCTGCGCGATCCTGGCCATCTCACGGTAGAGCATGACGACGACCGGCGGCCCTGTGGGGCCTTGGCGGCCTAGCGGAATGTGCGGCATCTCGGGATGCGGCCGCGCCGGGATCTCCGGCGATAGCCCCTTTCGGTTGCTTTGCGACCCGTAGCAGCCAGGGCCTCACCGGCGCACCCTCGTAGATGAACGGGGAAGATTTCTGGGGGAGGCAGGCAGTATGCGGGGGCGCTGCCCCAGGCTCCCTGCCGGAGGCCATTCCTTGCCTAGCCCGTCCGCCACGCGCGGTGGCCAGCGCCTGCCCAGTCTGCGCCGCTACCTTGTCGTCCTGGTTCTCTGCGTGCTCCTGCCCCTCGCCCTCGGTAGCGCGGCAGCGACAGTGATTGCGCTTCGGGCCTATCGGCAGGGCTTCGAGCAGACGCTCCAGCACACGGCACACGCCATGGCGCTGGCGATGGATGCCGAGATTGAGCGCAGCAGGGCTGCGGCTGAGCTATTGGCCGCTGCGGTCGTTCGGCTCGATGATGGTGACGAGGCCCTGGTCGAACTGCATAGTCGTAGCCAGCTCCTGGGGACGCGCCTCGGCACGCGGTTCAGACTGCGTGGGCCGGCGCCGGACCGCGCGCTGCGCTTCGACAGCGACCTGCCCCTCGGCCAGACCCCCGCCATCCCGCCGCCAGCCGCGTTCCGACCGGCCGTGGAGACGGCGGAGGCTATCGGCCAGTCTGTACTGAGCACCGTCGACACGGTGTCGGAGGCCGATCCCGCGGTACACTTGGCGGTGCCACTGCGGCGGGAGGGCGTTGCTCTCGGCAGCATCGGGGCGGTGCTGAGCGCGGCGGGCCTCTCCCGCAAGCTGGCCGAGCACCGCGTGCCTGATGGCGTCATCGTGGCGCTCGTGGATGCGGAGGGCCGGATCGTCGCCCGGTCGACCGACGCTGGACGCTTCGTCGGACGCTCCGTGCCGGATCGGTACCTCCTGAGCATCGCGGACCGGGAGGGCGGGATTTACTCGGGCACGAACCTTGCGGGACAGCCGTCCATCTTAGCCTTCCAGCGCCTGCCGCGCACCCCGTCCTGGACGGTCGTGGCCTCCACCACCGAAGCGGCCTCGCGGGCCGCCTGGCAGCGCCCGCTGACCTACCTGCTGGCGGGCAGCGCCCTCGCACTGTTGCTCGCCATTCTCGGCGCCCGGCTCATGGCGAGCCGCCTGATCCGCCCCCTGGCGACGCTGGCAGCGCGGGCCAGGGACGTAGCCCGTGGTGAGACGGCAGACCTGGAGCGGACCGCCGAGCCGCTGCCCATCGCGGAATTCGAGTCGCTCCGACGCTCCGTCGAATGGGCAGCCAGCATGCTGCGCCGGCAAGCCGACCTGGCGGAGGAGGAGGGAGCGCTACTGCGCTCCGTCCTCGACGCCACGTCCGATGCTGTCTTCGTCAAGGATCTGGACGGCCGCTACGTGCTGGTCAACGGTGCGGCCGCAACGGTGCTCGACCGCCCGGGCGACAGCGTTCTGGGCCTGACCGATACAGAGCTCTGGCCAATGGTCGCAGAGCGCCTCACGGCCGAGGACCGGGCAGTCCTGAACGGTAAGGTGACCAGCACAACCGAGGAGTTTCTGCCCGTCGCGGCGAGTGGCACGCCGCGGATCTTCCAGACGACCAGGGCACCCTGGAGGGAGCTGGGCTCTGGCCGGGTGCTCGGCATCGTCGGCATCAGGCACGATGTCACCGAGGTGATGCGCACCAAGCAACGGCTTCGCCTGGCCCTGGAGGCCGCCGATCTCGGCACCTGGAGCTGGGAGGTCGGGCCGGATGGCGGCAGCCTCGAATGGGACAACCGCTGCCGGGCGTTGCATGGCCTGTCTGCCGAGGCGGCGGCGAACCGCGAGGTCTGGCCGGCCCTGCTCTGGTCCGAGGACCAGCCCCTGGTCAGGTCGACCATCTCAAGGGCGCTCGACCCCGCCGAGACGCGTGACGAGATCTGCTGCACCTACCGCGTGGATGCTCCCGACGGTCGAGCGCGGTGGCTCCGCATCGTCGGTCGCGCTTTCTTCGAGCCGGACCCACGGGTGCCGACCGGTCGTCTCCCGGTACGGATGATGGGCACCGTTCAGGATGTGACAGTTGCACAGGAGGTGGAGGCCGAGCGGATGCGGGCGGCGGCGGCACTGGCCGAAAGCGAGGCGCGGTTCCGCGACACCTTCGACCAGGCTGCGGTCGGCATCGCCCATGTCGGGCTCGACGGCTCCTGGCTGCGAGTGAATGGCCGGCTCTGCGCCATGCTCGGCTACTCCGAGGCGGAGCTCCTGGCACTCAGCTTCCAGGACATTACCCATCCCGACGACCTCGATGCCGACCTCGACAATGTTCGCCAAGTACTCGGCGGCGAGATCGCATCCTACAACATGGAAAAGCGCTACAGTCGCAAGGATGGCGCGGTGCTGTGGATTGAGCTCACCGTGTCATTGTGCCGTGACGCCGACGGCTCGCCACTGCACTTCATCTCAGTTGTTCAAGACATTGCTGGCCGGAAGGCTGCGGAGACGGCGCGATGGCAGAGCGAGGCGCGGCTGCGGTTGGCGACGACCGGGACCGGTATCGGCACCTGGGAGCTGGATCTGCTAGCCGGCAGGGGCCAATGGTCACCCGAGGCTGCCGCCCTGCTCGGCATAGACCATCTGGACGACACCGGAGAGAGCTGGGCCGAGAGCATCCACCCCGCAGACCGGGCGGGAGTGGCCGAGGCCTGGCGCCGGGCTGTGGAGAACGAAGCGCCATACGATGCAACCTTCCGCGCCGCCATGCCGGCGCCCGGGGGTAGCGAGCGATGGTTGATTTCCCGCGCCCGAATCGAGCGCGATCCGACGGGCCGGCCCCTGCGCGGCCTGGGCGTGCTGATCGACCTGACCGCGTCCAAGCAAGCCGAGGCGCAGTTGCGGCTGAGCGAGGCGCGCTTTCGCGCCCTGGTCGAGGCCTCAGCCGAGGTCGTTTGGACCTGCAACGTCGAGGGTTGCACCCGCGAGCCATCGCCGAGCTGGTGCGCCTTTACCGGGCAGACCCACGAGGAATGGCTTGGCTGGGGTTGGCAGGATGCCATCCATCCCGAGGATCGGGACCGAGTGGTCGACCGGTGGCGGGCGTGCATGACGCAGGGCACCGATTATGCCTACGAGTACCGCCTCCGCCACCGGGACGGCGGCTATCGCTGGACCGAGGCACGCGCCTGCCGGCTGCTCGACGCCGACGGACAGCTGCGCGGCTGGGTCGGGATGAATGCCGACATCACCGCGAGGCGTCTGGCCGAGGCGGACCGCCTCGCCAGCGAGGCGCGTCGGCATGAGGCAGAGCGAACACTGCAGCACATGGCGCGGCGGGTCACCATCGCCGCCATGGCCAGCGGCATTGCCCACGAGCTGAACCAGCCGCTCGGCGCGGCCAGCAACTACCTCGGCACCGCGGTGCGGTTGTTCGGCGATGCCGAGGGTCCGCCTCTCGATCCGGCTGGCCGCGCACGGATGACCCGCATGCTCGATCGGGCGGGATCGCAGATCCTGCGCGCCGGCAGCGTGCTGCAACGCCTCAGGGACTTCCTGAGCAGCCGCGAGCCTCAGCGCGCCGTCGAACCGGTCGCTGAGGTGGTTCGGGAAGCTGTCGAGATGGTGCTGCTGGGCACGCCGGAGGCCGGGCTGCAGACACCTGTCATCGTGACCGACCCGGCCACCGGCTTGGCCATGCTGGATCGGGTGCAGATTCAGCAGGTGGTGATCAACCTGGTGCGCAATGCGATTGAGGCCATGCGAGACCAGCCCGGACGCCACGAACAACGTCTCACGGTGAGCGTGGGCATGAATGCCAGCGGTCAGGCCGAGGTGTCGGTGACCGACACCGGCCCAGGCATGCCGCCCGAGAGCGCTGCCCGCCTGTTCGAGGCCTTCCACTCCAGCAAACCTGGGGGGATGGGTGTTGGGCTCTCGATCTGTCGCGCCATTGTCGAGGCGCATGGCGGGCGCATCACCGCCCGTACCGCCCCGGATGGCGGGATGATCTTTGCCTTTACCCTGCCGCGCCTCGCCGATGGCGAGGTGGCAGCCGAGCCCGTGGAGATGTCAGCGTGAGCGGTGTGCCTGGTCAGGTCGTCATCGTTGATGATGACGACGAGATGCGCGATTCGATTGCCTGCCTGCTGGCAACCGACGGCCGCAATGCCGCGGAGTATGCCAATGCCGAAGCCCTTCTCGCAGCCGGTGTGCCGAGTGGCACGACCTGCGTCTTGGTTGACATGCGGCTCGGCGAAGGCATGGACGGCATCACCCTGATCGAGCATCTGCGTCGCGCGGGAGACGTACCACCGGTGGTGGTCATCACCGGCCACGGCGATATCCCGCTCGCGGTCCGTGCCATGCAGGCGGGCGCCGTCGACTTCATCGAGAAACCCTTCGCGCCCGAGCGCTTGCTTGACGCAGTTGCTCAGGCCAGTATCCATCGATGCGGCGACCCCGCGCAGGCGCGTGCCCGCGAGCGGGTGAAGGCCTTGTCGCCGCGGGAGCGGCAGGTGCTGAAGGGCTTGGTTGAAGGCCACCCGAACAAGGTCGTCGCGCACGAACTCGGCCTGAGCACGCGCACCGTCGAGACCTATCGCGCCGCGATCATGGATAAGCTGGGCTGCCGTAGCTTCGCCGAGGCCGTGCGCTTGGCCATCACGGCAGGTCAGGACGGATGAGCCGCTGTGGCCTGCGGAAAGGCCGACAGGGGACATTGCCAACTTGACGGCTCCTGGCTTCGCCGAAGGAGACGGGTCAGGATAGCGGCACGACGCCCGAGCCCGCAACCTACCCCGGTTACCGCTTCCCGGCCGCGATTATCGGCTACGCCGTCTGGCTGTACCACGTCTTCGGCCTGAGCTTACGCGAGGTGGAGCTGATCCTGGCGGAGCGGGGCATCGGCGTGACCCACGAGAGCATCAGGCAGTGGTGCCGCAAGTTCCGCGCGGACTTCGCCCGCACGCTCCGTCAGCGGCGGCCCAAGCCGGGCGATACCTGGCACCTTGATGAGGTGTCCCCGAAGATTGGTGGCCAGCTGCACTATCTCTGGCGCGCCGTCGATCAGCACGGCGCGGTGCTTGACATCCTGGTGCAGGACCGCCGGACTGCCACGGTGGCGAAGCGCTTCTTCAAGCGCCTGCTCGTCGACATGAAGTACAAGCCCAAACGCCTTGTCACCGATGGCCTGCGCAGCTACGGGGTCGCGCACCGAGAGATGCTGCTCGAGGTGAAGCACCGAACGAGGCGTTACCTGAACAACCGCGCCGAAAACTCGCACCGGCCGACGGGGCGCCGAGAGCGACAGATGCAGCGGTTCAAGTCGACCGACCAGGCGCAGCGCTTTCTGTCGTCCCACTCGATGATCTAGGGCCACTTTCCTCCACGACGATGTCTGATGACCGCTGATCAATATCGGCGCGCTCGTGCCCGAGCCTTCCAGCTGTGGCGGAAGGAGACGCGCGTCCAGCTCGCAGCATGAAGGAGACGGCAGCCGTGACCGTGCTCGGGGCGAGCGTCGGCTCAACAACCTGACAATGCCAAAGCGCCTGCTACGGGAGGTCAGGATCGGGGCGGGCAGCAAGCCGAGGCGGCGGTTCGGGACGGTCCCGTCCGAAAGGCTGGCCCAGGCATGCCGCGGCGGCTGAGCGTCAGGCCGGGACTTGCTCCGGCTCAGGCACCGGCGGAGCCGCCGGCCGGGGTGGCGGTGCGGTCTCAAGCAGCCGTCCATAGACGGCGGGATCGAGCGGGAGCAGCCAGGCCGCAACCGGGTTCGCCGGGCGTGTGCGCGCGCCCATGTCGGCCAACAGTTGGGCAAAATGGCGATGGTGCCAGGGCGCAACGCAGAGGCCGCCATAACCGGCCGCAGCGGGCCGTTCAGACCGTCGCCAGGCCAGCGACCGCCCGATCTCCGCCTCCATCTCCGGCGCCGTAGGCTGGCGGGCGAGCATGCCGTCCCAGTAGCGCGCGAGCCAGCGCGCGCCGAGATCGGCCGAGAGCGTGGTGGCGAAGCTCGAGTTGAAGCCGACGAAGCCAAGGTTCGGCAGGCGCGGGTTGACGATCTGCCGGTAGAGGCGCCACGCCCCATCCGGTTCGACGAGAAGCGCGTGCTCCGGCTCCGCCAGGAAGGACAACTCCTGGTGCCAGCCGGTCGCAAGGATAACGAGGTCTGCGTCGATCTTCTCGCCGCCTGAGGCGACCACCCCGTCTTCCCTATAGCTTGCAATCGTGCCGCGCAGCGCGCGAATGCGGCCATCGGCAATCATGCGGTAGAAGCCCGGCGTCTCCACCCCAAGTGCGCAGTGGATCGTTTCCTCGATCTGCTCGGCCGGGCGCAAGCCGAGGTGCCGGAGGCCGAACTGCAGCGTCAGCAGCGCTTCCAGCGCGCGCCAGTTCGCCCAGGTCAGCGGCGCGAAGAGGCGCTGGGCTGCGCGCCGCGCCGGCGAAGCGTCGAAGGGGAGGAACATCGCCTCGGCAAGGCGCGTGTAAAGGATGCGTTTGAAGTTCAGCGCGCCGCCGAAGAAGTAGGGGATCTTCCAGGCAACGGCGCGGTGGATCAGCGCGACGGCGGCGGCACCCTGTTCAACGGCGTGGACCGCGACGTCCGTTGCACTCTTGGAGAAGCCGAGCACGGCGATCCGTCGGCCCGCCACGCGCGAGGCGTCCAAGTGCTCGGAGGAATGGAGGAGCGCTCCGCCTGCCGCGGTGAAGGCGTCCAGACCGGGAAAGACGGGCTTGTTCGGCCGGCTGAACTGGCCGGTGGCGACGACGACCCGGTCGAAGCGTTCCTCCGCGCCGACGCTGCCGCCGGGGTCGCGCAGCCGCGCCGTCCAGCCTTCCGTCCCACCGGCGACAGGCGTCAGCGCCTCCACCGCGGTCCCGAGGCGGATAAGCGGGCGCAGCCCGTACGCATCAGCGTAGCGCGACAGGTAGGCATGGACCTGCGCGCCGGAGGGCCATTCGGAATAATCGCGCGGCATGGGGAAGTCGGGGTAGGCGTAGATGTCGCGCGGGGTCTGCGTCTTCACGCCGGGGTAGGAGCGGGCCCGATCCCAGACACCGCCGAGGTCGTCCGCCTTCTCAACCACTGTCACGGCATGGCCATGGGCACGGAACGCCTTTGCCGCCGCGAGGCCGCTGATGCCCCCGCCGATGACGAGAACGGACCTGGTCATGGACGTTCACCCCTCCGCCGGATGGCAGGCATTGCCCGCGTCGCCCTGGACGGTGGTCCGACCACTTGGCCGGACGCAATCCGCTCCTCTCAGGGCCTGTCCGTGCTACGCGGACAAACGGTTCTGATGCAAGGTTTGTGGCTGAATGCCGGTAGCCACGACGATGGTCCACTCGGCCGCCCGCAACGGCGGCACCGTCCGCTGCGCCATGACCTCCTCCGCCGCGGCGACGAACTGCTCGGTGAGTACGGCGGAAAGAGACGCATGTCAGCGGGACCTGCTGGGCCCGAACAACCTCGAGCAGCAGGTCGAGCGGATCTTTCCAAGCTCTCGGCCGATCAGAAGTCCAGCCAGCCCAGCCCTGGGTCGCGCGCCTTTGAAAATCCGTGACCATGACCGGGTCGCCGGTAATGCGCTGGCGATGGTACAGCCAAGTCAGAATGTGGCAGGCTCAGCATGCCGGTGTCGGGCGCAACGTCGGCCCCGTCCCCAAAAGCAGAGCGCCCCTTTGTGCTGCGCACCATGCGCTGTCCAGCGCGCGGGTGCGCTGCGGCATCCAGAACTTCCGCAAGGCCGGGATGACGAGCGGGATGGCTCTCCAAGCTTCGCGCAGGAAGGCCGTCGTCCGCGGCCCTTTCCGCGGCCGCCCCAGCATGGGGTTCCCTTCTGCATCGAAGCACTGCAGCAGGATCGGGAACGGCAGCCCTTGGTCCGTTCGCCGCAGGTCGCGCAAAGGCGCTCAAGCGGCGTCGCGCAGCCGCATGGCCGCGAGGAAGCCCATGCACCAGGGCCCTGCCCGCACGCGCCCGTCCGCGCCATGTTCGAAGATTGGAGTGAGCCGGTCCGGCCTGGTCGAGAGCGTCTCGCCGATGGCGTTGAAGCGCTCCACGACGACCATGATGACCGCCAGGCCCTCGCCATGGACGGTGGCGATGTCGCCATGCAGCCCGAGCAGGTCGGCGAACATCTCCTCGGGCGGGACGTGACAGAGGCCGATCACCCTGGCGGTGAGATAGCCGTCGAGCACCGAGACGCTGCCGACGCGTGGCCGCGGCGTGATGCCAGCGAGCCACGGACCGAGGTCCTTGTGGCGCATGGCGGCCACGTCAGGCCATGCCCGATGACGGCGAGGGCGCCTCACGCGAGGTCCGAGACCGCGTCCGGCAGATCCGTCCCCTGCCCTGTCCGCCCATCGAGCATCGCGCGCCTCACAGCCCGAGCAGCTTGACCGGGCTCTCGGTCAGCAGCTTGGCGCGACGGACGTAGCCGCGCATGGTCCTGAGGTCGCGGTGGCGGGTATGGGCCATGATCTGCTCATCCCGCGCGCCCGCCTTGTACGCCTCGGTCACGAAGCCCGCCCGCAGCCCGTGCGCCGAGAGGCGTTCCAGGGAACCGATCGCCAGCCCCGCCGCCTCGGCGCGCCGCTTCAGGATGGTGCCGACCGCCTCGGGCGTGAGCGCCCGGCTCTCGATCGTCCCCCAGCGGTCCACCTTGCGGAACACCGGGCCGTAGCGGCAGTCGCTGG
>NZ_SMOA01000143.1 GCF_004353985.1 Paracraurococcus ruber | reverse complement strand
GGCGCCGGCCGGCCTGCCCGGTCATGTCGCGGCGGCGGGGCCGGGCCGCGCCGGGCGCGGCATGGTCGGCGTCGGCCCTCGCTTGCCAGCGGAAGCGTTCCCGCTAGCCTTCCGGCAGACGAGGCAGGAGCACCCGAGATGGACGGCATGACCAGCCGGCTTCCCACCCAGCCGGCGGCGCTGGCGGCCCGCTACGGCGCGGCGGTGCCGCCCGCCGGCCCCTGGAACGCCATGATCGCGGCGCTGCTCGACCACCGCTCGGTCCGCGGCTACCGGCCGGACCCGCTGCCGCCGGGCACGCTGGAGACGCTGGTGGCGGCGGCGCAGTCGGCCGCCACCTCCTCCAACCTGCAGACCTGGTCGGTCGTCACGGTCGAGGACCCGGCGGCCCGGGCGGTGATGGCGGAGGTCGCCGGCGGCCAGAAGCACATTCAGGAATGTCCGCTCTTCATGGTGTTCCTCGCCGATGTCTCCCGCAACGAGAGGCTGGGCGAGGCCGAGGGCAAGCCGCTGGAGGGCCTGCCCTATCTCGAGACCTTCCTGGTCGCGGCGATCGACGCGGCGCTGGCGGCGCAGAATGCGGTGGTGGCGGCGGAGAGCCTCGGCCTGTCCACGGTCTATATCGGGGCCCTGCGCAACGACCCGCTGAAGGTGGCGGAGGTGCTGGGCCTGCCGCCGGGTGTCATGGGCGTCTTCGGCCTGTGCGTCGGCTATCCGAAGCCGCGGGCGGAGGGCGAGGTGAAGCCGCGCCTGCCGCAGGGCGTGGTGCTGCATCGCGGCCGCTACGACGCCGGGCCCGAGCCCACGGCGCGCGCCGCCTACGACGCCGAGATGTCGGCCTTCTCCCAGCGGAACGAGATGGCCGCCGATAGCTGGACCCAGCGGGTCATCGCCCGGATCGGCACGGTGCGGGCGCTGCGCGGGCGGGACCGGCTGGCGGCGGCGCTCCAGGCGATGGGCTTCCCGCTGCGCTGAGCAAGCCCCCCCCGGCGGGGGGGGCCGCGCCACTCCGTCCCCTGGTCGGCTCGACATGGCAACGGCATGCTGCGATCGTCGCAACAGGGCCGGCCTCCGACCGGGCGCCGGGTGGTCAGGGGATGACTGAGCGATGGCGACCTTCGCGGGGGCGCCCGGAAACGACACCTTCTCGGGCACCGCCGATGCCGACAGGGCGCAGGGCTTCGGCGGCGCTGACACGCTGTCCGGCCTCGGCGGCAACGACACGCTCTGGGGCGGCAACTCGGTGCAGGGCGCCGGCGCCGATGCCGCCGATGGCGGCGACCTGCTGGATGGCGGGGATGGCGTCGACGAGGTCTTCGGCCAGGGCGGCAACGACACGCTGACCGGCGGGCCGGGGAAGGACCTGCTCAACGGCGGCCTCGGCACCGACCTGGCCGACTATCTCGACAACGCCGACACGCGGCGGATCCTGGCCGCCGTCATCGGCGGCCAGATCACGGTGGATGACGGGCTGGGCGGCACGGACACGCTCCTCGGCATCGAGGCGATCCGCGGCGGCGCCGGCAATGACGGCATCGCGCTGGCCGGGCTGACCGGCGCATTCAGGCTCGAGGGCAGCGGCGGCGACGACACGCTGGTCGGCGGTGCCGGCGCCGATACCCTGATCGGCGGTGCCGGCGATGACAGCCTGGCCGGCGGCGCCGGCAGCGGTCCCGACACGGCGGACTACAGCGGCAACGCCGCCGCCCAGCCGATCGGCCTGGTTGTCGTCGGCGGCGCGCTGCGGGGCGACGACGGCCTGGGCGGCCAGGATGCGCTGGACGGGATCGAGGCGATCCTGGCCACCCCCGGCGACGACACGCTGAACGCCGCCGGCTACAGCGCCGCCGGTCTCGTCCTGCAGGGCAATGGCGGCGACGACGCGATCACGGGCGGCAGCGGGGCCGACACGCTGCCGGGCGGCGAGGGCAATGACACGCTCGCGCCCGGCGCCGGCAGCGACCTGGTGGACGGCGAGGGCGGCATCGACCTCGTCAGCTATGCCGGCAATGCCGCGTCCCAGCCCGTCAACCTCGGCTCCCTGGGCGGCATCCTGCGGGGCACCGACGGGCTGGGGGGCAGCGACACGCTGCTCGGCATCGAGATCCTGGAGCTTGGCGCCGGCAACGACAGCGTCGCTGCTGGCGGCCTCGGGACCGCGATCGAGATCCGTGGCGGCGGCGGCGGCGACTTCATCTTCGGAAGCACGTTCGACGATACGCTGATCGGGGGCGCCGGCAATGACAGCCTCGGCGGCCAGGGTGGCCGCGATGTCGCCAGCTATGTCTTCAACACCGCCGAACAGCCGATCAGCCTGAGCTTTTCCGGGTCGCCGGCCTTCTATCGGGTGAATGACGGCCAGGGCGGCATCGACACCCTGACCGATATCGAGGTCGTGCTGGGCGGCGCCGGCAACGACTCGCTGGCGATCACCACCGGACCCACGATCGAGCTCCAGGGCGGCGAAGGCGCCGATACGCTGGCCGGCGCGGCAGCCAACGACACGCTACGGGGCGGCGCGGGCGACGACTCGCTGCTGCCCGGCGCCGGCGATGACCTAGTGGATGGCGGCCCGGGCATCGACACGGTCAGCTATGCCGGCGTCACCGGCGGCCAGCCGGTGCGGCTGCTCGCCGTCGTCGCCCCGGTCGGCGGCGCGATCCAGCTCAGCGGCCCCGATGGCCAGGGCGGCATCGACGTCATCCGGAATGTCGAGGTGATCATCGGCGGGCGGTTCGACGACCTGGTCGATGCCAGGCTGATCCAGGCATCGCAGACCCTGATCGGCGGCGGCGGCGACGACATCCTGCAGGGCGGCATCTTCGCCGACATGCTGGTGGGCGGCACGGGCGACGACGTGCTGATCGGCGCCTTCGACACCGCGAGCTATGCCGATAACGGCTTCGGCCAGGCCATCGGCCTGACGGCCGCCGGCCCCTACCTGATCGTGGCGGACGGGCTGGGCGGCACCGACATCCTGGACGGCATCACCACCGTCACCGGCGGCGCCGGCAACGACCGGATGGACGCCACGGGCCTGGTCCGGCCCGGCCCGTCCGCCCCTAGCGCGGGCGACCCGAACGACCTCGGCCTGTCCGGCGGCGGCGGCAATGATTCGCTCCGCGGCAGCGGCGGCCGGGACACGCTCGCCGGCGGCAGCGGCAACGATACGCTGGCGGGCGGCGCGGCGGCGGACCTGCTGGCGGGCAACGACAACAACGACCTGCTGCTGATCGGCACCGGCCAGGACACGCTGGATGGCGGCGCGGGCGACGACACCGCCAGCTTCGGGGATTCCGGCCCCGGCCAGGGCGTGACCGCGCGGCTGTCCGGCACGCCGGGCGATTTGCTGCTGGAGCATGGGCCGGGCTTCGGCACCACCGCGCGCCTGCTGGGTGTGGAAGCGGTGGCCGGCGGCGGCGGCGACGACAGCCTGTTCGCCGCGGCCGCCGGCCTCGCCGTCGACCTCGCGGGCGGCGGCGGCAAGGATACGCTCGTCGGCGGCAGCGGGCTCGACAGCCTGGATGGCGGCGACGGCAATGATTCGCTGGTCGGCGGCGCGCGCTTCGATCTGCTGGTCGGCGGCGAGGGCGACGATACGCTGCAGCCCGGCGGCGAAGGCGGCAGCGGCGACGGCCTGGATTTCGTGTTCGGTGGCCCCGGCTTCGACACGGCGACCTATGCCGGCAACGGCGCCAGCCAGCGGATCACGCTGTCCACCGCGGGCAGCTCGCCGACCCGCCTCGTGGTCGCCGATGCCGGCAGCCAGGACGACCTGAACGGGATCGAGGCGGTGGTCGGCGGCGCCGGCAACGACACCCTGTTCGCCGCGGATTACGGCGCCGCCCTGTCGCTGGATGGCGGCGGCGGCGACGATTCCGTCATCGGCACCCGGCTCGGCGACACCCTGGCGGGCGGGGCCGGGAACGACACGATCTCCGCCGGCAGCCCCGGCAGCCTGGGCGACCTGGTGCTGGGCGGCGCCGGGCGGGACGTGTTCCTCGCGCTGCGCAGCGCGGCCGGCGCGGTGCTGGCCCGCCTGCCGGATGGCGGCTGGACGCTCGATGCCGTGGGCGGCGGCCAGACCACCACGCTGCGCGGCGTCGAGATCCTCCGCTTCTTCGATGCCGATGTCGCGCTGGGCACCCCGCCGCGGCGGGATTTCGGCGGCGACGGCATTGACGAGATCCTCTGGCGCTCCAGCGAGGGCTGGGTCTGGCAGTGGCAGATGCAGGCCGGCCAGGTGGCGGGCGGCGGCGGCACGCTGCTCGACCCTGGCTGGACGGTGCAGGGCACCGGCGACTTCGACCTCGACGGCCGGGCCGACCTCCTCTGGCGCTACGGCGACGGCACGGTCTGGCTCTGGACCATGGCCGGCGCGCAGGTGACCGGCGGCGGCTTCGTCGCGCAACTCGACCTCGCCTGGAGCATCCGCGCGGTGGCCGACCTCACCGGCGACGGCCGCGCCGACATCCTGTGGCAGAACACCGCCGGCGACCTCGCGGTCTTCGCCATGAACGGCACGGCGGTGGTGGGCGGCGGCGGCATTGCCGGGCCGGGCGCGCCCTGGTCCTTCGCCGCCGCCGCCGATCTCAGCGGCGACGGGCGCGCCGACATCCTCTGGCGCAACGCCGCGACCGGCGGCTTCGTCGCCTGGGCGATGGACGGCACCAGCGTGCTGGCCGCCGTTGATCTGGGCGCCGAGACCGCCGGCGGCCTGACCGACTGGGCGCTGGCCGGCACCGGCGACTTCGACGGCGACGGCCGCGCCGACCTGCTGCTGCGCAGCGCCGGCACCGGGGCGCTGGTGCTGTGGGACCTGCAGCCAGGGCTGGCGCGGACCTCGCTCTATGTCGGCGCGCCGGGACCGGACTGGAGCGTCGCGGCGATCGGCGACCACACCGGCGACGGCCGGGCCGACATCCTGTTCCGCGGCGCGGCCGGCGGCCTCGCGCTCTGGACCATGCAGGGTGCCACGGTGCTGGCGGTCACCGCCCTCGCCGACCCGGGTGCCGCCTGGCAGGTGGTCGGCTGAGCCCGGGTGGCGCCGGTCCCGACGGCCGCCAGCGCGGCGGCGCCCGCCGCCGCAATGGCGGCACCCGGGGCTCCATGCCGGCTGCGGGCAGGCGAAGGCGCCCGGGTGCCCGCCCAGGCGATGGTCCGCGCCGCCGGTCCGCGGTTTGCGCCGCCGGCCGGCGCCGCCTATCTCGGGACCATGACGGCCCCTCCCCTCCGGCTCGAGACGCTTTCCGGCGAGGCGCTGCTCGCCGCCCTGCCGGCCCTGTCCCACCTGCGCGTCGCGGTCTTCGCGGAGTGGCCCTATCTGTATGCCGGCGACCCGGGCTTCGAGGAACGCTACCTGGCCGCCTATGCCGCCGATCCGGGCGCCGCGGTGGTCGTCGCGCTGGACGGGACGACGCCGGTCGGCATGGCGACCTGCCAGCCCATGGCGCGCTCGCACGGCCCCGTCCCGGCCGCCTTTCGCGCCCGCGGCCTCGACCCCGCGCGGTTCTGCTATTTCGGCGAGAGCGTGCTGCTGACGGCCTATCGCGGCCGCGGCGCCGGCGTCGGCTTCTTCGCGGCGCGGGAGGCGCATGCGAAGGCGCTCGGCCTGCCTGCCGCCGCCTTCTGCGCCGTGGTGCGCAACCCGAACGACCCGCGTCGGCCGGCCGGCTACCGGCCGCTCGACGGCTTCTGGCGGAACCGCGGCTACGTCCATCGGCCCGACCTGTCCTGCGTGTTCGACTGGCGGGAGGTGGGCGACGACCGGGAGACGCCGCACAGCCTCGCCTTCTGGCTGAAGGACCCGCTGTGACCCCGCTGCGTCTCGGGGCCTTGGCCTGGGCGGTGGGCCGGCCGCGCAGCGTCGCGGAATTCGCCGCCCGGCTGGATCAGAGGCTGGCCGAGGCGCGCGGCCATGCCGACCTGGTGCTGCTGCCGGAATATGCCTGCGTCGAGCTCGGCAGCGGGCTGTCCGGCCAGGTGGCGGACGAGGCGGCGGAGCTGCGCGCCATGGTGGAGGCCGCGCCGGGGGTGCTGGAGGCGATGCGGCAGGCCGCCATGCGCCACGGCCTCTGGCTGCAGCCGGGCAGCCTGCCGATGCGCGCGGAAGGGCGCGTGGTGAACCGCGCGCCGCTCATCGCGCCGGATGGCCGCATGGCCTTCCAGGACAAGTACCGGATGACCCGCTTCGAGGCGGAGCGCTGGGGCGTCTCCCCCGGTGCGGCGCCGCAGGTCTTCCCGACGCCCTGGGGGCTGGTCGGCATCTCCATCTGCTACGACAGCGAATTCCCCAAGCATGTCCGCGCCCAGGTGGAGGCCGGCGCATGGCTGCTGCTGGTGCCGACCTGCACCGACACGCGGCACGGCTTCAACCGCGTGCGCTTCGCCTGCCAGGCCCGGGCGATGGAGAACCAGTGCTTCGTCGCCCTGGCGCCGACCGTCGGCGACGCGCCCTGGTCCGCGGCGCTGGACGAGAATCGCGGCCAGGCGATGATCTGCGGCCCGGTCGACCGCGGCTTCCCCGAGGACGGCGTGCTCGCCGCCGGCGCGCCCGACACGCCCGGCTGGAGCTTCGCCACGCTGGACGCCGCGCGCATCGAGGCGGTGCGGGAGGACGGCGCCGTGCGCAACCACCGTGACTGGCCACGGGCGCCGCTGCCGGCGCCGGGCCGGGCGGTGTACGCGTGACGGCGCGGCCTGCAGGGGGACGCCGTCCCCCTGCACCCCCTGCCAAGGGCCACAGGCCCCTTGGAACCCAGGGGTCATCGCTGCGGCGGGCAACCGGCTTAGGGCTTTCCGCCGCGGTGACAGGCCCGCGTAGGGGGCCGGGGACAGGGTCGGTCCCCGGCGGGGGTGCGGCGGCAGCGCCACCGCATCGCGCGCCATGACTCTCGTCTACCTCCTGGCCGGCGAGGCCAGCGGCGACCTGCTGGGCGGCCGGCTGATGGCGGCGCTACGGCGGCGCCTGCCGGGCGTCCAATTCGCCGGCGTCGGCGGGGAGCGCATGGCGGAGCAGGGCCTGGAGAGCCTGTTCCCGATGCGCGAGCTGTCGCTGATGGGCCTGCTGGAGGTGTTGCCGAACCTGCGCCGCCTGGCGGCCCGCATGGACCAGGCGGAGGCCGACATCCTGGCGCGCCGCCCGGCGGTGCTGGTGACCATCGACGCGCCGAGCTTCACCCTGCGCCTGGCCGGGCGGGTGCGGCCGAAGGGCACGCGGGTGGTGCATTACGTGGCGCCGCAGGTCTGGGCCTGGCGGCCGGGCCGGGTGCGCAAGATCGCCCGGCGGGTGGACCGCATCCTGGCGCTGCTGCCATTCGAGGCGCCCTTCTTCGAGGCCGCCGGCATTCCCGTGACCTTCGTCGGCCATCCGGTGCTGGAGGGCGGCGCGGACCAGGGCGATGCGGCGCGCTTCCGGGCGCAGCACGGTCTCTCGCCGGCCGACCGCGTGCTGCTGGTCATGCCCGGCAGCCGGCGGACGGAGGTGAACCGCCTGCTGGACGTCTTCGGCGAGGCGCTGCGGCTGACCGCGGCGGCGGTGCCGGGCTTGCGGCCCGTGGTGCCGCTGGCCGGCCAGGTGGAGGCGGCGGTGCGCGCCGGCACGGCATCCTGGCCGGTGCGGCCCATCCTGGTGCGCGCCCCGGCGGAGAAGCACGATGCCTTCGCCGCGGCGGCGGAGCCCGGCGGGGCGGGGCTGATCAAATCCGGCACATCGAGCCTGGAGATGGCCGTCGCCGGCGTGCCGCATGTGGTCGCCTACAAGGTGAACCCGGTGACGGCGGCGATCGTGCGGCGGCTGATCCAGGTGCCGCATGCCTCGCTGGTCAACCTGCTGGCGGAGCGCGAGGTGGTGCCGGAGCGGCTGCAGGAAAATTGCACGCCCGCGGCGCTCTCCGCGGCCCTGCTGCCGCTGCTGCAGGACCCGGCCGCGGCCGCTGCGCAACGCAGCGCCTTCGCCGGCACGCTGGCGCAGCTTCGCCCGGCCGAGGGCCTGCCGAGCGAGGCTGCGGCGGCCGCGGTGGTGGCGGAACTGCAGCGCCAGGGCGGAGCGGCGTGACGCCGCCCACGGGTCGCTGGCCCGGAGCGGCTCGCCTGGTGGCGGGACCGGCCAGCCGGCCGGGCGACGGATCGCCGCGTCGCGCGCCGGCCGCCGCGCCGCCCTCGATGGCCCGGATCGGGTCCTGCGGCCCCGTGCCGCCGCATGCCGCAACAGTCCCCGTGCCGCGCCGGCCAGGATCACGGATCCGGGCGTTCCCGGCCCGCGGCGATCTCCTGTAGACCGGTCTCCCGCGGAGGATCCCTGCATGCTCACCGTCCACCATCTCGGCAAGTCGCAGTCCGAGCGGATCGTCTGGCTCTGCGAGGAGCTGCGCATTCCCTACACGCTGCAGACCTATACGCGCCGCGCCGACAACATGCTGTCGCCGCCCGAGCTGCGGGCGCTGCACCCGATCGGCTCGGCGCCGGTGATCACCGATGGCGAGGTGCTGCTGGCCGAGTCCGGCGCCATCATGGACTATGTGATCGCCCGCCATGGTGGCGGCAGGCTGGCGCTGCCGCCGGACCACGCGGACTATCCGCACTACCTCTACTGGCTGCACTTCGCGAATGGCTCGCTGCAGCCGGCGATGGGCCGACGCATGATGATCGGCCGGCTCCAGCTGCCGCCGGAGCATCCGATGCGCGCCATGATGGAGGAGCGCCTGGACCGGCAGTTGCGCCTGCTGGATGCGCGCGTCGCCGCGGTGCCCTGGCTGGCGGGCGAGGATTTCACCGCGGCCGACATCATGATGGGCTTCCCCCTGACCACGATGCGCTATTTCGCGCCGCTCGACCTCGGGCCCTATGCCGGCATCCTGGCCTATCTGCAGCGGATCGCGGCACGGCCGGGCTACCAGCGGGCGATGGCGAAAGGCGATCCGGGGATGCCGCTGCTGCTCACCTGACCGCAGGATGCCGCGCCGCCCCGGCGGCTGCGGCATCCGCCTGCGGGCTGCGCCGCCGCGCTTCGCCTCAGCCGCCGGCGATCGCCCGTTCGACCCGCAGCGCCGCATCCAGGGCCCGCAGCCCGGTCTCGCCGCTGGCCTCCACCGGCGTGCCCTGCTCGATGCTCGCCAGGAAGGCCGCCTGCTCGGCCTCGAGGCTGTCATGCTCGGTCCAGGTGCTGCGGTCGATCCCCCAGCCCGGCATGCTGGCCACCGGCTCGGCGCCGTCGCCTGCGCCGCGCAGGGGGCGCAGCCGCTCCAGGCTGCGGGCCAGGAAATCCACCCGGGTCTCGCCCTGCGGCCCCAGCACGCGGAGGCGGCGGTCGAGCGCCACGCTGACGCGGCTGGCGGTCACGGTCGCGGCCGCGCCATTGCCGAAGCGAAGCTGTGCCACCGCGAAATCCGGGTGGTCCGACATCACCCGGCGGCCGACCGCGCGCACCTCCTCCAGCGGCGCATCCGCCAGCGTCAGCACCAGGTCGAGGTCATGGATCATGAGGTCCAGCACGACCGAGACATCAAGGCTGCGCGGGCGGAAGGGGGCGACGCGGGTCGCCTCGAAGGCCAGGGCGCCCTCCCCCGCGCCGCTGGCGCGCAGGGTGCGGATGGCGGCCGAATAGCGTTCGATATGCCCGACCTGCAGCACCAGGCCGCGATCGCGGGCACCGCGCAGAATGGCCTCGGCCTGCGCGACCGAAGCCGCCAGCGGCTTCTCGACGAACAAATGCTTGCCGGCGGCGATCGCCTGCAGCGCGAAGGCGTGGTGGAAGGCCGTCGGCACCGTGACGATGACGGCGTCGCTGGCGGCGATCAGGCCTGCGGCGTCGCGCGCCTGGGTGCCGCATTCGGCGGCCACGGTGGCGGCGCGCGCGGCATCGGCATCATGCACGCCGGAGAGCACGCCGCGGGCCGCCAGCTTCAGGGCGTGGAACCGCCCGAAATGCCCGGTACCGAGAACGCCGACCCTGAGAGCCATGAAGTATTCCATCTATCCATGGGCGACGCGGCCCCTTAGAGCAGATCACGGCCCGATGGAATCGGCGGCCTGCCTCGGACGGCTTTCTCGAGGTGACCAAAGTCGGCCGCCTGCGAAGCGGTGCGAGCGAGAGGTTGCGTCGCGGCGCCATGCGCCCGGCCGGCACCGGCGCGTCCATGGCCGCAGCCGGCTTCCGCGTCGTGATTGCGCGGGAGCCTGCCGGGCGAGCGCTCTCGCTGCTGACGACCAACGGGCGCCGCCCCGTCGGGCGGGCGGCGAGCGCGCCGCGCGCCACCAGACCGGATTGGCTGCGCGAACGGATGGCGACGACCGCAACGTGGTCATGGATGGCAGGCAGTCCTGCTAGCCTGTGCGCCAGGGCATGGCTGTCGCAGGCCGGCGCGGATCGGCTTCCGCATCCACGACCCGGGGACGCGAATGCTCGCCGTGACCGTCCCGCCGTGGCCGGATGCCGAGCCGGCACGCCTGCAAGACCCCCGGCGCATGACGAGCCTCGCTGCCGCCGCTATCGGGGCCTGGACGCGACCGCATGCCAATGGCCATCGCCTTTACCAGACTGTCGCGTGGGGCCGGCGCGGCCCCGCGACCGATGGCGCCGACGCCGCAGCCGCGGTGCCGGAGGCGCCAGGACCAATGCGAGAGGCGGCGCGTCATCCCGGCGTCACGTCCCATCCCTGCGCCGCATGGTGGTCGGGACCGCTGCTGGATGATCCGGGCCGCCGCAAGGCGCGGCCTGATTGCCGGCGCGCGTGAGCCGAATCGCGCATGCGACGGCATTGGGCGCGCCACGGTCACGGATCGGGAAGGGTTTACCGGCTAGGGCATGGATCCCGCCCTGCAACAGGACCCTGCCCGCGTGAGCACGCCGATCGCCGAGGATTTCGCCGCCATCCGCGCGCGCCTGGACGCGATCCGGGCCGCGGAGCATCCGCTCGCGGCCGCGCCGGATCAGGACGAGGCCGGCAATGCCACCCCGTCCGAGCCGCAGGATTTCTACTTCTGGCTGACGGGTGGCGGCCTCTGGGGCGCCGACCCGGCCACGGCTGGGCCCTGAGACGGGCGTCCAGGCGTCGTGGCGGCGGGATACCGGCCGGTCGGCCGGGGCTGCGGCTGGCGCGGCACTCGCCTGCCCACCGCCCGGATCACGCCGCTCCGCCTGCTGGCGGACCGGCATGACCCGGGAGGACTTCCGGGAGGCGGTGAACCCCCTCCCGGCCCAGCCTCAGAGGGTGCCGGCGCGCGAGCGTCGGGTCATGAAGTTGTAGATTGCCAGCACGATGACGGCGCCGACCACGGCCCCGATGAAGCCGGCCCCCTCGCCGGCCCGGTACCAGCCGACCGACTGTCCGAGATAGGTTGCGACCACGGCGCCGACGATGCCGAGAAGGGTGGTGATGATGAAGCCGCTCGGGTCGCGGCCGGGATGCAGGAATTTGGCGACCAGCCCCGCAAGGAAGCCGATGATGATGGTCCCGATGATACCCATGGCAGTCCCTCCTGTTGCGCGGCCATAAGGCGCGACGGAGCAAGCGGTTGCATGCCGTAACAGGCCAGCCGGCGGCCCGGGGTCGGGCAGGCTTGCATCGCCCCTCCCCGGTCGTCACATTCCCGGCCGATTTTCCCGTGCCTGCACTGGTGGACCCCGCCCGGGGTGCGCCCCCGAGGGGTGACCGTTCCATGGGCCGTACCGCGCCATGATGTTCTTCGCGCGCTGGAAGACCGTCGCCATCCTGGCGGTCATCCTGCTGGGGGCGCTCGTCTGCGTCCCGAACTTCTTCCCGAAGTCGCAGCTGCCGTCCTGGGCGCGGCAGTTCTCCCTCGGCCTCGATCTCCGCGGCGGGTCCTACCTGCTGCTGGAGGTGGACATGAACGCGGTGGTGCGGGAACGGCTGGAAAGCCTGGCCGACGGCGCCCGCACCCGGCTGCGGCAGCAGAATATCGGGTATGTGAACCTGGCGGCCGACGCGCCGAACCGCCGCGTCGGCTTCCGGGTCCGGGATGCCGGCCAGGCCCAGGCCGCCGCGGCGCAGATGCGGGAGCTGGCGAACCAGATCCCCACCAGCCTGGGCGCCACCACCCCGGATATCGAGGTGACGACCGCCCCCGATGGGACGGTGACCGCCGCCCTGACGGAGGTTGGGTTGCGCGCCAAGGCGACCGGCGCGGTCGAGCAGTCCATCGAGATCGTGCGCCGCCGCATCGACGAGACCGGCGTGGCCGAGGCGCTGATCGCCCGGCAGGGCCAGAACCGCATCCTGGTGCAGTTGCCGGGGGTCGAGGATCCCAACCGCATCAAGGACCTTCTGGGCAAGACCGCCCGCATGACCTTCCATCTGCTGGATGAGGGCGCGAACCCCAGCGCCGCCACGCCACCGCCCGGCGTCATGTTCCTCTCGGGCGAGAACCGCGCCGGCCAGGCGGAGCGCTACGCGGTCCGCCGCCGGGTGGAGGTGGACGGCGCCAACCTGACCGATGCCCGCGCCGGACAGGACGGGCGGACCGGCGAATGGGTGGTGAACTTCACCTTCGATTCCATCGGCACCCGCCGCTTCGCCGATGTCACGCGGGCCAATACCGGCCGGCCCTTCGCCATCGTGCTGGACGACCAGGTGATCACCGCCCCGGTGATCCGCGAGCCGATCACCGCCGGCCGCGGCCAGATCAGCGGCAATTTCAACGCGAAATCGGCCAATGAGCTGTCCGTCCTGCTGCGCGCCGGCGCCCTGCCGGCGCCCTTGACGGTGGTGGAGGAGCGGACGGTCGGGCCCGAGCTCGGGGCGGATGCGATCCGCGCCGGCGTGCTGGCGCTGACCGCCGGCGCCGTCTTCGTCTTCCTCTATATGGGCCTGGCCTATGGCCTGTTCGGCTGGCTGGCCAATGTGGCGCTGCTGGTCAACATCATGCTGATGCTGGCGGCGCTGTCCCTGCTCGAGGCGACGGTGACCCTGCCGGGCATCGCCGGCATCGTGCTGACCCTCGGCACCGCGCTCGACGCCAACATCCTGATCAATGAGCGCATCCGGGAGGAGGTGAAGAACGGCCGGCCCGCCTTGAGCGCGCTGGAGGCCGGCTTCACCAAGGCGTCCGGCACGATCATGGATTCGAACCTGACGAACCTGATCGCCATGGCCTGCCTCTATGCCTTCGGCAGCGGGCCGGTGAAGGGCTTCGCCGTCACCGTCGCCATCGGCACCATCGTGCAGATGTGGACCGCGACCACCCTGGTCCGCCTGATGGTCTCCTGGTGGTACCGGGCGAAGCGGCCGAAGGAGCTGCCGGTGCTGGGCCATGGCCGCGGCGTCGCCGGCTGGCTGGCGCGGCCGCTGTTCCGGCTGGTGCCGGACGTGACCAAGATCCCCTTCATGAAGGGGGCGCGCATCGGCCTCCTCGTCTCCGCCATCCTCTCCACCGCCTCCCTCATCGGCGCCTTCTATCCGGGGCTGGAGAAGGGCATCGACTTCAAGGGCGGCATCACCATGGAGGTGCGGACGCCCGCCCCGGCCAACCTGGCGCAGCTGCGCGGGACGGTCGGCGGCCTCGGCCTCGGCGATGTCGGGGTGCAGGAATTCGGCGCGCCGGACACGGTGCTGGTCCGCCTGCCGGTGCAGGGCGACGAGGCCGGGACCCAGAAGGCGGTGAATGCCGTCCGCACCGCGCTGGAACAGGCGGCGCCGGGCACCCGCATCCTGCGGGTGGAGGCGGTGGGCAACCGCGTCTCGGACGAGCTGTTCCTCGGCGGGCTGATCGCCCTCGGCCTCAGCCTGCTGGCGATGCTGGTCTACATCTGGTTCCGCTTCGAATGGCAGTTCGCCATCGCGGCGATCGTCACCCTGATCCTGGATACGACGAAGACCGTCGGGTTCATGGTGCTGTTCGACGTGGAGTTCAACCTGACCACCGTCGCCGCCATCCTCACCGTCATCGGCTTCTCGGCCAACGACAAGGTGGTGGTGTTCGACCGGATGCGGGAGAACCTGCGGAAATACAAGCAGATGCCGCTGCGGCAGCTGGTGGACCAGAGCATCAACGAGACGCTGAACCGCTCGCTCGGCACCTCCATGACGCTGCTGCTGTCCGCCGTTCCCCTGGCGCTGTTCGGCGGCGACACGCTGTCCGGCTTCGCCTGGGTGATGCTGTTCGGCATCGTGGTCAGCGCCAGCTCCTCGGTCTTCATCGCGGCGCCCATCGTGCTGTTCACCGGCAAGGACCGGCTCCGCCGCGGCGAGCCGACGCCGCCCGCGCCGGCCAAGGCGGGCGCCCCGGTCGGCGTCTGATCCATGCCCGCCACGGGGCGCGAGGCGCCCGGCCGCGGCCTGCGGCGACGGGCGGTGCTGGCGGCGGCGCTGGCGGCGC
>NZ_SMOA01000142.1 GCF_004353985.1 Paracraurococcus ruber | reverse complement strand
CCGTGCTGCGCGGCCCGCAGCCATCCGGTCAGGCCGGCGCGGGCCGCTTGCGCCGCGGCCCGGCCTGGACCCGACCGCGGCGGCGCCCGCCTGCGACGCCCCGGTCCCGCCACCCCGCGGTCGCCCAGCGGCCGAACCCCCTGCCGCCGCCTGCCAGCCGCGCCGGCCCGTCCCTGGATCCGCCATGCAGCACGCCAGACTCTTCGTCCATTCCAGCTTCCGCACCTCGAGCACCTGGTTCTGGGCGGCCCTCCGCGCCGATCCGGCCAGCTACGCCTATTGCGAGATCTTCCACGAGATCCTGGAAAGCCTGCAGGCGGCGCAGGTGGACCAGATCCATGACCGCAGCTGGCATTCCAACCACCCGAAGGTGGAGCCGTATTTCCGCGAATTCGCGCCGCTCCTCGCCGCCGAAGGCGGCATCCCCGGCTATGCGAAGGCCTTCGCCCTGCAGGCCTTCATGCCGAAGCCGGATGGGACGCTGCCGGACGGCCAGCGGGCCTATGTGCAGGCGCTGCTGGACTGGCCGGAGCGGCTCGGCCGGACCCCCGTCCTCACCTGCACCCGCACCCTCGGGCGGGTGGGGGCGCTGAAGCGGGCATTCGGCGGCTGGCACATCCTCCTGCACCGCAACCTGTTCCAGCAATGGATCTCCTACCTGCACCAGGCGGAGACCGGGAATGGCTACTTCCTGGGCACGGTCCGGGAGATCATCCTGGCCGATGCCGGCGATCCGGTCCTGGCCGCGCTGCGGCCCTGCATCGCCGCGGATGCCGCGGGCGGCTTCCATGGCTACCGGGGCGAGGACGACGCCTTCCGCGCCTTCATGGGCTTCCACCTGTCGCTCTCCATGCGCGCGGCGGCCGACGCCGACCGGGTGGTCGACGCCAACCGGCTGGCGGTGGACGGCGAGGACCGGCGCGCGCTGGAGGCGGCCTTGCGCGACCGGGTGGGGCTCACGGTCGATCTCTCCTCGGCCCGCGAGCAGATCGAGTTTCCCGGCCTGCGGCTGAGCCGGCGCTGGCCGCTGGACGCGGCGCTGCGGGACGTCTTCGCCGCCGCGGCGCGGCAGGTCGCCGGGCTGTCCCTGCCCGATGGCATGCCGGCCGCGGCATTCGGCCAGCGCCTGCTCGACGACGCGGCGGCGGAGGAGGCGCGCTGGGCCTTCTACACCCGCGGCGTGCTGGGCCATGTCCGGCGCATCAAGGCCGAGGGGGCGAGGACGCCCTGCGAGACGGCCGCCGCCTGCCCGGCGGCCCTGGCCGAGATCGCCCGGGTGCGGGCCGAGTGCGCGGCCGCGGCGGCACGGTCGGCCGCGGCGGTCGATGCCCTGCATGCGCGCCTGGCCGCGGCCCACGCGGCCCAGGCGCGGGCCGAAGCCCGGTCGCAGGCCCTGCGCGCCGAAGCCGACACCATCCGGCAAGGCTACGAGGCCCGGCTCGCCGCCAGCCGCGACAGGCTCTCGGCGATCGAGCAGAGCACGATCTGGCGGGCGACCCGCCCCCTGCGCCGAATCGGCGGGCACCTGCCGCCCGGGCTTCGCCGCCTGCTGCGCCGGGCCGGGCGGACCCTGCGGCGGCCGGGCTGACCCGGGCCCCTCGCCCGGCCCTCCCCGGGCCGCTCCCAGGGTCCCTCCGAGGATCCCTCCCCTGGCCCGTCCCCTGGCCCGTTCCCTGGCCCCCTCCGCCGGCGAGGCCGCCGGCCGCCGGGCCGGCCCGCAGGCTCAGGCCGGCTTGGCGGCCGGCTTCTCCCCGGACTTCTCCCCGCTGGCCTTGGCCGGCGGCAGGACGGTGCGGATATGCAGCTCGCGCGTCCGCGCCTCCTCGACCGCGGAGGGCGAGCCCATCATCAGCTCCTCGCCCTGCTGGTTCATGGGGAAGAGGTTGACCTCGCGCAGGTTGGGCTCCTCGGCCAGCAGCATGACGATGCGGTCGATGCCGGCGGCCATGCCGCCGTGGGGGGGCGCGCCGTAGCGGAAGGCGTTCAGCATGCCGCCGAAGCGCTCCTCCACCGCCTGCGGCGGATAGCCGGCGATGCCGAAGGCCTTCACCATGATCTCCGCCTTGTGGTTGCGGATGGCGCCCGAGGCCATCTCGTAGCCGTTGCAGACCACGTCGTACTGGTAGGCGGGGATGGTCAGCGGGTCCTTCGTCTCGAGCGCCTCCATCTCCCCCTGCGGCATCGAGAAGGGGTTGTGGGAGAAGTCGACCTGCCCCGTCTCCTCGTTCAGCTCGTAGAAGGGGAAGTCGGTGATCCAGCAGAAGCGGAAGCCGGACTTCTCCGAGACGCCGAGGTCGTGGCCGAGCTTGAGCCGCGCCTGGCCGGCGAGCTTCGCCGCCTCGGCCTCCTTGCCGGCGGCGAAGAACACCGCGTCGCCGGGCTTGAGGCCGCAGGCGGCGCGGATCGCCTCCGCCCGGTCGGCTTCCAGGTTGCGGGCGATGGGGCCCTTGGGTCCCTCCGCGTCGAAGGTGATGTAGCCCAGGCCGCCGGCGCCCTGCTCGCGCGCCCATTCGTTCATCTTGTCGAAGAAGCTGCGCGGATTGGCGCCGGCGCCCGGCGCCGGGATGGCGCGCACCACGCCGCCGCCGGCCGCGATCTTCGCGAACAGCCCGAAGCCCGAACCCGCGAAGGGCGCGGTGACGTCGCGGATGACCAGCGGGTTGCGCAGGTCCGGCTTGTCGGTGCCGTAGTCCAGCATCGCCTTGGCATAGGGGATGCGGATCCAGGGCCCGGCATCCACCGCCCGCCCCTCGGCGAAGCGCTGGAAGGTGCCGCGCAGCACCGGCTCCATCGTCGTGAACACGTCCTCCTGCGTGACGAAGCTCATCTCGACGTCGAGCTGGTAGAACATGAGGGTTCTATCCGCGCGGCCGGCCTCGTCGCGGAAGCAGGGGGCGATCTGGAAGTAGCGGTCGAAGCCCGCCACCATGGTCAGCTGCTTGTATTGCTGCGGCGCCTGCGGCAGGGCGTAGAACTTGCCGGGATGCAGCCGGGCCGGCACCAGGAAGTCCCGCGCGCCCTCCGGGCTGCTCACCGTCAGGATCGGCGTCTGGAATTCGTTGAAGCCCACGGCGATCATCCGTTCCCGGATGTCCTGGATGACCTGGGCGCGCAGGACCATGTTGCGCTGCAGCCGTTCCCGCCGCAGGTCGAGGAAGCGGTAGCGCAGCCGCATCTCCTCCGGCGCCTCCTGCTCGCCCGCCACCTGGAAGGGCAGGACCTCGGCCGCCGATTGCAGGACCAGCTCGCGCACCCGCAGCTCCACCTCCCCGGTCGGCAGCTTCGGGTTCACCGTGCCGGGCTCGCGCGTCACCACCTCCCCGGTCACGGTGATCACGCTCTCGGGCCGCAGGCGGTCGGCGGCCTCGAACACCGGGGACCCCTGCGCGATCACGCACTGGGTCAGGCCGTAATGGTCCCGCAGGTCGACGAACAGCAGGCCGCCATGGTCGCGCTTGCGGTGCACCCAGCCGGAAAGCCGGACGGTGGCGCCGGCATCGGCGGCTCGGAGCGCGCCGCAGGTATGGGTGCGGTAGGCATGCATGGGGCGGGAACCTGGCCTTGCTGGAAGTCGCGGGGTTTGAGGCGCCCCCACCCCCTCCTGTCAAGCCGCATGGCTTTCCCCGGCCTGCCACCGGGACTAGAACCCGAAGGCATGAGCCGCCGCCAAGCCGCCGAAACCGCGCCTGCCCTGATCACCAAGGCCGAGGAGCTGGCCGCGCTCTGCGAGCGCCTCCGCGCCGAGGAGTTCGTCACGGTGGACACCGAGTTCATGCGGGAACGGACCTACTGGCCCGAACTCTGCGTGGTCCAGCTGGGCGGGGAGGAGGAGACGGCGGTGGTCGACGCCCTGGCCGAGGGCATGGACCTCGCCCCGCTCGGCGCCCTGCTGGCCGACCGCAAGGTCACCAAGGTCTTCCACGCGGCGCGGCAGGATATCGAGATCTTCCTGCTGAAATTCGGCGCCGTGCCGAACCCGCTGTTCGACACCCAAGTGGCCGCCATGGTCGCCGGCTTCGGCGACCAGGTCAGCTACGACGCGCTGGCCCGCTCGCTCGCCGGCGCGCAGATCGACAAGGCGCACCGGTTCAGCGACTGGTCGGCCCGCCCGCTCTCGGCGCAGCAGATCGCCTATGCGGCCGCCGACGTCACCCATCTGCGGCGGATCTATACCGGCCTGCGCACCCGGCTGGAACGGGAAGGCCGGCTGGACTGGGTGGCGGAGGAGATGGCGGTGCTGAACGACCCCGCCACCTACCGGACCGAGCCGGAGAAGGCCTGGGAACGGCTGAAGCCCCGCACCAGCAACCGCCGCTTCCTCGGCATGCTGCGCGCCCTGGCGGCCTGGCGGGAGAGGGAGGCGCAGCGCATCAACATCCCCCGCCAGCGCCTGGTGAAGGACGAGACCCTGCTGGAGCTGGCGGCGACGTCGCCGGAGACGCCGGCCGACCTGGCGCGGGCCCGCGGCATCTCGGAAGGCTTCGCCAAGGGCCGCAGCGGCGCCGGCCTGCTGGCCGCGGTGAAGGACGCGAAGGGGGAGGCGGAGGCCGACCTGCCGCATCCGCCGAAGGACCGCGGCGGCCCCAGCCCCTCCCCCGCCCTGGTGGCGCTGCTGAAGGTGCTGCTGGCCGCGAAGTCCGAGGAGCACAATGTCGCGCCGCGGCTGCTGGCCAGCTCCGAGGACCTGGACCGCCTGGCGACCGAGGCCGAGCCGGACCTGCCCGCCCTGCATGGCTGGCGGCGGGAGGTGTTCGGGGATGCGGCGCTGGCGCTGAAATCCGGCCGGCTGGCGCTGGGCGTCGATGGGCGGCGGGTGAAGCTGATCGAGGCCGCCTGAGGCGCCCGGGCCGGATGCCGCGCCAGGGGGCCAGGCAGGCGGAGGGGCGGGGCGCGGCCGCCAGGATGCGCGATCGGGCCGGCGCGGCGATCCGCCCGGCCTCCCCGCCCCGGCGGCGGCACCCCGGCTGACGCCGCCATGGCCGATGCCGCCGCGCCCTATGCCGCGTCCTTCTACGAACGGCATGCCGAAGCCGCCCTGCGCTCCGCCCGGCGGGTGCTGGCGGAGGCCTTCCGGCAACTCGGCGTGCCCGGCCGCGTCGTCGATATCGGCTGCGGCACCGGCGCTTGGCTGGCGGCGGCGGCGGAACGCGGCGCGGGGGAGATCCTCGGCCTCGATGGCGACTGGGTGCCGCGCGACCAGCTGCTGATCCCCCCCCGCCGCTTCCTGGCGGCCGACCTGGCGGCGGCCGAGGCCCCTGCGATCGCCGCGCATCTCGCCCTGCCGGCCGACCTCGCTGTGTGCCTGGAGGTCGCCGAGCACCTGGAGCCGGGCCGGGCGCCCGGCCTGGTGCGGCTGCTGGCCGGGCTGGCGGATGCCGTGCTGTTCTCCGCCGCCATCCCGCACCAGGGCGGCGACCACCATGTGAACGAGCAATGGCCGGACTGGTGGGCCGGGCTCTTCGCCGCGGAAGGCTTCCTCTGCTTCGACCTGCTGCGGCCGGCGCTGTGGGCGGCGCCGGAGGTGGACTGGTGGTATGCGCAGAACCTGCTGCTGCTGGCGCGGGAGGGGAGCGCGGCGGCCGCGGCGCTGCGGCAGCATGGCGCGCCGGGGGTGCCGGCCCGGCTGGTGCACCCCGGCGCCTGGGCGGCGGTGGCGCCGCCGCCCAGGCCGGCCGATGCCATGCCGCTGCTGCTGCCCTTCGGCCCGGCCGAGGCCCCGGCGCCGGAGGGCGAGCATCCGCTGCCCGATGGCGGCACGGTGACCCTGCGGCACGGCAATCCCTGGACCTTCGGCACCGGCTGGGGGATGCAGCTGCACCCCAACTCCCCCTGGGAGGCGCCGCTGCGGCTGCTCTGGCGGCCGCTGCCGCCGCTGCGGCGGGGCCGGCGGCTGTTCAGCGCCCGCATCACCACCGGCGACCAGGCGCCGCCCCAGCGATTGCGCATCGGGCTGGCGAATGCGGCGGGTGACCTGCTGGACGCGCCGCCGCTCGACCTGCCGCCCGGCACCAGCCGCGTGGTGCGGCGAGCCTTCTGGCCCAGCGCGGCGGCGGACGGCCTGCTGCTGGAACTCGCCGTGCCGCCCGACCGGCCGGACAACTACAACGGCGCCGTCTATCTCGAGAGCCCCTGGCTTGAGTAGCGCCGCGCCCGGCGCGCCGCGGCGCGGCCCGCTGGACCAGGCCTGGCTGCTGATGGCGCTGCCCGGGCTGTTCTGGGCCGGCAACGCCATCGTCGGCCGTGCCGTGGCGGAGGAGGTGCCGCCGCTGGCGCTGGCCTTCTGGCGCTGGGTGCTGGGCGCGGCGATCGTGCTGCCCTTCGCCTGGCCGCACCTGGCGCGGGACATCCCGGCGATGCGGCGCGCCTGGAAGCCGATGCTGGCGCTGTCCGTGCTGGGCGTCGCGGTGTTCAATTCCTGCCTCTACACCGCGGCGCAGAGCACGACGGCGCTGAACATCGTCATGCTGCAATCGACCATGCCGGTGGCCATCGTCCTCGCCAGCTTCGTCCTGTTCGGGGAGAGGGTGGGCGCGCGGCAGGGGGCGGGCATCGCGGTGTCGCTGGCCGGGGCGCTGGTGCTGGTCACCGGCGGCGACCCGGGCGTGCTGGCGCGGCTGGACCTGAACCGCGGCGACCTGTGGATGCTGGCCGGCATCCTCGCCTATTCCGTCTACACCGCGCTGCTGCGGCGGCGCCCGGCGGTGCATGGGCTGAGCTTCGTCGCCGCCACCTTCGTGCTGGGCGCGCTGGTGCTGCTGCCGGTGCATGTGGCGGACAGCCTGGCGGGGCGGCCGATGCCGCTCACCGCGACGGCGCTGCTGGCGGTGGGCTATGTGGCGGTCTTCGCCTCGGTGCTCGCCTATCTCTGCTACAACCGGGCGGTGCTGCTGCTGGGGCCGAACACGGCGGGGCTGGCGGCGCATCTGGTGCCGGTGTTCGGCACGATCCTGGCGGTGCTGCTGCTGGGGGAGGTCCCAAGGCTGTACCACGCGGCGGGGATCGCGCTGATCGGGCTGGGCATCTGGCTGGCGCAGCGGAAGGCGGCGTAGGGCGCGGCGGCGGGGCTGGCGCCGGGTTGCCGCCAGGGGCCACTGACCGTCCCGCCGGGGCGGGACGCGGTGCCGCGAGCGGCGGGACGGCCCCTGGTTCCGGCGACGGCGTGGGGGGCGCCCGCATCGCGGGGTGACGCCACGCCGAAACCGGCATGCCCCGGCGGTGCGGCGCCCTTCGGTCCGGACCACTCGCCTGTGCTTGCAGTGGCCTGCTGATCCGCGAAGCTCGCAGCCGTTGGCTGCGAGCTTCGCGGGCGGGGCACTAGGACGCGGTCCCGGGCGCGTCCAGGACCTGGACCTCGACGCTGCCGAGGCCGCCGAAATCCGCCCGCACATGCTGGCCCGGCTGCACCGGGATGGGCGGCGTGACGGAGCCGGTGGTGATGTAGTCCCCGGCCTTCAGGGACACGCCGCGCCCGGCCAGCGCATTGGCAAGCCAGGCGGCCGCGCCGAAGGCGCCGTCGTCGACATTCCTGCCCTTGCCGGTCGCGGCGTGTTGCCCGTCGATCCAGACCGTCACGGCACCGTCCAGGAGGTCGAGGCCGCGCCAGTCGGTGACCGGGGCGCCCATGATCCAGTGCCCGAACGCCGCATTGTCGGCGGCCAGGTTGGCCACGCCCGCCTGGGACCAGGGGTCGAGAGGGGTGCCGATGATCTCGATGGCCGGAAGCACGGCGCGGGTCGCCGCCGCCATCGCGTCGGCATCGAACGGCGCCTCCGCCGCCGGCAGGTCGCGCCCGACCTGCAGCGCGATTTCCGGTTCGTGGACCCGCAGGAAGCCGGGGCGGAAGGCCAGCGCCGCGGGGGTGGCGCTGGCCATGCCGTCGTAGAGCCGGCCGAAGAAGGGCGCGTCGATGCGAAGATGCGCGCGCGATGCGGGATTGGTCCCGGCGATCTTGTAGCCGATGGCGCGGTGGCCGGCCTCGGCGCGGAACAGGCCGTCCAGCGCATCCTGCACCGCATAGGCCGCCGTCAGGTCGGCGGGACTCCCGGCCAGGTCCGCCACCGGAAGGACGACGCCGTCCTGCCTGCGCCGGAACAGCAGGCGGGCCAGCACCCCGGGGTCACCACCGCCTTGTCCCGCCACGGCGTCCGCTCCATCCCATGCAGCCCGCCCAGACTAGGGCGGATCGCGGGGAAGCGTGAACGCCCCGCGGCGCGGGGCCGGTGCGGCGACGGCATGCGGCAGCGGTGCGGCGTGCATCCTGGAACGCAGGCGGCCGCGGCGGGCGATCGGGGGTGGGCGATTGGGGGCGGGCGTCGGGCGGCGGTCCCGGATGCGGGGCCGTCCGGGAACGGCCATCCGCGCCGGGCCGCGTCCGGACCTGTCGCGACCGGCCGGCGAGGCGCAGCCAAGGAACCCTGCAGCAGGCCGGGCGGACGCCGGGCTCCCCGGCGCCCCCAGCGGCCAAACCCAGGCATGGCGGAGAAGGGCCCGGGAAGGGCATGCCCTTCCCTCGCCGATGGTCGCTCCCCCGCCCCCGGCGACCGCCTCAGCCGTTCTCCACCTCCACCACCGCCTCCAGCCCCAGCGCCGCGCCCAGCGCCTCCACGCGCCGCAGCACGCTTTCCCCGGCGAAGACGCCCGTGCCCTCGGCCAGGCGCAGCACCAGCCGCCCGCCCTGGCGCTCCAGGCTGGTGCCGGCCAGCAGCGCCGGGGTGCCGCCGCACAGCGTATAGGCCAGCCGCAGGGCCGCCCCCAGCGCCTCCGCCCGGCGGATCGTCGGCACGTCCAGCAGCACCCGGGTCGGCGCCAGCCAGGGGGCGCTCGGCTCCGCCTCGTAGCGCAGCGCCGCCACCAGGCCGAGGAAGGCGCGCGCATGGTGGTCCAGCCCGACGCCGTGCTGCCGCAGGATGCGCAGGAAGGCCTGCTCGGCGCGATATTCCGGGTGGTCGTGGCTGCCGATGTCGGACACCCAGCAGGCGGCATCCCGCAGCGCGCGTCCCCCCCCGGGGCCGCCGGCCTCCTGGCCGGAGAAGACCGGGTCGGTCCAGGCCAGCAGCGCCGATGGCAGGCCGGAATCGCGGCCCCAGCGCATCGCCAGTTCCCGCGACGCCGACAGCAGCGGGTCGGCCTCCCGCACCGCCGGCGGCAGCAGGGCGCTGTACCATCCCTCCCGCAGCCCGTTGGCGGAGAACACCACCCGCCCGGCGCCGGTGGCGCGCAGCAGGCGGCGCAGCGCCACGGCGGCGAAGGGCAGGTCGGCCAGCCGCTTCTGCGGCGCGCCCGGCATCCTCTCCAGCACCCGGCGGGACGCCGCCATCACCACCCCGGCCAGATCCCGCGCTTCCTCCCGCCGGAGGACGTAGTGATGCACGATCGCCAGCGGGTAGCCGGTCTGGGCGATGTGCATGCGGGCCAGCGCCCGCCAGGCGCCGCCTACCAGGTACAGGTCGCGGCCCGCGCCCTCCGCCAGCCAGGGGACGGTGGCCAGGGCTTCCTCGGCGATCGCCCGCGCCCGCACCACGTCGCCGCCGGCCCGCTCGCTCAGGCGGATGGCGCCGAGCGGGAGGGACGCGGCGCGCGCCGCCCGGCCGCCTTCCAGCCGCACCACCTCCAGGCTGCCGCCGCCGAGATCGCCCAGGATGCCCTCGGCGCCGGGGAAGCCCAGCTGCACGCCGGCGGCGGAGAACTCCGCCTCCTGCTCACCGGTCAGGATGCGGATGGGCACGCCGGGCATGCGGGCCTGCAGCGCCGCGACGAAGTCGGGGCCGTTGGTCGCGTCCCGCACCGCCGCGGTCGCCAGCACCTCCAGCGGGTCGGCGCGCATGGCGCGGGCCACGGCGTGGTAGCGGGACAGCACGGTCAGCGCGGGGCCGATCGCCTCGTCGTTCAGCCGCCCCGTGCCCTGCAGCCCGCGGCCGAGGCCGAGCACCGCCTTCTCGTTGAAGATGGCCTGCGGGTTCCGCCCCAGCCCCTCGAACACGACGAGGCGGACGGAGTTGGAGCCGAGATCGACGATCCCGCTGCGGGCCGGGCTGCCGGCGCCTTCGCGCCCGCCGGTCCAGAGGCGTACCGGTGTGTCCAAGCGACTCAGTCCTGTGCGACGCGGTCCGGCCGGGCCCGGCGGATGCTGGGCGGCGTCCCGGCGGATGCGCCCGCCTGGGCCTGCCGCCGCAACGCGCTGCCCCGGCCAGAGAGCGAGGGGTTGGTCATGAAATACTCATGGGCCGAGATCGGTTGCACGCCGGGCCTGGTCCGCCGCCAGTCGCCGCCCGGCTGCAGCTCCCAGCTCTGGGCGGTGTCCTTCAGGTTGGTCACCATGACCTGATCCAGGATCTGGGCATGGACCGTCGGGTTCTCCACCGGCACCAGGGTTTCCACCCGCCAGTCCATGTTCCGCGCCATCCAGTCGGCCGAGGACATGTAGACCCTCGCCCGGCGCGACGGCAGCCGGTGGCCGTTGCCGAAGACGATGATGCGGGAATGCTCCAGGAAGCGGCCGACGATGGACTTCACCCGGATGTTGTCGGACAGGCCGGCGACCCCCGGCCGCAGGCAGCAGATGCCGCGCACCACGCAGTCCACCTTCACCCCGGCCTGGCTGGCGCGGTACAGCGCGTCGATCAGCTGCTCATCCACCAGGCTGTTCATCTTCAGCCAGATTCCGGCCGGCTTGCCGTCCCGCGCGAAGCGGACCTCCTGCTCGATCAGCCCCAGCAGGGTCGGCCGGATCGTCAGCGGGGAGAAGGCCAGCGCCTCCATCGTCTCGGGCCGCGCATAGCCGGTCATGTAGTTGAACAGCTTCTGCGCATCCCGCGTCAGCGCCGGGTCGGCGGTGAAGAAGGACAGGTCGGTGTAGATCCGCGCGGTGATCGGGTGGTAGTTGCCGGTGCCGAAATGCGCGTAGCTGCGCAGCGCCTGGCCTTCCCGCCGCACCACCAGCGACACCTTGGCGTGGGTCTTCAGGTCGACGAAGCCGAAAACCACCTGCACGCCGGCCGCTTCCAGTTCGCGGGCGAGCGCGATGTTCCGCTCCTCGTCGAAGCGGGCCTTGATCTCGACCACGCCGGTCACGGACTTGCCGGCCTCGGCCGCCTCGATTAGCGCGCGGGCGATCGGGCTTTCGCGGGACGTGCGGTACAGCGTCTGCTTGATGGCGACGACATTCGGGTCGCGCGCCGCCTGGCGCAGGAACTGCACCACCACGTCGAAGGATTCATAGGGGTGGTGGACGACGATGTCCTTGGCGCGGATGGCGGCGAAGCAGTCCCCGCCGAAATCGAGGATGCGTTCCGGGAAGCGCGGCGCATAGGGCGTGAACAGCAGGTCGGGCCGGTCGTCGACGATCAGCTGCTTCAGGTCGGCGATGCCCAGCAGCCCGTCCACCACCACCACGCCGCTGCGGTCGGCGTCCAGCTCCTCGATCACGAACTCCACCATGTCGGACGGCGTCGCGGCGGTGACCGAGAGGTGGATCGGCCGGCCGCGCCGGCGGCGCTTCAGCGCGGTCTCGTAGGACCGCACCAGGTCCTCCGCCTCCTCCTCGAACTCCACGTCGGTGTCGCGGATCAGCCGGAACAGCCCCTGTTCCGCCGGGATGAAGCCGGGGAAGAGCCGGCCGAGCGAGAGGGTGATCGCATCCTCCAGCTGGACGAAGCGGATCGTCGGGTCGCCGTCCGCCTGCGGCAGGCGGATGAAGCGGTCGATCTGCGGCGGCAGCGGCAGCAGGGCGCGCATGGTGCCGCCATCCTCCTCCCGCACCAGCTTCAGCACCATGAACAGCGACAGGTTGCTGATGAAGGGGAAGGGATGCGCCGGGTCCACCGCCAGCGGCGTCAGCACCGGGAAGACCCGGTCCATGAACCAGGTCGCCAGCCAGTCGCGCTCGGCCTCCCTCAGCGCCGGGGCGCCGGTCAGCGCCACCCCGGCCTCGGCCAGCAGGGCGCACAGCGTGCGCCATTCCGTCTGCTGCCCCTCGATCAGCGCGCGCGCCCGGGCATAGATGTCGGCCAGCTGCTGCGACGGCGTGCGGCCGTCGGGCGACAGGGTGGCGATGCCCGCCCGTTCCTGGCCGATCAGCCCGGCGACGCGGACGGAATAGAACTCATCGAGGTTGGAGGCGGAGATGGCGACGAAGCGCAGCCGCTCCAGCAGCGGGTGGCGGGCATTCGCCGCCTCCTCCAGCACCCGGGTGTTGAAGTCCAGCCAGGACAGCTCGCGGTTGATGAAGCGCGCGGGATCCTCGGGCCCGATGGCGGGCTCCGCCGGGGATGCCCCCGGCGAGAGCCCTTGGGGCGGCAGGGTCTCGGCGACCGACATGCGCGTCTTCTCCTCCTGCCCGTTCTTCTGGCCCGCCCCGGGGACCCGCAACCTGGCCCATGCCCCGGCGGGCGGGATGGCCCGCCGGCGGGCGGGGCGGGGCCGCGCCGGCCGTGCCCGCCCGGCGCTCGCGCGGCGGGCAGGGGCGACAGCCTATAGCAGGCTGGGGCCATCCGGGCAGGCATCCCGCCGGGACGCCATCGAATCGTCATCCTCCGGCCCGGGGCCGAAGCCGGGCAGGTCCGCCAGCGCCTCCCGCGCCAGGGCGCGGGTCACCCGCCCGCCGGCGGCCAGGGCGGCGCGGTCCAGCCGCGCCGCCGCCTCCTCCATCGCCGCCGCCGCCCGCGGCAGGCGGGCCAGCAGCCAGTCCTGCAGCGGCCGCTCCACCCGCAATTGCCGCAGCAGGAAATGCCGCCGCAGCAGGGCGGACAGCAGCGCATCCCCGGGCGGATGCACCGCCACCGCCGGCATGGCGCGCAGCCGGCTGCGCAGGTCGGGCAGCGTCACCGCCCAGCGCGCCGGCGGGTCGCGCCCGGCCAGCAGCACGGCCTGCCCGCGCTCGGCGCACAGATTCAGCAGGTGCAGCAGCGCCGCTTCCTCCGGCGCGCAATCCGCATCGTCCAGCGCCAGGCCTTCGCCGGGCGGCACCGCCGGCCAGCCGCGCAGCGCCAGCCCTTCCAGCACCGGCCAGCCGCGCGCCGCCGCCAGGCCGCGCAGCATATGGGTCTTGCCGGTCGCCGCCTGGCCGAACAGCGCCAGCCGCCCGCCCGGCCAGTCCGCCGGCCGGCGCAGCCAGGCCAGCGCCGCGGCATTGCTGGCATCCTCCAGCAGGTCGGCCAGGTCGTGGCCGGCCAGCAGGGGCAGCGGCAGGGCCAGCTGCCGCGCCGGCAGGCCGCTAGGCGGCGGCGCCATCAGGACCCCGTGCGCGGCGGGTCGAGGTAGAGCGGGCTTTCCAGGTAGCGCCGCAGCCAGTAGCGGGCGATGACGCCCAGCACGGCGGCCAGCGGCACCGCCAGCAGCACGCCGAGGAAGCCGAAGGCGACGCCGCCGGCGAACAGCGCGAAGATCACCCAGACCGCGTGCAGCTCCACCCGGTCGCCCAGCAGGCGCGGGTAGATGATGTAGCCCTCGATCACCTGCCCCGCGAGGAAGACCGCCAGCACCAGCAGCACGCCGTTCCAGGTGCCGAATTGCGCCAGCGCCAGGGCCAGCGCGGTGATCAGCCCGGTGATGGACCCGACATAGGGGATGAAGGACAGCAGGCCGGAGACGAGGCCGACCGTCAGCCCGAGCTCAAGCCCCACGGCCGACAGCGCCGCGGCGTAGTAGATCGCCAGCAGGGCGCAGCACAGCAGCTGGCCGCGCAGCCAGGCGGACAGCACCCGGTCGGTGTCCCGCGCCAGCTGCCGCAGCGTGGCGGCCGACCGCCGCGGCAGCCAGGCATCCATCCGCGCCAGCATCGCCGGCCAGTCCCGCAGCAGGTAGAAGGCGACCACGGGCGTCACCGTCACCAGGGTGAAGACGTTGAACAGCGCCACCGTGCCGCCGATCATCCGGGCGATGGAGGTGCCGAGCCAGGAGATGATCGCCCCGGCCTGGCCCACCGCCAGGTCCTGCAGGCGCTGGTCGAACATCTCCGGCCCCACCGCTTCCGAAAGCGCCACCAGCGCGTCCCGCACCGCCTGGCCGACGCCCAGCACGTAGCTGGGCAGCCGCTGCAGCAGCACCGTCACCTGGGCGATCAGCAGCGGGTAGAGCAGCAGCACGCCGAGCAGGGCGACGGCGACCATGCCCAGCACCAGCAGCAGCGCGCCGAGCGTGCGCGGCAGCCGCAGCCGGGTCAGCCGCGTGGCGATGGGGTCGAGGAAATAGGCGATCACCGCGGCCAGGACGAAGGGCGTCAGGATCGCCGAGAACATCCAGAGCCCGGTGAAGAGCACCGCCGCAAGCCCGGCGAACAGCGCCAGGCGCTGCCCGCGCGTCGCCCCCCGCACCGGCGCCCCCGGTGGGACGCCCGGTGGGACGCCCGGTGGCAGGCCGGGTGCGTGGCCCGGCGCCAGGCCCGGCGGCAGGCCGGGTGCCGGCGCCGCCTCTGCCCGGTGCGGGCC
>NZ_SMOA01000141.1 GCF_004353985.1 Paracraurococcus ruber | reverse complement strand
GATCTCCCGTCTCCGCCCATCGAGGGGGCGCGGGGAACGCGCAGCCATGCCACCCTTTCACCCGAGCATGCCGCACGACCCGACCTACCCGCCGCTGGATGTCCCGAAGCCGGTCGCCGAGGCCGCCTGGGTGGTCGACAGCGGGCCGCAGCGGGTGCTGGGCCTGCCGCTGCCGATCCGGATGACCGTGCTGCGGCTGGCGGATGGCGGGCTGTGGCTGCATTCGCCGGTGGCCCTGACGCCGGCGCTGGCGGGGGCGCTGCGGCTGCTGGGGCCGGTCCGCCACCTGGTCTCCCCGGGCACCGCGCATTGGGTGCACCTGCCAGCCTGGCAGGCCGCCTTCCCCGAGGCGCGGCTCTGGGCGCCGCCGGGCGTGGTGGAACGCGCGCGCCGCCAAGGCATCGCGCTGCATGCCCATGGCGTGCTGGGCCCGGCATCGCCGCCCGACTGGGCGGAGGAGATGGTGCAGGACCTGCTGCTGGGCGCCGGCTTCGTCGAGGTGGCCTTCCTCCACCGCCCGACGCGCACCCTGGTGCTCTGCGACACGGTGCAGGCGATGGAGCCGGCGCGGCTGCCCTGGGGCATGGGCCTGCTGGTGCGGGCGCTGGGCGCCGCCGGCCCGCGCGGCGGCACGCCGCGGCATGTCCGGCTGGTGCTGGCCCGCCACCGCGCCCACAACCGCGCCGCCGTCCGGCGCCTGCTCGCGCTCGACCCCGCGCGGGTGGTCTTCGCGCATGGCGCCTGGTTCGAGCGGGATGGCGCCGCGCGGTTGCGGCAGGCCTTCGCCTGGCTGGGCTGACGGCAGGGGCTGCCGGACCGATCCGCCGGACCGATCCGTCGGGGCGGCCGCCATCGCGGGCACCGGTGCCGCGCCGCGGCGCCATCGGCGGCACCGGAGCCGGGACCAGGCGTGCCGGCGCAGGGACGGGGCCGCCGCGGGGACGTGACGGCGGGGCGGAGTTCGGGAAAGCTGCCGCCTTCCCGCCGGAGACGCCGCCCATGTCCCACCTCGTCCATCGCAGCCTGCGGCAGGACCCGCCCCTCGCCCTGCGGGGGGAGGGGATGCTGCTCTATGGCCAGGACGACCGACCCATCATCGACGGCTCGGGCGGCGCGGCGGTCGCCTGCCTCGGCCATGGGCATCCGAAGGTGATCGCCGCCATCAAGGACCAGCTCGACCGGCTGGCCTATGCCCATACCGCGCTGTTCTCCTGCGAGAGCGCGGAGCGGCTGGCCGAGGTGATGGTCGGGCATGCGCCGGGCGGGCTGACGCATGCCTATTTCTGCTCCTCCGGCTCGGAGGGCAACGAGGCCGCCCTCAAGATGGCGCGGCAGTATTTCCTGGAGATCGGGCAGCCGCAGCGCACCCGCTTCATCGCCCGGCGGCAGAGCTACCACGGCAACACGCTCGGCGCGCTCTCGGCCAGCGGCAATGCCATGCGGCGGGCGCCCTACCAGCCGCTGCTCTCGCCCGCCTTCAGCCATGTCTCCCCCTGCTACGCCTATCGCGACCGGCGGGACGACGAGTCCGAGGCGCAGTATGTCGCCCGCCTGCTGGCGGAGCTCGAGGCCGAGTTCCAGCGCCTCGGTCCCGACACCGTCATCGCCTTCGTCGCCGAGACGGTGGTCGGCGCCACGCTCGGCTGCGTCGCCGCGCTGCCCGGCTATTTCGAGGGCGCGCGGGCGATCTGCGACCGGCATGGCGCGCTGCTCATCCTCGACGAGGTGATGAGCGGCATGGGCCGCTGCGGCACCCTGCATGCCTGGGAGCAGGAAGGCATCGGCCCCGACATCCAGGTGGTGGCGAAGGGGCTCGGCGGCGGCTACCAGCCGATCGGCGGCATCCTGGTGCATGGCCGGGTGATCGAGGGCCTGTCGGCCGGCAGCGGCGCCTTCATGCATGGCCATACCTACCAGGCGCATCCGGTCGCCTGCGCCGCCGCCCTGGCGGTGCAGGCGGTGATGGCGGAGGAGGGGCTGCTGGAGAATGTCCGCGCCATGGGCGCGCTGCTGGAGCGGCGGCTGGTGGAGCGGCTGGGCAACCACCGCCATGTCGGCGACATCCGCGGCCGCGGGCTGTTCTGGGCGGTGGAACTCGTCCGCGACCGCGCCACGAAGCAAGTCTTCGACCCCGCGCTGAAGCTGAACGACCGGGTGAAATGGGAAGCCTATGACCGCGGCCTGGCCTGCTACCCGATGGGCGGCACCATCGACGGGCGGCAGGGCGACCATGTGATCCTGGCGCCGCCCTACATCGTCACCGCCGAACAGGTGGACACCATCGTCGCCCGCTTCGGCGATGCGGTGGATGCGGCGGTCGCCGCGGCGGGGTAGGGCGGATCCCAATCCGGTGGGATCACCTGATCGGGTGTAGGTGCCCGTCGATTCGGCTGGTCGGAGCGGTTGCCGCGAGCGATGGCGGACGGAGAGCGCCCCAGGGCGGCCCGCGCCGCCATCGGGCCGCGCGCAACGCCGCGGGCCATGCCTCGCCAGGCCGCCCGGGCGGCCCGCGGCGCCCGCCGCCCGGCTCCGGATGCACTTCGTCACCATATGGCGCCGCTGCCGCCGGCGCCGCGCGCGCAACCTTCCGCGCCGCCATCGCGTTCCGGTCCTGGAAGCCGCTGCAGCATCGCGGCGGCGCTGGAGGACGAGCCATGGACAAGGACCGGATCGAGGGCGCCGCCAAGCAGGCGAAGGGCGCTGTGAAGGATGCCGTCGGCAAGCTGACCGGCGACACGAAGATGCAGGCCGAGGGCAAGGCCGACAAGGCCGAGGGCAAGGTGCAGAACACCGTCGGCGGCGCCAAGGACAAGGCGCGCGACGCGCTCGACCCCGACCGGACCTGACCCGGGGGTAGCCGGCGGCGCGGCACCTTTGCCGCGCCGCCGGCCGCGGCCCCACCGGATAGGCATAGTGGCGGCTTGCGTTCGGCCCTGAAGGCAAGCCGTCCGGGCGCCAGCGACCCCGTAGGATGCACGTCCTGCGGGGCCGTGGTGGGCGACTGCCGCGCCGCCGCCCTGCGGCGGTCAGTCCATCCCGCGCGACAGGATCAGGTGGCCGACGGCGCCGTCCAGCCGGGCCAGCAGGCCGGCCGGGTCGAGCGGCCCGCTCACGCCGTCCACCTCGATCGACCGCAGCGTGAAGCCCTGGCCGGCGAAACCGGCCAGGAACTCCAGGGGGTCGAGGATGGCGCGGGCGGCCGGCTCGTGGAACTCGGTGACGATCGTCACCTCGGGCGAGCGGTCCAGCAGGGCCTGCGCGCCGCGCAGCACCAGCGGCTCCGACCCCTCCACATCCAGCTTGATGAATTGCACCGCCGGCACGTTGGCCAGGTGCTGGTCGAGCGTGCTGCCCCGCACCGTCAGCTCATGCATCCGCCAGGGCCCGCCGTGGTGGCCGGGCTGCACTGATCCGCCGCCCGAGAACTCGTGGTTGAAGCGGAATTGCAGCGCCGCCGGCTCGGCATGCAGCGCCGCCTCCTCGACCTGCACCAGGCTGTCATAGCCGTTGACGGCGATGGACTTGCGCAGCTTGGCGACCAGGCCCGGATTCGCCTCGAAGGCATGGACGCGGCCGGTCGGGCCGACCCAGTCGGCCAGGAGCAGCGTGAAATAGCCGAAATTCGCCCCGGCATCGACGGCGCGCATGCCCGGCCTCACCAGCGGCCGGATCGCCGCCTCGATCCAGGGCTCCCACCGGCCTTCGAGCATGAGGTGGGAGGCGATGCTGACATCGCGCGTGTCCACATAGATGCGGTGCCCGGTATGCAGCCGGGTGATCGCCTCATGGTCGCCGAGATAGGTGGCCTGGCCGCGCGCCAGCTGCTCGATCCGCGCCTCCAGCGCCTGCACCCGGCCGGTGAGCCGGGCGATCTCCCCGGCGGCATCCGCCAGGGGCCCGGCGCGCCCGCCGCGCGGCGGCCGGGGCGCGCCGTCATGGATGCCGAACCGGCGCGGCACGTCCCCGGGCGCCTGGCTCTCCTGCTCCAGCCGGCGCAGCAGCAGGTCCCGGGCATGGGCGAACAGCGCCTCGTCCGGCTGCAGGATCTCGCGGACATGCGCCTCCTCGGCGCGGGTCATCCCCGCTTCCTCCAGCGGCATGCGCTCGGTGACCATCATCCGGCCGATCTCGGGCGGCGCCAGGTCGGGCCGGCCGCGACGGTAGATGTAACCGAGAAGATCCTGGAGCTGCTCGGTGGTGCCGGCATGGATGCGGTCCAGCCGCGCCTTGGCCCGCTGCAGCAGGGTGTCGAGCGAGACGAAGCCGGCCGGGTCGTCGCTGCGGAGGCCGAGGATGTAGAGCTGCGAATGCGCCGCCCGCTCGCCATAGGGGGAGGCGGCCCAGGCGCCGAAGCCGACCCGGGCGGCGAACCGCATCGCATCATCCGTCGGCAGGCCTTCCGCGACGCAGCGTCGGGCGAATCGGTAGGCGCTGAACATCCGCTCGAACGGGTCGCGGAACACGGTGACCGCGTCGAATTCCGGCAGGTCGCGATCCTCCAGCTGGTGGGCGTAGAAATGCCCGGCCAGCAGGTCCATCCTCGCCAGGTCGGCATCGCTGGTCCTAGCGAATTCATGGTGCGTGGCGAAGATCAGGACCTGCGGCCAGCCCTGCTGCAGGGCATGGGTGAAGGCGGTCCCGGCGGTCTTGGGGACATGGATGAAGGCCAGCTTGCGGGACATCCGGTCCGTTCTCCTCGCGCCGCGCCTGGCGACCGGACAACAGCCGGCCAAAGGATGCATACCGTTCCCGCGCATGGGTTGAAAGTGGAGGTCGCGGCTTCTAAGCCGATTGCGTAACCGGAGGGACCGCCCCGATGACCTCGCCGCTGGCGACCGCACGCGCCCTGCCGCGGCATCTCCGCTGGCTGGAGGCCGAGGCGATCGGCATCCTGCGGGAGGTCGCCGCCGCCTTCCGCAACCCGGTGCTGCTCTATTCCATCGGCAAGGATTCCGGGGTGCTGCTGCACCTGGCGCGCAAGGCCTTCGCCCCCGGGCCGCTGCCCTTCCCGCTGCTGCACATCGACACGACCTGGAAATTCCGGGAGATGATCGCCTTCCGCGACAGCCTGCCGGACCGGTTCGGCGTGCGGCTTCTGGTCCATACCAACCGGGACGGGCTGGCGCGCGGCATCAATCCGGTGACGTCCGGGTCCGCCCTGCATACCCAGGTGATGAAGACCGAGGCGCTGCGGCAGGCGCTGGACCTGCACGGCTTCGACGCCGCCATCGGCGGCGCCCGCCGCGACGAGGAGAAGAGCCGTGCCAAGGAGCGGATCTTCAGCTTGCGAAGTCCCGGCCATGGCTGGGACCCGCGGCGGCAGCGGCCGGAGCTGTGGCAGCTGTTCAACACCCGGCTCGGCCCCGGCGAGACGATGCGGGTCTTCCCGCTCTCCAACTGGACCGAATTCGACGTCTGGGACTACATCCTGGCGGAGGACATCCCGGTGGTGCCGCTCTACCTGGCGAAGCCGCGGCCGGTGGTGCGGCGCGGCGGCACCTGGATCATGGTGGATGACGACCGGCTGCCGCTGGCGCCGGGGGAGGCGCCGGAGACGCGCAGCATCCGCTTCCGCACGCTGGGCTGCTACCCGCTGTCCGGCGCCATCGAGAGCACCGCCGCCACGCTGCCGGAGATCATCGCGGAGATGCGCGCCGCCCGCACGACGGAGCGGCAGGGCCGGCTGATCGACCAGGACGAGGACGCGTCCATGGAGCGGAAGAAGCGGGAGGGGTATTTCTGATGCAGGACCCCCCGGCGGGCGATGCGGCCCTCGCGGGCGGGCAGCGCGGACTGCTGCGCGTCCTCACCTGCGGGTCGGTGGACGACGGCAAGTCCACCCTGATCGGCCGCCTGCTGCATGACAGCCAGCGGATCATGGACGACACCCTGGCGGCGCTGGAACGCGACAGCCGGCGCTGGGGCACGGCGGGGGAGGAGATGGACCTCGCCCTGCTGGTGGACGGGCTGGAGGCGGAGCGGCAGCAGGGCATCACCATCGACGTCGCCTACCGCTACTTCGCCACCCCGCGGCGCAGCTTCATCCTGGCCGACACGCCGGGGCACGAGCAGTACACCCGCAACATGGCGACCGGCGCCTCCACCGCCGAGGTGGCGGTGCTGCTGGTCGATGCCCGCAAGGGGCTGCTGACGCAGACCCGGCGGCATGCGCAGATCTGCGCCCTGCTCGGCATCCGCGACCTGGTGCTCGCGGTGAACAAGATGGACCTGGTCGGCTTCGCCGAGGACGCCTTCCGCGCCATCGCGGCCGAGCATGGGTCGCTGGCCGCCCGGCTCGGCCTGCGCGGCGCCTTCGCCGTGCCGCTCTCCGCCCGCGCCGGCGACAACATCGCCCGCCGGTCGGACCGGATGCCCTGGCATGCCGGGCCGACCCTGCTGGAGCTGCTGGAGACCATCGAGCCGGCGCGCGACGATGCCGCGGCGCCCTTCCGCTTCCCGGTGCAATGGGTCAGCCGGCCGGATGCGGAATTCCGCGGTTTCGCCGGCACCGTCGCCTCCGGCGCCGTGGCGGTGGGCGATCCGGTGGTGGTCGCGGCCTCGGGCCGGGCGACGCGCATCGCCCGCATCGTCACCGCCGATGGCGACCTGGACCGCGCCGCGGCCGGGGAGGCGGTGACCCTGGTGCTGCAGGACCAGGTGGACCTGGCCCGCGGCGACCTGCTGGCGCCGCCGGCGGCGCGGCCGGCCGTCGCCGACCAGTTCGCCGCCCATCTGTTGTGGCTGGAGACGGAGCCGCTGCTGCCGGGCCGGCAATACCTGCTGCGGATCGGCACGCAATGGGTTTCGGCCTCGGTCACCGCCATCCGGCACCGGCTGGAGGTCAACAGCGGCGAGAAGGTGGCGGCCCGCCAGCTGGAGCAGAACGAGATCGGCGTCTGCCACCTGTCCACCGGCGCCGCCGTGCCGCTCGACCCCTATGCCGCCAACCGGGCGACCGGCGCCTTCATCCTGGTGGACCGCTTCAGCAATGCCACGGTCGGCGCCGGGATGGTGGATTTCCCGCTGCGCCGCGCCGGCAACGTGCACCTGGAACGCTTCGCGGTGGACCGGCAGGCGCGCGCCGCGCTGGACCACCAGGCGCCGCTGGTCATCTGGTTCACCGGCCTGTCCGGCGCCGGCAAGTCCACCATCGCCAACCTGCTGGAGGTGGAGCTGCACCGGCGCGGCCGCCACACCTACACGCTGGACGGCGACAACCTGCGGCACGGGCTGAACCGCGACCTGGGCTTCACCGAGGCCGACCGGGTGGAGAATATCCGCCGCGCGGGGGAGGTGGCGCGGCTGATGGCGGATGCCGGGCTGATCGTCATCTGCGCCTTCATCTCGCCCTTCCGGGCGGAACGCCAGGCGGTGCGCGAAAGGCTGCCGGCCGGCGAGTTCGTCGAGGTCTTCGTCGACACGCCGATCGAGGAATGCATGCGGCGCGACACGAAGGGCCTCTATGCCAAGGCGAAGGCCGGGCAGCTCCGCAACCTCACCGGCGTCGACAGCGCCTATGAGCCGCCCGAGGCGCCGGAGATCCGGCTGCAGGCCGGCGGCGGCACGCCGGCGGCGCTGGCGGCGGAGGTGATCGCCTTCCTGGAGGCGACCGGGCGGCTGGCGCGCGGCTGACCGCCGGCGCGGATCGCGGCGGAGAGCCGCTTCGCCGCCGGAGCGCGACGCCGACCCGCGGCCGGACCCGGACGCGAGCGGCCGCGGGTCAGGAGACCGCGCGCCGGGCCTTCAGCGCCGCCGCCAGCGTGCCCTCGTCCAGCACGTCGAGCGCGCCGCCGATGGGCACGCCCTGCGCCAGCCGCGTCACCTGCACGCCGGCGGGGCGCAGCCGGTCGGTCAGGTAATGCGCCGTGGTGGCGCCATCCACCGTCGCCGGCAGCGCCAGGATCACCTCCCGCACCGGCGGCTCGGCATCCTCGATCCGCGCCAGCAGGGGCTGCACCGCCAGATCCTCCGGACCCACCCCGCCCAGCGCCGAGAGCGTGCCGCCCAGCACGTGGTACAGGCCGCGATGCGCATGCGCGCGCTCCAGCGCCCAGAGCTCGGAGACGCCTTCCACCACGCAGATCAGCGCCTGGTCGCGCTGCGGGTCGCGGCAGATGCCGCAGGGATTGGCGGCATCGAGGTTGCCGCAGATGCGGCAGGGCTGCACGGCGGCGGCGGCGGCGCGCAGCGCATCGGCCAGCGGCAGCATCGCCTGGTCGGGCTGCATCAGCATCTTCAGCACGGCGCGCCGCGCGCTGCGCCGGCCGAAGCCGGGCAGCCGGGCCAGCAGGCCGATCAGGTGCTCGATGGGGTTGGGGTCGGGCATGTCACCAGGGCTGCGGTGCATGAGGGCCGCGCAACGGCGCCGTCCCTGCCGCCGACGCCGCGGGGAGTGCGGCGGCCCGGACCGGTGTCGTGGCGGCCGGGTGCCGGCGGCGCAGATGGTCCTGGCCGGCACCTGCGGCCGGCGTGGCGGCTGGAGCGGATCGCGGGATGGCATGAACGCCCGGACGCGTGAAGCCGCTCTGGAAACAATGGCCTGGACCGGCTTGCGTGTTCAAGGGAACGCGCAAGCCGGTCCAGAGCGGATCGCGGGAGGGCATGGACGCCCGGACGCGAGACTCCGCCCTGCAATCGATGGGACAGGGCGGCTTGCGCGTTCAGGAGAATGCGCAAACCGCCCTGGGTGCCGGCCGGCCACGTCAGAAGGGAAGCTTGAAGCCGCCGGGCAGGCCGCCCGGGATGTTCAGGCCGGCGGTCGCCTTCTGCATCTCCTCGGCCATCATCGCCTCCACCTTCTGCTTGGCGTCGGCATGGGCGGCGACCAGCAGGTCCTCCAGCACCTCCCGGTCGTCGGCGGTCATCAGGCTGGGGTCGATGGTCACGCGCTTCAGGTCGCCCTTGCCGGTCAGCGAGAGCTTCACCATGCCGGCGCCGGCCTGGCCCTCGACCTCGGTGGCCTCGAGCTTCGCCTGCATCTCCTGCATGCGCGCCTGCATCTGCTGCGCCTGCTTCAGCATGTTGCCCAGGTTCTTCATGGGATCGGCCTAGCCTTCGTCGTCTGGGGGTGGAACATCGTCGAAGCCCGCGGGTTCTTCCAGCTCGGCCGGGGGGATGTCGCCCGGCTCGCTCTCCGGCGCGTCCTCCGCCGCGGCGGGCAGGGCCATGCCGCCGCCCAGGCCATAGGCATCAGCGCCGGCATCGCGCACCGCCTCGATGCTCGCGCCGGGGAAGGCGGCCAGCACGGCCTGCACCAGCGGGTGGCTCTGCGCCACGGCGCGGCGGCCGGCCTCGGCCGCGCGGCCCTGCTCGGCCAGCGTCGGCTCGCCCTCGGCATTGCTGAAGGCGATGGTCCAGCGCTCGCCCGTCGCCTCCTGCAGCAGGGCGGCAAGCTGGGCGGCCAGGTCGCGCGGCGCGGCCGGCAGGGGGCGCAGCTCGAGCCGCCCGGGGGCGACCTTCACCGGGTGCACGCTGTGGACCAGATGCGCGTGCAGCATCGGCTTGCGGCCGGAGGCGATGGCCACGATCTCCCGCCAGGTCGCCGGCTGGGCCCCGGCGGGGGCGGCGACGGCATCGGCGAGCATGGCGCCGCCGCCGCCCATGGCGCGCAGGCCGCCGGGATCCCCGCGCGGCATGGTGGCGTGCGGTGCCCCGCCGCCGCCGCCATTCGGCGCCGGGCGGGGCACGCCGCCGGGCAGGCCGCCGCCGCCCTCGGCCAGCCGCTTCACCAGGTCGCCCGGCGTCGGCAGCTCCGCCACATGCGCCAGGCGGATCAGCACCATCTCGCCGGCGGCGCGGCGGTCCGGCGCCTCGTTCACCTCGGAGAGGCCCTTCAGCAGCATCTGCCAGGCGCGGCCCAGCACGGGGACGGAGAGCTTTTCCGCCAGCGCCGCGCCGCGGGTCCGTTCCGCCTCCGTCAGGGACGGGTCGTTCCGCAGCGACGGCACGCTCTTCAGCCGGGTGAGGGTATGGGTCAGCTCCAGCAGGTCCTGCAGCACCACGGCCGGGTCGGCGCCGCGCTCATGCGCCCGGTCCATCAGCGCCAGCGCCGCCGGCGTGTCGCCGGCCATCAGCGCCTCCATCAGGTCCAGCACCAGGGCGCGGTCGGCTAGGCCGAGCATGTCCCGCACCGCCTCCGCGGTCACGCCGCCCTCCGGCCCCGCCAGCGCGATCGCCTGGTCCAGCAGCGACAGCCCGTCGCGGACCGAGCCATCGGCGGCGCGGGCCAGCATCGCCAGCGCCTCCTCCTCCACCGTCACGCTTTCCTTGCCGGCGATGGCATCGAAATGCGCCCGCAGCCGGTCCTGCGGCACGCGCTTGAGGTGGAAGGTCTGGCAGCGCGACAGGATGGTGGCCGGGACCTTCCGCAGCTCGGTCGTCGCCAGCATGAATTTCACCTGGGCCGGCGGTTCCTCCAGCGTCTTCAGCAGCGCGTTGAACGCCGGCGTCGACAGCATGTGGACCTCGTCCAGGATGATGACCTTGAAGCGGCCCTGGGCGGGGCGGTAGCGCAGCCTCTCCCGCAGCTCCCGCACATCGTCGATGCCGTTGTTGGACGCGGCGTCGAGCTCCTGCACATCCGGGTGGCGGTCGGCGAGGATCGCCCGGCATTCCGGGCAGGTGCCGCACGGGTCGGGCGTCGGGCCGCCGGTGCCATCGGGCCCGATGCAGTTCAGCGCGCGGGCGATGATGCGCGCGGTGGTGGTCTTGCCGACGCCGCGCACGCCCGTGAGCATGAAGGCATGCGCCACCCGGTTCTGCGCGAAGGCGTTGCGCAGGGTGCGGACCAGCGCGTCCTGGCCGATCAGCTCGGCGAAGCTGCTGGGGCGGTACTTGCGCGCGAGGACGCGGTAGGGCGTCGCTGGGGCGTCCAAGACGGTGGTCAGCGGGGCAGGGGGCGGCGACGCGGCCGGCGGAGTCGGCGCGACCGGCGGTGCCGGGGCGGGCGCCGGGCCGAAGGCGTCGCCGAACAGGCCGGGGCCCTCGGGCGGCGGCGGCTCGGGCAGGCCCTCATCCGGGCTGTCGGGCGTGCCGGAGAGCATGGAGGACATCGCCGCGGCGGAATCCTGCTGGAGAGTGGCCCGCCGGGACCTGGGGCGGTGCGCCGGGCGCCCCGGGGCGGTGGAAGGCCGACAAGCGACCCGGGCAAGAACCCGTTACGGCTGCTTCCTTCCGGACCTGACCGGGTTGGCGAGGAGCCCGTCCGCGCCGACCTTCCAAGGGCACCATATCATGCCGCGCGGCCCGCGACGCAAGGCGGCGGCGGGAACGAGCGGGGGATAACCGGCCGGGCCCGACGCCGGCGGGCGAGAAGGCCGGGCGGCCGCGCCGCCCTGGTTGACGGGCCGGTTGCCGGCCGGGGGGCCGCATGGCAGGGTCCGCCCTGCATGCTCTCCATCCCCGCCAGCCGGCCCAACGCCTATACCGGCAGCCCCCTCGACCGCGCGGCGCAGCGCCGGGACGATGCCGCCTGGATCGCCGCCAGCTTGGCCGATCCGGACACGCTCTTCGCGCCGGTCTGGCGCAGCCGCAGCCTGATGAAGGGCGTGGCGGAGGGGACGCCGGAAGCCGTGCTGCTGACCGGCGCGGCCGCCGAATCGGTCCGCATGGCGGGCGGGCCCTGGGCCTTCCTCGGCCTGTGGGAGGAGCGGCCGGTCTTCGCCGTGGATTGTTCCGGCGCCGAGGACCCGCTGCCGTTGCTGCCCGAGGGCATGGGCGCCTTCACCGACCTGCGCGCCGTCGCCGGCCTGCTGCCGGCGGGGGAGGCCAGCGTGCTGGCGCATGCCCGCGGCCTGATGCACTGGCGCACCAAGCACCGCTTCTGCGGTGTCTGCGGCCATGGCTGCGAGCCGCGCTCGGCCGGCCATGTGATGGTCTGCGGCAACTGCAACGCGCAGCATTTCCCGCGCACCGACCCCGCCGTCATCATGCTGGTGGTGCGCGGCGACCATTGCCTGCTGGGCCATTCCCAGCGCTTCCCGACCACCACCATGTACTCGACGCTCGCCGGCTTCGTGGAGCCGGGCGAGAGCCTGGAGGAGGCGGTGCGGCGCGAGGTGAAGGAGGAGGCGGGGATCGAGGTGGGCGAGGTGTGGTACCACTCCTCCCAGCCCTGGCCCTTCCCGTCCTCCATCATGCTCGGCTTCCATGCCGAGGGGCTGAGCGACGAGATCACCATCGACACCGAGGAATTGCGCGACGCCCGCTGGTTCAGCCGCGAGCAGATCCGCGACCCGAAGGCGCATGGCTTCGCCTTGCCGCGCGCGGATTCGATCGCCCGGCGGCTGATCGAGGACTGGCTGTCGCACGCATGATCCGCCTGGTGCCGATCGCGGCCCTGCTGCTGCTGGGCGGCTGCGGGATGTTCGGCGGCGGCGGCCCGCCGCCCGGCGAGGACACGCCGGAGCATCGCGCCTGCTGGGCGGAGTCGCGCAATGCGCCGGAGGTGCGGACCCTGGCGCGCGAGACCAACACCAACAACACCTTCAACCAGACCCGGCTGGAGGGCGAGATCCGCCAGGCGCAGCTGCGGGCCTACCGCAACTGCCTGCGCGACCGCGGGGTGGGCCAGCCGGGCGGCGTGGAGTCGCTGCGCCCGCGCTAGCGCGGATCGCGGGAGGGCGTGGATGCCCGGACGCGAGACTCCGCCCTGCCATCAACAGGATCGAGCGGCTCGCGTGTTCCGAGGGACGCGCGAGCCGCTCTGGTGTCCTGCCCGCTGCGACTGCAGCGGACCAGCAGGCACTGAAAACAAAGGCGAGTGGTCCGGACCGCAGGACGCCACCCGTGGCGACGCATCTCGGATGCGGGACACCAGCGCGGTTGCCGTTCGCCATGGCGCAGGGGAACCGCTCCAGTCATTCGGACCGACGGGCAGCTTCACCCGATCGGGTGAGGCCACCCGGTCGGGATCTGCTCCGGCGGGCGATCCCCCGCCGGTCCGGCGTGGCAGCGCGGCAGGTTCCCCGCCCGACCCGCCGCGCGGGATCAGGCGGCCCGGTTCAGCCGCGGCGGGGCAGCCTTGCCGCGGATCTCGGCCTCCTCGAACTCGGCCGCGGCGATGGCGCGGTCGAGCGCCGCGCGCAGCGCCTTCGCGGTCTCCAGCGTCATCTCCACCCCGGCCCGCGCCCCGGGATCGAGGCGCGTGTTGAGGAAATCGAGCGTGATGACGTCGCCGAGCGGCGCATGCCGCGCATGGTCATAGGCCACCACGGCCTGCGAGAGCGGGAACCACGCCTCCCCGCGCTTCGCCATGCCCTCGGCATCCACGATCTCGATGATGGAGGTGCACATGCAGAACTCTCCTGGACGATGATGCCCGCCGAGGGGCTGCTGCGGGGTGGCCCAACGCCGCGGGGCGGCCACGCCGCCCGCCATCGCCGCCGGGCCATCTGTCGCGGAGCGGATCGACGCTCCGCACTCCGTACCGGAGCAGCTCGCGCGTCCTTCTGAACGCGCGAGCTGCTACTCCTATTGATTGCAGAGGGGAGTCCCGCATCCGGGCGTTCACGCCCTCCCGCGATCCTCCCTAGGCCGCGAGATGCCTGCCGAAGAAGGCGAAGACCTTGCCCCAGGCATCCATCGCCTGCTCCACCCGGTAGAGCGGCCGGTGCCAGTAGTTGAAGCCATGGCCGGCGCCGTCGTAGCGGTGGAACTCGTAGTCCTTGCCGGCGGCCTTCAGCGCCGCCTCGTGCTGGTCCACCTGCTCCGGGCTCGGCGCGCGGTCGTCATTGCCGAAGATGCCGAGCAGCGGGCAGGACAGGTCCTTCGTCATGTCGATCGGCGCGACCGGCGTCTTCGCGTTCAGTTCCTCCGCGCCCATCACCACGCGGCCGCCCCACATGTCCACGGCGGCGTCCACGTCCCGCCGTTGCGACGCATAGATCACCGCATGCCGCCCGCCGGAGCAGGAGCCGTAGATGCCGACCTTGCCGTTGCAGTCGGCCTGCGCCCGCATCCAGGCGACGGCGGCGGCGGTGTCGCCGACCATCTGCGCATCGGGGATGCCGCCTTCCGCGCGCACCTTGGCGGCGACGTCGTCCGGATGGCCCTCGCCCGCCCGCTCGTAGAGATTGGCGCAGATCGCCAGGTAGCCGTGATGCGCGAAGCGGCGGGTGGATTCGATGTAGAGCTCGCTCCAGCCCGGCAAATGATGGATGAGCACGACGCCGGGGAAGGGGCCGGCCCCGGCGGGCCTGGCGACATAGGCGGTGATCGGGGTGCCGCCGTGGCCCGTCAGGGTCACGTTCTCGCAGGTCATGCCTCGGTAGAACGCCATCGATCATCCTCCATCGCCGTGGTTGCCGCCTGGGCCACGCCGGGCCGGCAGGCGCCGGCATTGCCGGGCAGGCTACAGCGGATCGCCGCCGCAAGTGAACGGCCCGCCGGCGCGGCGTGCCGGTTGCGGCGTGCCCGGCGCCGGCCGCCGCGCCGCGGCCGGTAGACGTCGCCGCGCGCCGCG